>NZ_JBFUCQ010000006.1:0-497575 GCF_056405135.1 Devosia sp. P1_H9
TCGTCATGATCTCGCTTCGGTGCAGCGGATGGGCACAGAATCGCATGGGTGGGGAGTGGGGGGATAGATCGGCGCAAGATTCTCGCAACGCCTTGCCCAGCCTCGTGATTGTGGCTCCGCTCACCCCCACCCATCCCCCCGTCAGAGGGGGAGGTGCCGGGCGGTGGTTGTGGCAAGATCGAGCTCCGACCACTGCAGGGCGGATGTGTGTTCAGATGGTGCGTCACCAACCTGCGCGCTGCCTACAGGCTACCATCCACCCCCGCCGCCACCGCCTCCGCCACCACCGGAACCGCCGCCTCCGCCGCCGCCGCTGGAGAAGCCAGAGCCCGATGACGAACTCGGCTGCGCAGCGACCATCGCGGCGCTCATGCCGCTGGCGACCGAGGAAACGGTGTTCGCGAAGCTGCCCGAGCCGCTCGACCAGTCGCGGCCGGAATAGAAGCCGGGCGAATAGCTGCCGCTGCGCGCGTCCGCCACCGCGTTGCGCGCTAGTTCGCCCTCGAAGTGCTCCGACCATGGCTTTTCGACGCCCAGCGCGATGGCGTAGGGCAGGATGCGCTCGAACCGCTCCACCGTCATCGGCGGCTCGTTGGTCATGTTGAGGCGATTCTTCTCAGCGGTGTTCATGTACATCTTGAAGCCGTCGAGTTGATCCATGACCTTGCGGCCCTGCACCGTCGGCGCCCGCATCAGCACGGCGAACACCACGTTGATGAAGATGATCGAGGCGGCGCCGATCAGCGCCATGTCGGGGCGGAACTCGCCGATGCGGAAGTCGCCGAAGAAGCTGCCGGCCGCGCCGAGGACATTCCCGCCGAAGATCACTGCCCACACCGCGAAGATGATTTTCGACAGGATCGGGCTGCGCCACAGGCCCCTGAGGATGCCGGCGAGGATGCCCAGAAACAGCGCGCCGGCGCCCGCGAACACCAGGGTGATCGGGTCCAGCATGTCGAACAGCACCATGGCGAGGAGGATCGCCACCGACAGCGCGACGCCCAGCACCACGTAGCCGGTGTTGTTCTTGTAGTAGACCTGCCGGTTCTCGGTCTCGATGGCCGAGACGAACTGGCCGCGGGTCTCGTTGAGCTTCGGCCCTGTCGTGGTGTTGACCGTTACCTTGCCCTGCGAGTTGAAGTAGTTGAAGAGCAGCCGCTCGGCCGCCCCGAGATCGTCCGGCGGCTCCTTCCCGGTAGTGGTGACGGTCAGCGTCTTGCCCGGGTTGTCGATCTTTACCAGGCCCCTGACCCCGAGGTCGAAGATCGAGGCGGTGAAGGCAGTCCAGCCACCCTTCGCCCAGCCCATGCCGTCGACATACTCGGCGAGCCCCGGCGAGAAGTCCTTGGGCGGGTGGAACAGCGGGACGATGGTGCCCTTCTTGGGGTCGCGGCCGACGGCGCTCCAGGCGAGGAGGTTGTAGAGCAGCACCAGGCCGACAGCGATCACGGGCACCACGATGTCGCGGTGGTCGCTCAGCCAGAACAGCAGCGCGTCTAGTCCCTCCGGCTCGGTGAGGATGCCCTTTTGAAACGACGCCGCCACGCTGACGCCTTCGCCCGAGGCCAACGGTCGGTTTACCCGGAAGATCGCAGTGTTGTCCGAGGTGCGAGTGATGGTGACTGCTTGCTCCATCGATCCGGGCGGGCCGGTGTAGCCGACCAGCCGGTCGATCACCGCGCCCTTGGGCAGGGTGATCGAGGCGACAGCCTCCTCGATCGGGAAGTTCCAGTAATTGCCGGTGGCATTCCAGAACAGCTCGTCATGATCGGCGAAGATGCGGCCCATCCGGGTCATGGTGTAGCGGATGGTGTATTTGTGCCGGCCGTTGCTGAGGAACACATCGGCATCACCGATACGGATGCGCTTGAAGCCGGCCCCGATGCTTTCGAGCGAGTAGGGCTCGGCCCGGCCGTCGCGAGTGACCGATTGCACGGCGAGGTTGGAGCGGAGGCGCGAGTTGTCCGGGTTGATCAGGATCAACGGGATGTCGCGATAGATGCCGCGCTTGATCTCATAGCCTTCGGCGTTCACCTCGATGGTCTCGATGACGTCGACCGAGCCATCGGCGAGGAGGGTGACGGCGGAGGCGAATGAGGTGATGGCTTCGCGGGCGGTGGCCGGAAGGGCGAGGAGGAGGGCGAAAAACAGCGCCAATAGAGCGGCCGCGAACCCGGTGGCTGTGGACCGCCACCCCTGTTTCCTCCCCCTACTGGGGAAGGAAACCCTCCGAATTGGCGGCGGCTGCCGCAACGTCGGAGCAAGCGGCTCCTTCGTCTCCCTCCCCGGCAGGGGGAGGGGACAGGGGTGGGGGTCCACAGCCACCAGCTTCTCCATTTTGAACAACCGGCGCTTAGAACTTCACCGACGGCACGGCCCGGTCGGCCTCGTTCTCCAGCTCGAAATACTCCGCCTTCTCGAACTTGAAGGCATTGGCGACGACGTTGGAGGGGAAGCTCTCGACGGCGGTGTTCAGGTTGCGCACCGAGCCGTTGTAGTAGCGGCGGGCCAGCTGGATTTCGTCTTCGACGTTCTGCAGCGCGCTCTGGAATTCGAGGAAGGTGGTGTTGGCCTTGAGGTCTGGATAGGCCTCGGCGATGGCGAGCAGCTTGCCGAGAGCACCTGACAGCGCCCCCTCGAGCTGGCTGCGCTCTGCCGGGCCGGCATTGGCGCCGGCGGTGGCCGCGGCGCGGGCGTTGGTGACGGCCTCGAGCGTCTCGCGCTCATGGCCCATATAGCCCTTCACCGTCTCCATCAGGTTGGGGATCATGTCGGTGCGGCGCTTCAGCTGAACATCGATGCCCGACCAGCCCTCTTCCTTGAGCTGCCGCTTCGACACCAGGTCGTTGTAGATGAAGATCGCGTAGCCAACTGCGGCGACGACGATCGCCAGAATGATCAGCCCAGTCATGGAGCCCTCCCGATGTGACGCCCTGAGTGCCGCAAAGTGGCACCGGACGGTAGGGCATCGCAATTGAATTGCGCCGGCTGAATGGGAAATGAACGTGTTTTTGGAAGGAGTTCGCGGCGCGAGCTAAACTTGGTGATAAACTGGAATTCAGCAAATCAACTGAATTAACTGCAACGCAGTTATTCGCCTGGCTCTTCGGTTTCGAGCAGCGGGTCCTGTTTGTGCTTCTTCTTGCGCTTGTAGCCCTTCGGATCGGGCTCCACTTTGGGCTGGAATTGCCCTTCGCGCAGTGCCTTGGCGGCGACGTTGCGCGGCGCCGTCTGCTTGCGCGTCAGGGCGACGGTGATTTTCTGGTCCTTGCTGGGCATGCCGGAAGATAGCGCGCTGAGGGTCGGTTGTCAGTGGCGCTTGAAGTACTGCACTTCGCGCTCGTGCTTTTCGGCGCCTTCGCGCGTGTCGAAGGTGCCCAGGTTCCGACGCTTGCCGGTCTTGGGGTCGGTTTTCTTGGAATAGAGCCGGTATTCGCCGGACTTGAGCTTGCGGATCATCGGAGTTCTCCTTCGAAGGACAACGCCGGGGCCGAAGCGCCGTTCCTAGCGCTCGGCCAGCCGCGGCATCAGCTCGACGAAGTTGCAGGGCTTGTGCCGGTTGTCGAGCTGGGCCCGCAGGATCCCCTCCCACGCATCGCGACAGGCGCCGCGCGAGCCGGGGAGGACGAAGACGAACGTCTCGCCGATCAGGCCGCCGGTGGCGCGCGACTGGAGGCTCGAGGTGCCGACGGTGGTCGAAGAGTACTGGTGGAACAGCACCGAGAACCCCTCCATCCGCTTCTGGAACAGCGGCTCCAGCGCCTCGGGCGTCACATCGCGGCCGGAGAACCCAGTGCCACCGGTGGTGATGATCGCATCGATGGCCGGGTTCACCACCCACTCCATCACCTTGGCGCGGATCTGATGGATGTCGTCGCGCACCACGGCGCGCTCGAAGCACTTGTGCCCGTCGGCTTCCATCAGCGATTTCAGCAGCGCTCCACCGGTATCGGTTTCGAGCGTGCGCGTATCGGAAACGGCGAGCACCGCGATCGACAGCGGGGTGAACGGCTTGCTCTGGTCGAGCTCGCTCTTGAACATCTCTCTACTCCGGCTTCGGCTTGTCCGACTTCGTCGTGTCGCCTGGAGCATCGGGCTTGGGATGCTCGGGCGCAAGCACCACCGGCTCGATCGGATCAGGCACGATGATCTCGGCTTCGCCCGCAGGTGCCACAGGAGCTGCAGTCGGGCGAGGCGCTTGGCTTTCGTCACCGCGCGGATCGAGCGTCACCGTGCCCGGCGACACGCCTTTCTCGGCGCTCATGGCGCGGAACCGGACCCGTCCCGTCGCGTCGCGTACCGGCCGCACCTTCATCCTGAGGAACGCCGTGACGGCCAGCGCCCCATGGAACGTGGCGGTGACGATGAACAGTCCCACCGGCGCGATCGTGTTCATCACCCAGCTGGCGATGATCGGACCGATGGCGAGGCCGATGCCGAGGATCAGCAGCATGCCGCCGGCGACGCGGCCGAACTCCCCCTCCTTGGCGAAGTCGTTCGCATGCGCCACGGCGATGGCATAGAGCGGGTAGGCGCCGAATCCGTACATCCCGAACAGGATGAACATCAGCACCCCGCTGCTGGGGTTGATCAGCACGGTGAGCAGCCCGACGACAGCCGAGAAGCCGCTGAGACCGACGATCACCAGCCGGCGGTCGATCTTGTCCGACAGCCGGCCGAACGGCGTCTGCGCCACGGCGCCGACGACGGCGGTGACGGCGAACAGGTAGGCGATGGTCGAGGCGTCGAGCTTCTGCTCGAAGCCATAGACCGGGGCGAGCGTGCCGAACGTGCCGTTGGCCATGCCGCAGGCGAAGGCCGCGATCACGGCCAGGGGCGAGGTCTTGTAGAGCAGCACCACGTCAAGCCGAGCCGACGAGATCGGCCGCGGCTGCGGCGTCGAGGTGAGCGCGGACGGCAGAAGCGCGCAGATGAAGGCGATGGCGCCGACCACGAACGGGATGTGGCCGAATGTGCCGGTGACCGCCATGGCCAGCTGGCCGACCGTCGAAGCTGCCATGTTGATCGTGGTGTAGACCGAGAAGATGGTGCCGCGGCTGCGGTTGTCGGCGACTTCGTTGAGCCAGCTCTCGACGATCATTGCCGCGCCGGCAAAGCAGAAGCCGGAGAAGGCGCGCAGCACGATCCAGCCGATGTCCTGAACCCAGAGCAGGTTAAGGAGAATGGTGACCGTGCCGATCGCCGCCATGATCGAGTAGGCACGAATGTGCCCGACCCGTTTCACCAGCAGCGGCACGGTGATCGAGCCGGCGACGAACCCCACCGACCAACCGGTGCCGATGAGGCCCAGCGCGGTCAGCGAAAAGCCCTCCTCGGCGCCGCGCACAGAGAGCAAGAGGCCCTGCAGGCCGCCTCCGAACATCAGGAGTGCCGAGCCAATGAACAGGGCATAGATCTTGAGGGCGGAGGACATGGCGCTTTCTGCGGTTCTTGGTCCTGAGGCGCTTGCCCGTGGAGTCGGACCAAATTCGGGCAGGATACTCAAGCGCCGCGATTATTCTCTGCGCGAGAGCGTTAAGTCGCCGTCAAAATAGCAATGCCGGTTGGTGCTTTGGTCGTAGGGGATAACGGCTGGTGGTTGTGGCGACCGCGCGGACTAGCCGGCAGCGGCCCGCGCCGCATCCATCGCCTGCTTCAAACTCAGCATGTCCCGCCAAGCCAATGCCTTCGAGGCCGGCGTGCGCAGCAGGTAGGCCGGGTGCAGGGTGGCAAGCGCCTTCGTCTGGTGGCTGTTGATCGTCAGGTCGCGCCACTGGCCGCGCATGCGGGTGATGCCGTTCTGGGTCTGGAACAGCGACTTGGTCGGGACGTTGCCGAGGGTCACGAGGAACTTCGGCGCCACCAACTCGACCTGGCGCAGCAGGAACGGAGTGCAGAGCGCCATTTCTTCGGGCGAGGGATCCCGATTGCCGGGCGGGCGCCAGGGCACCATGTTGGCGATGTAGACCTTAGTGCGGTCTAGCCCGATGGCTGCCAGCATGCGGTCGAGCAGTTGCCCGGCGCGGCCGACGAAGGGCTTGCCTTGCAAGTCCTCCTGTTCGCCCGGGCCTTCGCCCACCAGCATGATCTCGGCTTCGGGATTGCCGTCGGCGAACACCAGTTGGGTGGCGCGCTTCTTAAGGAGGCACCCGTCATAGGCGTTCATCACCGCGCGGAGCTCGTCGAGCGTCGTGGCGCCGGCCGCGAGAGCAGTCGTTTCGGTCGGATCCGACGTCAGCGAGATCGCTATCGGAGCCTGTGCGGGCACCGGCGTCGCGGCTTGAGCAACGTCGGCAACTGGTGCCGGACGGGCGCGCGACGGCGCGGCGGAAGCGGCGAAACGATCGACCGGCTCCTCGCCCACGGCGAAATCGACGCCGACGGCGCGATACCAGTCGAGCGCCGCGCGGGCTTCGGCGTCATTTAGCGGTCGATTTTCGGACATTTGTTCTGTTATGTCACAGCCCGCTTTCCCCCGCCATCTTCGAATGGATGTGACCCTTGGCCGACGCCGGCAACCGCGAGATCCTCGAGACCGACGTGGTCATCGTCGGCGCTGGTCCCGCGGGGCTGAGCGCGGCCATCCGGCTGAAGCAGGTGGCGCCGCACCTGTCGGTCACAGTAGTGGAAAAGTCGGCTGAACTGGGCGGACACATCATTTCCGGCGCAGTGATGAACCCGGTAGGACTCGATGCGCTGCTGCCCGGCTGGCGCGACATGGGGGCGCCGGTTGGTCCCGATGTCACGCGCGATACCTTCCACTTCCTCACCGGCAGCGTCGATATCCCGCTGCCGGGCCTGATGATCCCGCCGCAGATGAAGGTCCCCGATGCGGTGATCGTCAGCCTCGGCGATCTGGTGAAATGGCTCGGCGAGCAGGCACAGGGCCTCGGTGTCGACATCTTCCCGATGACCGCGGCAGTGGATGTGCTGACTGGCGAGGGCGGCCGGGTCGAAGGCATCATCACCGGTGATCTCGGCGTCGATCACGCCGGCAATCCCAAGGGGACCTATGCCGCGGGCATTGGGCTCAGGGCCAAATACACGCTGATCGGCGAAGGGGCCCGCGGCTCGCTGGCCAAGCATTTGATTGGCCATTTCGGCCTTGCCGATGGGCGCGATCCGCAGCTCTACGGGCTCGGCATCAAGGAAGTCTGGGAGATCGCCCCCGAGCATCATAAGGCGGGGCGCGTCGATCACTATCTTGGTTTCCCGCTCGACAATGCCACTTCCGGTGGCGGGTTCGCCTACCATGCGGCGGGCACCAAGCTCTATCTCGGCTTTGTTGTCCACCTCGGCTACGAGGACCCGACGCTGTCGCCATTCGGCGAGTTCCAGCGGTTCAAGAGCCATCCAGCGATTGCCCGAGTACTGCAGGGCGCGCGACGGCTGAGCTATGGCGCACGCGCATTGACCTCGGGCGGGCTGCAGTCGGTGCCGGACCTCGCTTTTCCGGGCGGTGCGCTGATCGGTTGCGCCGCGGGCTTCATGAACGTGCCGGCGCTGAAGGCCATCCACAACGCCATCCGCTCGGGCGTGGCCACCGCCGACCGGGTCGCTGCGGCGATCGGGGAGGGCAGGGCGCACGATATGCTCGAGGGGCTGAACGACAGCGTGTTGGCAACCGGTATCGGCGCTGAACTGGAACCGGTGCGTAATGTGAAGCCGTTCTGGGGCCGCTTCGGCACGTATCTCGGCGTATTACTGGGCGGCTTCGACATGTGGTGCGAGGCGCTGTTCCGCTTCTCGCTCTTTGGCACGCTGAAGCACGGTAAGGCTGACTACCAGGGGCTGAAGCCGATTTCGGCAGTGACGCCGCGGACCTATGCGCGCCCGGACGGCGTGACGACCTTCGATCGCGCCGCCTCGGTCTATCTCGCCAACCTCAGCCATGACGAAGACCAGCCGGTGCACCTCAAGCTCGCCGACCCCGATCTGCCGGTGCGCGAGAACCTGCGGCGCTACGGCGAGCCGGCGCCGCTCTACTGCCCCGCGGGGGTCTATGAAGTGGCCGAGGAAGGCGGGGCGCCAGTGTTCCGCATCCACGCGGCGAACTGCGTGCACTGCAAGACTTGTGATATTAAGGACCCGGCACAGAACATTACTTGGGTGCCGCCCGAAGGCGGGTCGGGACCCAACTATTCCGGAATGTAGGCGGCCGGACGCCGTCACGTCATCGTGCCTGCCCCTTGCGGCGCAGTCGCAAAATCGCCCATGTTTCTTGGGCTAGTCAGCGCTTTCCTGCCCTCCTCGGAGTTTTCGAGCCTCGTGACCCAAAAAGCCCGTCTCGCTTCCGGCGTTCTGCTCGCCGCCATGCTCACCATCGGTGGTGCCATGGCGCTCGAATCGACCGCGTTCCCGCTGCGGGATAACAGCGTCACCGGCAGCTACCTAGCCGGCCGGCAGGCGCTTTCGGATCTACGCACCGATGACGCAGCGCGCTATTTCCGCGCCGCCGCAGAGGGCGACTGGGACAATCCGATCATCATCGAGCGCAGCTTCATCGCCTATGCCGCGAACGGGCAGGTGTCCGACGCGGCGCGCGTTGCCAAGCACATGCTCGAGCTGAGCGCGCCGAACGACCTGGCGAGCCTCGTCCTCGGCACCGAGGCGGTCAAGCAGCGCCGCTATGGCGCCGCGGCCAAGGAACTCGAGAATGTCGGCGGCGATACCTTTGCCGGGATCACCGGCGGGCTGTTGCGAGCCTGGGCGCTGCTCGGCGACGGCAAGCCGGATGAGGCCAACAAGGTGCTCGACGAGATCGGGCAGGGCGGGCTCGAGGATTTCCTCGTCTTCCACCGCGCGCTGATGGCCGACGTCGAAGGCAAGAGCAAGGAAGCGCTGGAATACGCCGCCAAGGCATACGAGACCGACCCGTTCGTCGCCCGTATCGTCGAGGCCTATGCGCGCATGTTGGGCAATGCCGGCCGCTTTGACGAGGCCGAGGAAGTGATCGCCAAGTTCGAGGCCCAGGGGCTCGACCATCCGCTCGTCGCTGCCGTGAAGGCCAAGCTCGACCTGAAGCAGCGCCCCGGCGTGTTTGCGGCCGACGTGCAGTCGGGTGCAGCCGAGATGTTCCATTCGGTCGGCGTGGCGCTGGCCCGCGAGGGCAGCCCCGATGTCTCGGCAGTGTTCCTGCAGCTCGGGATGTATCTCGATCCCAAGTCCGACGTGATCGACCTGGTCTATGGCCAGCTGCTCGATGGCGCCGGCCAGCATGACGCTGCCAACGCCATCTACGACAAGTTGCCGGCCGACTCGCCGATGAAGCCGATGGCCGTGGTGCGGGTGGCGGAAAACCTCAACGCCATGGGCAATCGCGACGAAGCGATCCGCAAGCTCGGCAACATCGTCGCCACCAACCCCAAGGATCTCGAGGCGCTTTCGGTGCTCGGCGACATGCAGCGCGCCGCCGAGAAATATGCCGAGGCGGCCGACACCTACACCAAGGCGCTTGCGGTTGCTGGTGGCGACGCTCCGGGCGACTGGCGCTTCTACTATGTGCGCGGCATTGCCTACGAGCGCGACAAGCGGTGGGAGAAGGCCGAGGGTGATTTCAAGCGCGCGCTCGAGCTCAACCCCGACCAGCCCCAGGTGCTGAACTATCTCGGCTACAGCTGGGTCGACCAGGGCATCAACCTGATGCCGGCGCTCGACATGATCCAGAAGGCAGTCGCGGCGGCGCCGAATGACGGCTACATCATCGACAGCCTTGGCTGGGCCTATTTCCGGCTTGGCCGCTTCGAGGACGCGGTGCAGCAGCTCGAACTCGCCGTGCAGCTCCGTTCCACCGATCCCGAGATCAACGACCACCTCGGCGATGCCTACTGGCGGGCCGGGCGCCAGCTCGAGGCTCGGTTCCAGTGGAACATCGCCGCGGCCGTCGACACCACCGGCGCGGTGAAGGAGCGGGTGGCCAAGAAGCTCGCGGGCGGTCTCGATGCCGTTAGCCCCGCGCCCGATGCAAGCCCTGTAGCGGAAGGCCAGGCCGCGCCCGCCCAGTAACATGGCGCAGGGCACCGCCGTGGCCGCCGTTTCTGAGGCGGCCCCCGCAAAGGTCAATCTCGCCCTGCATGTCACCGGCCGGCGCGCCGATGGCTACCACGAGCTCGAGAGCCTCGTGGTGTTCGTCGACGTCGCCGACGAGGTCTCGGCGCATCCCGCCAAGGCCGATCGCCTGCGCGTCACCGGTCCCTTCGCCGCAGCGGCGGGCGGAGGCGACTCCAACCTCGTGATGCGGGCAGTGAACGCGTTCCGGGCCCGCTGGCCGGAGAGCCTGCCCAACGGGCTGGATATCTCGTTGACCAAGAACCTGCCGGTCGCCGCAGGCATTGGCGGCGGTTCGGCCGACGCCGCAGCGATGCTGCGCCTGCTTGCGGGCATCGCGGAGGGCGAGTTCTCGCTCGCCGACCTGCGGGCGGTTGCACTGACGCTCGGCGCCGATGTGCCAGCCTGCCTGCTGTCGCGGCCCTGCGAAGTGCGTGGCGTCGGCGAAATTCTCCACCCGCTGCGCGGTTTTCCCCCCACTCACCTGGTGCTGGTCAATCCGCTGATCCCGGTGGTCACCGCCGACGTGTTCCGCCGGCTGGAACAGCGCGCCAACCCACCAATGCCCACCCTGCCGCAACCGCTCACCCGTCCGGCGCAGCTCGGCCTGTGGCTGGCCGAGACTCGCAACGACCTCGAGGCTCCGGCCGTCGCGCTGGTACCGGCGATCGGTGACCTGCTGCGGCAGATGCGCGTGCTGGACGGCTGCGCGCTGGCCCGCATGTCCGGCTCCGGCGGCACGGTGTTCGGCCTCTTCGGCTCCGCCGCCCAGGCCCATCAGGCCGCCCACGACATGCGCGCGAAATACCCACAGTACTGGGTCGCAGCGGCTCCGGTGATCAGCTGAAAACGACAACGGCCCCCGAAGGGGCCGCTGCGAAATGATGCTGATCGGTACGATCAGAAGTGGAAGTTCACGCCCGCGGTCAGGCTGTGCGCCGTGATGTGCGAGTCCGACACGATCGGAGTGGGGAAGAACTCGTAGGACTGCGTGCCATAGTCGCTGTAGCGGTACTCGGCCCGGATCGACACGTTGTCGGTCACCATGGCTTCCGCACCGACACCCACCGTCCAGCCGACGTGAGTCTGCGTGTCGTCGAAGGTGCCGAAGATCTCGCTGGTGCTGTTGAGGGCTGCAAGGCCAGCAGTGGCGTAGAGCAAGATCGTATCGAGCGAAACGCCGGCGCGAGCACGCAGCGAGGCTTCCCAATTGACCTGACGCTCGATGAAGCCGGTTTCGGCTAGGTCGCTCGTTACGTCACCGACCGACACGTCGCCTTCGATGCCGAGCACGAAGGTGTCCATCTGCCAGTTGTAACCGGCCTGGGCGCCGAGCAGCCAACCGTCGATACCATAGCTGTCAGCCGGGCCGGGCTGCGGAACAACTTCCCAGTCAACGTTGCCGCTGACCCAGCCGAGATGGCCGCCGACATATGCGCCATTCCAGTCGCCAGAGGCCACGGGCACCGCAACGGCCGGTTCGTCGATGATCAGATCAGCAGCGTTGGCGGCGCCGGCCGCGCTCAACAGCAGCACGCTGGCGAATGCAATCTTGGTCTTCGTCCACATAGAAAATCTCCCAATTCAATGGACCACTCGATACGGGGCCGATTGTTGGGAGTCTAATTAATTGTGGTGGGATGCGGAAAGAACTGTGGCCAAATGTTGCACGCTTGCCACAAAGCCGCCGCGGCAGAGGAAAACGCCGCGGCCGTATAAGTGTTAATACGCCCGCGCAACAGTAAATTCGGCGATCTCGCCGAGGAGCGATTTCATCTCGCTGGGGGGCAACTGCTTCAACGACTCACGGGCCCGGCGGGCGTGAGTGCCGGCTTGCTCGATGGTGCGGCCAAGGGTGTCGTAACGATTGAAGATCGCGACGACTTGCTTGAGCTGGGTTTCCCCGGCGTCCACGACGCCCAGTGCCGCGACCAGCACGTCGCGCTCAGCCGGTGTCGCCGTTTGCAGCGCCAGAATAACCGGCAGGGTCATCTTGCCTTCGCGCAAATCGTCGCCGGTGTTCTTGCCCAGGGTGCCGCTTTCGCCGCGATAGTCGAGCACGTCGTCGACCAGCTGGAACGCGAAGCCCAGTTCGCGGCCGTAGTTGCGGAGCGCCTCGCGACCGGCCGCGTCGGCGCCGCCGGCCATCGCACCCACTTCCGTCGCCGCCTCGAACAGCGTGGCCGTCTTCGCGCCGATCACCTCGTCATAGTCGGCGGCGCTGGTGCTGAGATCGCGCGTCTTGGCCAGCTGCAGCACTTCGCCCTCGGCGATGATCGTCGCGGCCTGCGAGATCACCCTCAGCGCTTCGACATTGCCGGTGTCGACCATCATCATGAAGGCTTGGCCGAGCAGGAAATCGCCCACCAGGACGCTCGCCTGGTTACCCCATTTCATCCGCGCTGCCGCCCGGCCGCGCCGCATCTCGCTCTCGTCGACCACATCGTCGTGCAGCAGGGTGGCATTGTGCATGAACTCGACGGCGGCGGCGAAATTCACTTCGCTGCCATTGGCACGGCCGAACAGCATCGAGGCCGCGACGGTCAGCATTGGCCTGAGCCGCTTGCCGCCCGCATCGATGAGATAGCGCGCCACTTCCGGAACCAGCTGGACATGCGAGCTGGCCTTTTCGAGGATCATCGCATTGACGAGATCCATGCCTGTACGGGTAGCGTCGACCAGCCGGTCAAGCGCGCCGGCGTTCGTCGTCGCCTCGTTTGCCGCTGCCGCCGATAGAGCCATGAAATCCCCGGTTTGAGCTACGCATCCGGCACCCTATAGTCGGGCGCATGCGAACTGTCGCGATGGTGCGATGTCCCTAGACGAAGCTACCGATCTTGTAAAACAACAAACGCTGACGCGCGACGCCTTTTTGGGTGGCCGCCTCACCGTGTCGCAGCCTGAGCGGGGCTTTCGCGCTGGGCTGGACTCCGTGCTGCTCGGTGCGTCGGTGGGCGCCGGCTCGCGCAGCCTGCTTGATCTCGGGGCCGGCGCCGGCACCGCGGCGCTGGTTGCGATGGCCGAGCTCGTGGACCTCACGGGGACGCTAGTCGAGGCTGATCCGGCAATGGCGGCGCTTGCGACGCTGAACCTCGGCACCAACGGCATGGCCCAGCGCAGCAAGGTGCTGCAGCTCGATTTGACGGCGCTGGGCCGGGTTCGTGCCGCTGCGGGGCTGGCCAGTGATCATTTCACCACCGTCATCGCCAACCCGCCCTTCTTCGATCCAGGCCGGGGCTCGGCGCCGTCCACTCAGCGCGCCGACGCACGGCACATGGACGACGACGTTCTCGATCGCTGGGTGAAGACCGCTGCCACCCATGCCGCGCCGGGCGGTGAGGTGATCTTCATTCATGTCGCAGAGGCATTGCCGCTGCTGCTGACCGCCTTCACCCGGCGCTTCGGCGCCGTCAGCGTGCTGCCGCTGCTGCCACGCGAGGGCGAGCCGGCCAGCCGGGTGCTGGTGCGCGGCATCAAGGGCTCACGTGCGCCGTTCACGCTGATGGCGGCTCGCGCCTTGCACGAACCCACGGGCCGAGCCTTCCGCCCCGAGTTCGACGCGATCTTCCGCGGGACCGGGCGGCTCATCTGGTAATCTCGCGCCGAGGCACATACATCTGCCCGGTCGAAAACGAGGGTATCGCATGGGTCTCCGGTCCTGGATGAAGCGCAAGATGGGGCAGGGCGGTCCGGTGGTGCCGGTGGTTCGCCTGCACGGCGTCATCGCTGCCGACCAGCGGCCCGGCCGTCTGAACATCGAGACTGTGGCGCCGCTGCTGAAGCGCGCCTTCGCGGTAAAATCCGCGCCGGCGGTTGCCATCATCATCAATTCTCCGGGCGGCTCGGCGGTGCAATCGCGGCTGATCTCGAAGCGCATCCGTGACCTTGCCGATCAGCACGAAAAGCCTGTGCTGGTATTCGTCGAGGACGCCGCGGCTTCGGGCGGGTACTTCATTGCTACTGCCGGTGATGAGATCATCGCCGATCCCTCGTCCATCGTGGGCTCTGTCGGCGTGATCTTCGCCGGCTTCGGCTTTGTCGAGACGCTGAAGAAGGTTGGGGTTGATCGCCGGGTGCATACCTCGGGCCGCAACAAGTCGACGCTCGATCCTTTCCTTCCCGAGAAGCCGGAGGACGTGGAGCGCATCAAGCAGATGGAGACCGACATCCATCAGGTGTTCATCGACTGGGTGAAGATGCGTCGTGGCGACCGGCTGAAGGCATCGGATGACCTGCTGTCCACCGGCGAGTTCTGGAGCGGCATCCGCGGGCTGGAACTGGGCCTGGTCGATGGCCTCGGCGACCTGCATGAAGTGCTGCAGACCCGCTACGGCGACAAGGTCGAGTTGCTGCCGATCGGGCCCAAGCGCAGGCTCTTCAGTCTCCCGGGCTTCGGCTTGGCGGCGCTGGCCGGCGACGTTGCCGCCAACATTGAGGACCGCTCCGTGTGGGCGCGGCTGGGGCTCTAGCCATGACCGGCACCCTTCTCCGCGTCCTTATCTTCGTGGCGATTATCCTCGCCATCCTCTGGGGTGTGCGGAAAATCTGGCGCGACTGGACCGGACAGTTCAAGGAAATCGACAAGGCGAAACACGAGCGTGACCTGCAGGAGCGCAAGCGGCCCGACGTCATCACGCTGAAGCGCGACAAGGACGGCAAGTTCCGCCCGCCCGAGGATGACGGGCGCTAGATTCCCGAAGACAGGACGATGGCCCCCGGCTAGCCTTCCGGCAAACTGGAGTCGGGAAATGGTCGACAGTTTGCTGCGCAGCCGGCGGGCGGGGCACCACGCCGAGGTGACATCGGTCGAGTTGTTCTTCGACCTCGTTTTCGTCATCGCGGTCACCCAGATATCGCACGCACTGCTCGAAGACCTCACCTGGAGCGGCGCCCTCAGGGCAGGAATGCTGCTTCTCACCATCTGGTGGGCCTGGATCGACACTGCGTGGATCACCAACTGGCTCGACCCGCAAAAGCCGCTTGTGCGGCTGCTGCTGTTCATCCTCATGGGTGTGGGGCTCGTGATCTCGAGCGCGCTGCCCGAGGCCTTTGGCGAGCGCGGGCTTGCCTTCGCGTTGGCCTTCGTGGTGTTCCAACTCGGCCGCACGGCCTTCATGCTCTGGGCGGTCCGACGGGACGCGTCGCTGAGGCAGAACTTCGTGCGCATTGCCATTTGGTATGGTGCTTCGGCGGTATTCTGGCTCGCCGGCGGTTTCGCCGAGGGCGATCTGCGCCTCTACCTGTGGCTCATCGCCGTGCTGCTCGACGCGATCTCGCCTGTCGTGAACTTCTGGGTGCCGGGGCTGGGTCACTCCGACACGCATGAGTGGACGATCGATGGCGGCCTGATGGCCGAGCGCAGCGGGCTGTTCGTGATGATCGCGCTGGGCGAGTCGGTGCTGGTGACCGGTACGGCCTTCACCGAACTCGAGTGGACGCCGGCGCTGATCCTGGCGATGACCGTGTCGCTGCTGCAGTCGATCGCCATGTGGTGGATTTACTTCGGCCAGCATGCCGGAGCCGCAGCGGCGGCCATAGGGCGCTCGGACGATCCCGGTGGCATCGCCCGCTTTGCTTACACCTACGTCCCCATTCTGCTGATCGCCGGCATCGTCGTTTCGGCAGTCGGGGACGAAATGGTGCTGGCCCATCCGGATGGGCACCTCGATACATCCGCGATACTGGTGCTGATCGGTGGACCGGCACTGTTCCTCGTCGGCGCCGTCTTGTTCAAGCTGGCCGTGTTCAAGTACTGGTCGATCCCGCGCCTCATCGGTCTGGGCCTGATGCTCGCGCTCTATCCGCTGGCCGGCGGGTTGTCGCCGCTGCTGCTGTCTGCCGCCGCCACCTGCATCATGATTGCGCTTGCGGCCTGGGAAGTCGTCGATATCGCGAGGCACCCGGAGCGGTTTCCAGCCATGCAGCACCATGGCGAATGAACAGCGGAATTGACCCGGTGCCTTGGCCCCACTAGGTTCCGCGCGCAATTCCAGAGCCGGACCGCCCGCCGATGACCTCCCTACCCGCCCACATGGACCCCAGGAACTCGTTCCAGGGGCTGATCCTGACGCTGCAGCGCTTCTGGGCGGAGCAGGGTTGCGTGATCCTGCAGCCTTACGACATGCAGATGGGCGCCGGTACTTTCCACACCGCGACGACGCTGCGCGCGCTTGGCCCCAAGCCCTGGAAGGCGGCCTATGTGCAGCCCTCGCGCCGCCCCAAGGACGGCCGCTACGGCGAGAACCCGAACCGGCTGCAGCACTACTATCAGTTCCAGGTGATCCTGAAGCCATCGCCCGACAACATCCAGGAACTCTACCTGCAGTCGCTGGCCGAGATCGGCCTCGATTCGAGCCTGCATGACATCCGCTTCGTCGAGGATGACTGGGAGAGCCCGACGCTGGGCGCCTGGGGGCTCGGCTGGGAATGCTGGTGCGACGGCATGGAAGTGAGCCAGTTCACCTATTTCCAGCAGGTCGCCGGGTTCGAGACCAAGCCCGTACCAGGCGAGATCACCTACGGGCTCGAGCGCCTCGCCTGTTATCTCCAGAACGTCGATTCCATCATGGAGCTCAACTTCAACGGCGGCAGCGGCGAGGACAAGGTTACCTATGCCGACGTGTTCCTGCAGAACGAGCAGGAGTTCTCGAAGTACAATTTCGAGGCCGCCGACGTCGACATGCTGTTCCGCCACTTCAAGGATGCCGAGGACGAGTGCAAGGCGTTGCTGAAGAAGGGTGCCGTCGGCAATCGCCAGACGCTCGCCGTGCCGGCCTATGAGCAGGTCATCAAGGCCAGCCATAACTTCAACCTGCTCGACGCCCGCGGCGCCATTTCGGTCACCGAGCGCCAGAGCTACATCCTCAGGATCCGCGATCTCGCCAAGGCCTGCGGTGAGGCTTGGCTGCAGACGGCGGGTGGCGGAGCCGCCGACTGACGGCCTGCGGCAGCCTTAGCTGCACGTCACCTCGAGGCCATCCGAGCCGGTGAACCGGAACTTCGTCTTGCCCGTGTCGTCGGTGCCGAACACGCCGACGAGTTGCATGTCCTTGAGCGGTCCCGACAGCGGGTTCACGTCGTTGCCGGCCGATGCCACCTGCCCACTCGCGCTGTTGCCGTCGACGTTCTTGAACGAATAGTCGCCCGCCACGAACAGCGTGAGTTCGCCAAGATTGGCGCCATTCTCGCTGACACAGGAGTAGACGCCAGGCGGTGGGAACTGCGCCAGCGCGGGGGTGGCGAGCAGTGCTAGGGCGGCGGCGAGGTGGAGCGGGCGCATTATGGGAGTATGCGACCGCGAGGCAGGGGAGGCAACGCGCAGGTCATAAGCAGCTCTCCGATTGCTCATGACGCCCAGCTTCGCCGGCAGTTATACCACTTTCGCGAAAATGGTATAACCGGACCGGAACCTGTGTTATACCATTTTCGCGAAAATGGTATAACACGATGAAACAGCTCGATCTGACCTACCAGACCCTCTACTCGGAACTCGCTCAACGCAGCCTCGATGCCGCCTTCACGTCCGAGTTCGAACTCGATGGACGCTTCGTAGCTGTTGAGGTCAAGGGCAGGAAATTCTGGTACTACGACGGGCCCAAGCAACCCGGCGACGTCCAGGCCAAGCGTCGTACCTACGTCGGCCCCTCCGACGATGAGGAGATCACCCGGCGCGTCGAGCAGTTCAAGGACCTCAAGGAAGACTACCGCGTCCGCTCGCGCCTTGTTTCAACGCTTGTGCGCGAAGCCTACCTGCCTCGCCCCCAGCCGCTCGCCGGCAACATCGTCGAAGCGCTCTCTCGCGCTGGTTTCTTCCGGCTTCGCGGTGTGCTGATCGGTACGGTGGCGTTTCAGTGCTACTCGGCGCTGCTGGGTGTCCGCATGCCCGGCGCGATCATGCAGACCGGCGATGCCGACTTCGCCCAGTTCCATTCGATCGCCAATGCGGTCGACGATAGCATGCCGTCCATCCTCGACGTGTTGCGCGAGGTGGATCCCACCTTCCGGGAGATTCCGCATCGCAATGACGGACGCTACACCACACAGTACAGCACCCGCTCGGGTTACAAGGTCGAGTTCCTCACTCCCAACACCGGCTCGGACGATCACACCGATCGGCCTGCCGCCATGCCGGCATTGGGTGCAACCGCAGCGCAACCGCTCCGCTTCCTCGACTTTCTGATCTATGAGCCAGTTCGCGCCGTGCTTCTACATGGTGCCGGCGTGCCTGTGCTGGTGCCTGCCCCCGAGCGTTATGCCATCCACAAGCTGATCGTCGCCACGCGCCGGCTCACGGACAACGACGGCCTCGCAAAGAGCCGCAAGGATGTGCAACAGGCAACGGAGATCATGCAGGCCATGGTCCAGACCCGCCAGACCGACGCCCTCGCCGACGCCTACATGACGGCGTGGGATCGTGGCCCGGCCTGGCGCGATGCCATCCGACAAAGCCTCAGGACGATCGATCCGGAAGTGTTGGAAGACATTCGGCGGGCGCTACTGGTCTCATTTGAACGCATGCTTGGCGACCCGGTCCGCTACGAACTGGCCGCCCGGCCGGCCTAAACCGGCGGCATCAGCCCTTCCGGTTTCCGCTTCTTGCCCTTGAACGGCTCCATGCCCTCGTTGGCGAGTTGGTCGGCGCGTTCGTTCATTTCGTCGCCATTGTGGCCCTTGACCCAGTGCCAGTTGATCTTGTGGCGCTGGGTGGCGGCGTCGAGGGACTGCCAGAGTTCGACGTTCTTGACCGGCTTCTTGTCAGCGGTGCGCCAGCCGTTCTTCTTCCAGCCGTGGATCCACTTGGTCAGCCCGTCCTTGACGTAATTGCTGTCGGTGTGGAGCTCGATCTCGCACGGCCGCTTCAGCGCGGTCAGTGCTTCGATGGCGGCGGTGAGTTCCATCTGGTTGTTGGTGGTCAGCGGCGCGCCGCCCTTCAGCTCTTTCACCGTGTCGCCATACTGCAGCACGGCGCCCCAACCGCCGGGACCGGGGTTGCCTGAGCAGGCGCCATCGGTGTGGATGATAACAGAGTTCATGCGGGCGGCCGATCGTAGCGGTAGAACTCGACATCGGGATGGCCGTAGCTGTCTCCCGTATGGGTGTACACGCCGCCGAGCTTGCGCAGCACCTTCAGCGAGGGCTCGTTGCGCGCGTCCGCCATGCCGAGGAAATGGTCGCGGTCGGTGTCGCGCCAATACCAGTCCTTGAGAGCGCTCGCCGCCTCGTACACGTAGCCCTGGCCCCAGAATTCCGGATAGAGCGAGTAGCCGATCTCCGGGATCTCGTCGGCGCCGTAGATGCCGAAGCCACAGCGCCCCACGAGCACGCCATCGGCCTTCCGCGTCACCCGGAGCTTGCCCATCTTCTGACGCTCGAACAGCGCGATCCAGTGGGCGAGCGCCTTGTCCATGTCCGCCTTGCTCCACGGCTGTCCGTGCCCGGTGAGATAGCGCGCCACCGTCGGATCGCCATGCAGGCGGTAGAGATCTTCGATCTGGTCGGCACGCCAGCCGGAGAGGACCAGCCGCTCCGTTTCCAAGAGGGTCAGGTCAGTCATGCGGCGGGCTGGGCTCTGAGTTCGCGGGGCAGGTTGAAGACGATGCTCTCGCGCTGCTCGCCGCTGGCGCTGACCGCGATGTCGAAGCGCTGCGCGAAGGCCTCGATGACCTCATCGACCAGCGTCTCGGGGGCAGAGGCGCCGGCGGTGATGCCCAGCGTCTTGATGCCCTCGAACTTGCTCCAGTCGATCTTGTCGGCGCGCTCGACCAGCGAGGCATTGGGGCAACCATTGCGTTGCGCAACTTCGACCAGGCGAACCGAGTTCGACGATTCCGGCGCGCCGACCACGATCATGGCGTCGACATTCGGCGCCACCCGCTTCACCGCTTCCTGGCGGTTGGTGGTGGCGTAGCAGATGTCTTCCTTGTGCGGCAGCGCGATGGTCGGAAAGCGCCGGCGCAGCACCTCGACGATAGCGGAGGTGTCGTCGACGCTGAGCGTCGTCTGCGTCACGTAGGCGAGCTTGGCCGGGTCCCGGGGCACGAAGCTCTCAGCTTCCTCGACCGTCTGGATGAGCGTGATGGCTTCATCGGGCAACTGGCCCATCGTGCCGATCACCTCGACATGGCCTGCATGCCCGATGAGGACGATCTCGCGGCCCTCATTGTGGTGCCGGTTGGCCTCGATATGGACCTTCGACACCAGCGGGCAGGTCGCATCGAGAAAGAACATGTTGCGCGCCTTGGCGCCGGCCGGCACGGACTTGGGCACCCCGTGGGCGGAAAACACGACGGGAGCGCCGGTATCCGGGATCTCGTCGAGCTCCTCGACGAACACCGCGCCCTTCTGGCGCAGGCCGTCGACGACGTATTTGTTGTGGACGATGGCGTGGCGCACATAGACCGGCGCGCCGTAGCGCTCGAGCGCCAGTTCGACGATCTGGATGGCGCGATCGACGCCGGCGCAGAAACCGCGCGGCGCACACAGCGTAATGTCCAAGTGCGGCCTTGTTTGCATAGGAGAGCAGATGCGTTCAATGCCCGGGCAAGTCAAGGTAGCAATGCCGCGACCCAAGGGCACGGGCAACGGTGCGTCAAGCCGATCACAAGTGATCAGTTGCGGTGCAACGGCCTGAACGGCAATATGTTTCGCAACTTGGCGGAAGGTGTCCCCGGTGACCCTGGCAATGGAGATGTTCGCGATCGCGCCCGCCACGGGCAAGGCGAACCTTTCCTCGATCCAGGACGGGTTGCTGGTCGGCAAGGCTTTGTGGCTGAGCCGCGCTGCCGAAGCCGGGTTGCCCGTTGCCCCGACCATCGTTATCAGTCGCGCCGCCTGGAACGCCCTGCAGGAAGAGCGCAAGGCGAAGGACGACCGGCTGCGCATCCACTGGGTCGCGACGCTGTTCCGGCTGGTTGGCCGCGATGGCCGGCCGCCTGCGCTGGTGGTGCGCACCTCGAGCGCGGCGCACAGTTCGGGCCTGATGCCGGCACGGCCGGGGCTGAGCCCGCCTGCCAACGAGGCCGAGTCCGTCGACCCGGCACGGCCGTTGGCAAAGGCCATCTCGGATGCCTTTGCGTCCTACGCCACATTCGATCCGCGCCCGGAGCGGCAGATCGTCATTGTCCAGGCGATGGCTGACGGGGACGTTCGGCAGTTCCTCACTCGCGATGCGCAGACGGGAGTGCTTGGCCCGGCGCCAGTCAATGGTACGCCGTTCGGTCCCTTGCCGCCTTCTGCAACGGCGTTCGTCGATCTGCTGGATGCGGCGGCTGGGCAGCATCTGAGCTGCCTGGTGTCAGTCGAGGGTGACATGGTCCGCCTGCTTTCGGCTCGTGCCGCCCCGGCTTCGGCAGCAGCCGAACTCGAAGCCGCCGTTGATCGTGTGGCGCGTGGACGCTGGACGCAGCGCGAGGCAGTGACCCATATCGACCCGGCGCGCCTGCAGCAGATGCTGCATCCCCGGCTCCGCTCGCCTGAAAGCGCCACGGTGCTCGCCACCGGACTTGGTGTCTCCCCGGGCGCCGCCAGTGGCGTCATCGTCTTCAACTCCGAGGATGCGGCGCGCATGAAGGCGCGCGGCCGGCATTGCATCCTCGTCGTCACCGAGACCGGCCCGACCGACATCGAAGGGATGAAGGCGGCGACCGGCATCTTGACCGCCCGGGGCGGCATGACCAGTCATGCGGGCGTGGTGGCGCGTATCACCGGCAAACCCTGTGTTGCCGGCGTGCGGACACTGAGCGTCAACCAAGCGGAGATGACCTGCCGCATCGGCAACAAGGAATTCCGTCAGGGTGACCGCATCACGGTCGACGGCACCGACGGCTCGGTCTATCTGGGCGCCCTGCCACTGGCGCAGCCGCATATTGGCGGCGCGATGGGGAAGCTCCTGGGCTGGTCCGACGCCTCGCGCCGGGTGAAGGTGCGGGCCAATGCCGAGACGGTGGAGGCGGTGAATACGGCGCTGAGCTTTGGCGCCGAGGGGATCGGCCTGGCGCGCTCGGAGCACATGTTTTTTTCGCGCGAGCGCATGGTGGCGCTGCGGCGGCTGATCCTGTCGGAAGATGCCGATGATCGCGCCAAGGCCCTGACCGGGTTGGTCGATTTCCAGACCGCGGATTATTCCTCGATCTTTCTCGCCATGAAGGGTCGGCCGGTGACGGTACGGCTGTTCGATCCGCCGCTGCACGAGTTCCTGCCGCGCACCGACGAGGATATCGAGGAGACGGCGCAGTCGCTCGGCCTCGAGGTGCGTGCGCTTCGTATGCGGCTCGACCGTATTGCCGAGACCAACCCCATGTTGGGGCACCGCGGCGTGCGGCTCGCCATCACCTATCCCGAGATCCTGAAGATGCAGATCGAGGCGCTGTGCGCCGGCGTGCGTGCCGCTTCGGCCAAGCAGTCGGAGCCGGTGACGCTCGAGGTGATGGTGCCGTTCGTTTCCACTGTCAGCGAGGTGGTGGAGGTTAAGCGCCAGACCTACGCCATCGTCGAGCAGGCCGGGCTGCCGCCGGCGGCCCGGGAGCGCTTCGCCTTCGGCACTATGATCGAACTGCCGCGCGCGGCGCTGCGGGCAGGGGACATCGCCGAACATGTCGACTTCTTCTCGTTCGGCACCAATGACCTGACGCAAACCACCTACGGCATCAGCCGCGACGATGCGCCGGCGTTCCTTTCGGCTTATCAGCGGAAGGGCCTCTACGACCTTGATCCGTTCGTCACGCTCGACCAGAAGGGCGTCGGCGAGATGATCACCATCGCGATCGAGCGCGGTAAGCGGGCGAACCCGAACTTGAAGATCGGCATCTGCGGCGAGCATGCAGGCGACCCGGCCTCGCTGTGGTTTTTCGCCCGGCTGGATGTGGATTACGTGAGCTGCTCGCCATATCGGGTGCCGGTGGCGAGGCTGACGCTGGCGCAGTAGGCGGACGGTAATTAAGTCAGCCCAGCTGCCCCATTTCGCCCGGATATAGCCCCTTCGTGGCCATCTCCGGCCCGTCCTGACGCCAAATTTCCCCTGTTTACGGTCGGCTAACCCTAAACCCGCATTATCGCGAAGGCCGGCATTTGCGTCACAGTTTATCTGAAATGCCGGCGCGTCGTTTGTTGCGTTCGCGTGGATAGTAAAGCGTTCTGATGGCCCCATACCGGACCACCCCGATGCGCCGTGCTCGCAATGAGCTCGCCGCACTCAAGGCATGCGCAGGTTTCGCGCTCGCAATTTTCGCCGTCGCCGGCTTGACCGGCGCCGCTCACGCCCCCGACATGGGGTCGAGTTCGGCCTATGAGGCTAGCCTAACGCGGCCGAGCCTCAGTCGTTCCGGCACGGATGTGGTCATCACCGGCTCGATCGACAACATCTTCCTTTCGCAGAGCTTCGTCGGCGCCAATCGTGCGCTGAAGCAGGATCGGGCCCGCCCGGTGGTCCAACTGGCGGAACTGACCGCCAGCTTCGCCGATATCCGCGCCAAGATCGCGGCCGCACGCAACCCCAAGGGCACGGCTCCGGCGACCGTCGAGACGGCCAAGGCCGACCTTGCCACCTGGACCAAGAGCCAGGTGGAGGCCAAGGCCCCAGCCGAGATGCCGGTAGCCGTTGCGGCCATTGACCCCGCGCTGACGACCCCCGCGCTCGATGCTATCGAAGGCCTTGCCGGGACCGGCAGCGATGTGCCGGTGCCCCACACGATGTCGGAGAAGCTCGCCTATGCGCGGGCCGACCTGCCGGCGACGGTGTTCGACGGCTCGGTGATGAGCAAGCAGGGCAAGAAGGTTTCCGACAAGGAAGTCTGGTGCATGGCCACTGCGATCTATTTCGAGTCACGCGGTGAGAGCTATCGCGGCCAGGTGGCGGTGGGCCAGGTGGTGATGAACCGCGTTTACCACAAGCTCTATCCCGACACGATCTGCGGCGTAGTGTTCCAGAACCAGAGCAAGCGCAACGCCTGCCAGTTCTCCTTTGCCTGCGACGGCATCCCCGAGAAGGTGACCGACCAGAAATCCTGGAAGCAGGCCATGGCAATCGCCAAGGACGTGATCTCGGGCAAGGAATACCTGGCCGAGGTCGGCTACTCGACCCACTACCACGCCACCTACGTCTACCCGCACTGGGCGCCGCGCATGAAGAAGAACACCAAGATCGGCATGCACGTGTTCTACCAGTTCAAGCGCGGGTGGAAGTTCGGCTGAACGGTTTCGAGCGGATACGTTCAGTTCGGTTTGGCATGTAGTTCGTCCCCTTGGCTGACCATCAGCGAGCAATTCTCGCATGGTTGACGGGTAGGGGGATAAGTCGGGCTTCGACCAAAAAGCGCCCCCTCAAAACTCGGTGTCATCCCAGCGAAAGCCGGGGTCCACGGCTTCGCTTGCCGGGATCCACGGCTTCGCTTGCGCTGTGGCGAACTGGGTCCCAGCTTTCGCTGGGATGACATCCGGGGTGGGCGGGAGCGCGGATGGGGCAGGTTAGCTGCCCTGCTGCGCCGCTGGTTTGCCACTGAGATGAACGGTGTCTGACGAAATCGTCAGGACGCCTTGCAGATGTCGGTTTGCGAGTAGCCGCCGCCGAGGTCGATCTCCATTCTCGGGGCGGGATCGAGAACCAGCGTCGCCTGAACGGTGGGATCACCGCTGTCCAGAACCAGTGCGCGCATCTCGCTTGTTTCAATGCGCTTCACGATCGTCATCTTGCGAGAAGTCTTGCCAGATACGGCCGTGACAAACGGTTGTTTGTCCTCGATCTGCAGGTGTACGTGAGAGAGAGCCTTGGCTTGCCGATGGCCGCTCCTATCTCGCAGACCAATGTCGTTGCCTGCGATGGGGCAGGGAAGAGTGCCACACCCACCACGATCGACAGCATCAAAGCAATCGAGCGGGGCATCCTGTCAGAACCTCGCCATCTCGCGCTTCACCTTGTCGATGAAGCCCTTCAGCCCTGCTTCGGTCTGGTTGTTCATGTCGTAGAGCGCCAGGTATTTTGGCGGCATCAGCGTGCCGAAGGTGACCCAGGCCCAGCGCATGGCGAGGCGGCGGGGCGGGTCGCCCATGATCATGGTGCGGAGGCGATCGCCGCCATAGGTGGTGATGTAGGCGACCTTCTTGATGTTCTTCATCGCCGGGATGAGCTTGCCCTTGTCGTTGGCGTCGCCGCCTTCGAGGACGAACGAGACGCCCGGCAGGAAGATGCGGTCGAAGAAGCCCTTGAGGATCGCCGGATAGCCATAGTTCCACACCGGGTGGACGAAAACGATCTTGTCGCAGGCGCGGAGGCGGTCGACGTAGGGCTTGGTCAGCGGCGTCAGGTTCCCCGGCACGTCGTGGTAGCCGAGCCGTTCGTCGCGGCTCATCGCCGCGATGAAGTTGTCGTCATAGAGGTTCAGCGCATCAACCTCGTCGCCCTTCGCCCGAAGGGTTTCGCAGGTCGCGTTGAACAGCGCGCGGTTGTAGCTGGTCTCGACCGGATGGGCGTGGACGACCAGCACCCTCATTCGGCGGCGCCGCCGAGCGTGTAGAGGCCGGTGAACAGCCAGGTACGGCCGGATTCGAAATCGAAATCCGGATCGTCCCAGGCGATCATCTTGCCGGGGTTGAGGATGCCCTTGGGATCGGCTTCCTTCTTGAACTGCAGCTGCGCCCGGTCGGTCCGCTTCATGCCGCCCTCTTCGAGGGTGTAGCGGTGCGGGTTGAAGACCAGGCAGCCGTTCTCTTCGTGGATCCGGATGATCTCCTCGAGCCGCTCTTCCGAGGTGTAGCGAACGATGGGGAGGCCGGAGAACACGACGCGACCGTCGAAGCGGGTCATCTCGATATGCATCGGCAGCTCTTCGCCGAAGATGTCGATGATCTTCTTTACATGGTCGAGGTCGGGGTACTGGGTCTGCAGGTAGGTGATGGTCGGGTCGATCTTGAGGCCGCGGAGCGTCGTGTGGTTCCAGGCCAGCTCGTAGATCGGGGGCAGCTTGGCCTTTTCCTCGGGCGTCAGGGTGTCGGCGCGATAGAGCAGGTCGCCTTCGTGGAAGGCGACGAAATCGACCAGTGCGGGGACGGCTGCAGGAGCCGCCATCAGCAGCACGACCGATTGCTCGCGGCTGCGGATGTAGGGGCGGTGGCGGTTGAAATAGTCGTGCGCGATGGGCGCGGCGACCGGCGAGATTTCCTTGCACAACAGCCCATCCTGCAGCGCCACCTGCTCGGCGAAGGCGCAGGCTTCCTGGATGGTGTCGAAGCCCACCATCATGTCGACCCAGTCGTAATGCGCGGTCAGCGGCATCTCGGCTTCGACGATGATGCCGTTGGTGCCGTAGGCGTGGGCGACCTTGAGGATGTCGGGGCCGCGCAGGTCGAGCACACGCGGTTCGGCTTCGCAGGTGACGACCTTGAGGCCGAGGATGTTGCCGAAATTGCGCAAGCCGCCCCAGCGGATCGAGCCGACGCCGCCCGAGCCGCCGGCGATGAAGCCGCCCAGCGAGGCCATACGATAGGTCGAGGGGTGGAAGCGGAGCTCGCCGTTGACGGCGTGGATGGTCTGCTCGTCGAGCTGCTCGAGGATGACGCCAGCTTCGGCGCGCACCCGGTCCTGCTCGATCTTGATGACCTTGTTGAGGTTCATCAGGTTGAGCATGGCGCCACCCGACAGCGGCATGGCCTGGCCGTAATTGCCGGTGCCGGCGCCGCGCGGGGTGATCGGCACGTCGTACTTGAAGGCTTCGCGCAGCACGGTGACGACCTCGTCGACAGAGCGCGGCGAGACCACGATCTCAGCGGTGACGCCTTCGAGCTGCTGCTTCAGGCGCGGCGAATACCAGTAATGGTCGCGGCTCTTCTGCTGCACGATGCGCGGGTTGTCTTCGACCGGAATGTCGCCGAGAGCGGCGCGAAAGCCAGTGATATCCATGGTTTACTCCATCAGGTCGTCGAGTTCGCGATAGTCGGGAAGGCTCGTGTCGATGGCCTTGCCGGCACGAAGCACGATGCGGTCATGTTGCGGGCGGGCGTTGAGCTCGGTCCAGCTGCGGGCGCGGAACAGCACCAGGTCGGCGGGCGCGCCGGGCGCGATCACTGCCTTGTAGGTGAAGCCGGCATGCGCGGCAGGCGCTGAGCCGACGGCGCGCACCCAGTCCCACGCCTGATCCTGCGGGTGGTCGAACTGCAGGATGCGGGCGCCCTCGCGCAGCACCTCGACGCCGTCGAGATCGCCATAGGCGTAGAACGGGTCGCGGGTGTTGTCCGAGGCGATGGCGACGACGGCGCCAGCAGCCTTGAATTCGTTGAGCAGGGTGGCGCCGCGGCGGATCGGGGTGCGGACGGCGCCGTTACCGTTGCTGCGGTCCTGCAGGTAGATGTTGCACATCGGCAGCGAGACGATGGCGATGCCGGCTTCGACGGCCTTGTCGATGGTGGTGCGCTGGGTGCGCTCGTCCTGCACGGTGAGGACGCAGCAATGGCCGGCCATCACCTTGCCGGTGAAGCCGGTTTCGAGCACGGCTTCGGCGAGGTGGAGCAGGGCGTGGGCCGAGGGGTCGCCGGTCTCGTCGGTGTGGAGGTCGAGATCGAGCCCGAGCTCGCCGGCCTTCTCGACCACGCGGAGCATGGCTTCCTTGGAGCGGGCATATTCGGCGACCGAGCCGCCGAGGATACCGCCCGAAGCCTTCACCTGCTGGGCGACAGCGTCGAGTTCGGCCGGGTTCACCAGCGTGTCCGGGCCCGTGATGGAGACGGCCTGCAACTCGATGCGGCCGGCCCAGCGCTCGCGCATCTGCTCGAACAGCGTCCAGCTGATCTCGTGCTGCGGCGGCGCGCTGTCGAGATGGGTGCGGATGGCGGCGGTGCCGTGGGCATAGGCGCAGCGCAGCGCGAAATCCATGCGCCGTTCCATGTCGGCGGCGGCCCACTTGCTTTCGCGATCGGCGCCGACGGCCAGCAGGGCGCCGAGCCAGGTGCCGTCCGGGTTCTCCTTGCGCGGCCAGATATGGCCCTTGTCGAGATGCGTGTGGATGTCGACGAAGGCCGGGAGGATCAGGCCGGCATCGAGGTCGTGGCTGGGACCGGTGACGGGGGCCGAGCCGGTGGGGCGGATGGCGGCGATGCGGCCATCCGCGATCTCGATATCGACGCTTTCGACGGCACCGCTGCCGGTCTTGCCCAAGGCAGCGCTCGGGATCCGGGCGTTGCGGAGGGTGACATTGCCGGTCGCGAGGGCAGGGGTGCCGTGCACGCTCAATTCTCCCGCTTGATGGCGCTCTCGTGCCAGCGGTGCAGGGACAGCCAGGCGATGAACGAGGTGAGGCCGAAGATGGCGATGCCGGTGCCGGTGAGGAGGATCAGCGCCGCGAACAGCCGGGGGATGTTGAGCCGGTACTGCGATTCGAGCAGGCGGAAGGCGAGGCCCGAGCCCTGGCCGGCGGTGCCGGCAGCGAACTCGGCGACAACAGCCGCGATGAGCGCGAGGCCGCCGGCGATCCTGAGGCCGGCCATGAAGTAGGGCAGGGACGCGGGCAGCTTGAGATAAATCAGCGTCTGCCAGCGCGAGGCGCCATAGAGGTCGTAGAGGTTTAGGAGGTTATGATCGACGCTCTTGAGGCCCGTGACCATGTTGCTCAGGATCGGGAAGAACGCCACGAGGAACGCGATGATCAGCAGCACCGTCTGGGTGTCGGGCACATAGATCAGCAGCAGCGGCGCGATGGCGATGACCGGGGTCACCTGCAGGATCACCGCGAACGGAAACAGCGCCAGCTCGACCCACTTGCTCTGGACGAGGATGATCGCCATCGCGACGCCGCCGATCAGGGCAAGCACCAGCGCGGTGAAGGTGATGCGGAGCGTCACCAGCAGCGACGGCGCGAGCGTCGGCCAGTCATTGTAGAGCGACGTCACCACGTCGCCCGGGGTGGGAAGGATGTATTTCGGGATGCCGTTGAGCACCACGATCAGGTGCCAGGCGATCACCGCCAGCACCAGCATGGCCACCGGCACCACGACCCGCAGCACGCGCTCGGTGTTGGAGGTGCGCGGGCGGAGGATGGCGACGGCGCTGTCTGTACCGGCTTCGTCGTCGGTGTTGGGGGCGGTTTGCACGACGTTGCTCATCAGTGCGTCCCTCCACCGGCGTGAATGGCTTCGTGCAGTGCGTGCGACACCTCGTGGGTGGTGGCGCGATACTCTTCGGAGGTGCGGTATTCGGCGTCGCGCTCGCCGCTGGTCTTCAGCGGGATATCCGCGAACACCTGGCCGGGGCGGGCCTTCATCACCACGATGCGGTTGGAAAGGTACGCGCTCTCGAACACCGAGTGGGTGACGAAAATCACGGTGACGCCCGACTGCTTCCAGAGGCGCAGGACATCGTCGTTGAGCTTCTGCCGGGTGATCTCGTCGAGCGCGGCGAACGGCTCGTCCATCAGCAGCAGCTTGGGCTTGGTGACCAGCGCGCGGGCGATCGAGACGCGCATCTTCATGCCGCCCGACAGTTCGCGCGGATAGGCGTCGGCGAAATCGGCGAGGCCGACCGAGGCCAGCGTTTCCATGATGCGGGGGCGGGCGGCGGATTTGCTCACGCCCTCGAGACGGAGCGGCAGGTAGACGTTGCCGAACACCGTTTGCCACGGCATCAGCGTCGGCTCCTGGAACACGAAGCCGACATCGCCCTCGGGCAGGCCTCTGGAATTGATCTTCGAGGATGGCCAGTCGATGCTGCCGGAACTGGCGCCGCCGAGGCCGGCGATGATCCGGAGCGCCGTCGACTTGCCGCAGCCGGACGGGCCGAGCAGGCTCAGGAACTCGCCGCGCTCGACATCGAGCGACATGTCCTTGAGCGCCAGCGTACCGTTGGAGAAGACTTTCGAGACGTTCCGCATGGAGACGACGGTGTGCGTCGATTTCGGTGCGGTCCTCGGCTCGGCGAGGGAAAGATCAGTCAATGCAGCAGCCCACGTTAGGGACGAACGGCGCGGGCGGAATTGCCCGCGCCGAGTAGGTTCTTCTTACTTCACCAGCTCTTTGCCAAGGCCCTGGCAGACCAGTTCAGTGGTATATGCCTGGGTGACGTCGATGCCTTCGGCGAACAGGCCGACCGTGACCATCTGGTCGTAGAAATCCTTCCAGCGCGCGTCGGTCATGCAGCCGATGCCGCCGGTCTCCGCGTCGCCGGAAACGACGATGCCGTATTCCTTCATCTTGGCGAGGCCGTACGCGAGCTGACCATCGGTCATCTCGGGATTGTCCTTCTTGATCAGCTCGTTGGCAGCGGCATTGTCGCCGTAGAGGTAGTTGTACCAGCCGATGATCGATGCTTCGACGAAGCGCTTGGCCACGTCCTTGTTGGCGTCGTACCAGGGCTTCATGGTCTCGATCGTCGTCGAATAAGGCTGGAAGCCGTTATCGGCGAGCAGGAACACCTTGGGCGCCCAGCCGGCCTGCTTCTCGATCTCGTAGGGCTCCGAGGTCAGGTAGCCCTGCTGGATCGCCTGCTTGTCGGCGATGAACGGCGCCGGGTTGAAGGTGTAGGGCTCGAACTTCTCGTCGACGAAGCCCTCGTAGGCGGACTTCATCCAGCTGAAGTACGAGATGAAGCCATCCTTGGAGAGGATGTACTTCGACGCCTTGGCGAGATCTGCGAAGGTCTCGAAGCCCGCATCCGGATGGGCCAGCAGCACCTGCGGATCCTTCTGGAAGATCGAGGCGATGGTGATGGTCGGGATGCCTTCCTTGACCGCGTCGATCGCGGTGGTCGGGCCACCCATGTAGAAGTTGATCTGCCCGCCGATCAGCAGCGACCGGTTGGCGCCCTGCGGCCCGCCTTGGCGGATGGTGACGTCGAGGTTGTACTTGGCATAGGTGCCGTCGGCCACGGCCTGGTAGTAGCCACCGTGCTCCGCCTGGGCCAGCCAGTTGGTGCCGAAGCTCACCTTGTCCTGCGCGATGGCGCCGCTCATGCCCAATGCTAGCGTTACCACGCCGGCCGAGATGAGCTTGGTGAAGTCGATCATCGTTAGTCTCCCTGTTAAGGTATCCGCCGGGGCTTGTCCCCCGCCCGGCCGGTCGGCAAACTTCCATGCCCGCGGGCACACCAAACCATTCATTCCGCGCCGAAAAGCAAAAGAAAAGCCCAAAATTGCGCCATTCAGCAAAGTGCCGCCAGAATAGGCAATAAGGATTAGATTGGGGCTTTCATTCGCCCTCGTTTGACGCTTAGCTGAGCATACACACCGGGGGTCCTGTGCATAAGCCGCTTTCGCCTTCATCGATTCATCCGGCGTTTTCGCGCTACAGCCTCGGTGTCGAGGTCAGTTCGCGTTCGCGCTACGTCTTCTGTTCCGGCCAGGTCGGGATCACCGCCGACGGCACGATTCCCCCCGATTGCGCGGGCCAGACGCGCGTCTGTTTCGACAACATTGCCGCCGTGCTGGCGGAGGCCGGCATGGGCTTTGGCGATGTGGTGAAGCTCAATGCGTTCGTTACCGGCCGCGAGCACTTGGCCGAGTACATGAAGGTGCGCAACGAGCTGTTTCCGGAGCCGTTTCCGGCCTCTACGCTGATGATCGTGACGGGATTCGCGCGGCCGGAATTCGTCGTCGAGATCGAAGCGATCGCCGCGATCCCCAGCTGACTGAAAGACTTCACATGAGCTATCGCAAGATCTGGTGGAACGACTTCTCCGCCAACCAATTCCATGGCCTCGATCCGAACAAGACGATCGCGGTGTTCCCGGTGGCGGCGGTGGAGCAGCACGGCCCGCATTTGCCGGTGGGCACCGACACGATCATCAACCAGGGCCATCTCGACCTGTTGGTGCAGCGCGCGCCGGCGGATCTCGATATCCGCATCCTGCCGGTGCAGGCGATCGGCAAATCCAACGAGCACATCTGGCAGAAGGGCACACTGAGCGGCACGGCAACCAACCTGATCGACGCCTGGACGCAGATCGGGCTGGAGATCGCGCGGACCGGCATCAAAAAGGTGGTGTTCGTCAACAGCCATGGCGGGAACGTGTCGATCCTCGACATCGTGGCGCGCGAGCTGCGGGTCCGGCAGAACATGCTGGCGGTGAAGGCCGGCTGGAGCCATTTCTGGCCCAAGGACATCTATTCCGACATCGAGAACCGCTTCGGAATCCATGGCGGCGACAGCGAGACCTCGCTGGTGATGCATTTCCGGCCCGAACTGGTGAACCGCGAGGCACTGCAGGATTTCCCGTCGGTCGCGCAGCGTGACGAGCAGGGCTACAAATACCTGCGGCCGACCGGCATGTTGAGCTACGCCTGGATCGCCAGCGATATCCACCCGCTGGGGGCGGCGGGCGAGGCGCACCTGGCGACAGCGGACAAGGGGCGCATCACCGTCGAGACGGCGGTCGACGGGTTCATCGAGCTGCTGCGTGAGGTGGAGCGGTATCCGCTGCCGCAGTAATCCAGCGCGCTTGGTCGCCCCCTCCACCACCCTTTGGGTGGTCCCCCTCCCCCGTTTCACGGTGGAGGATCCCGCTGTGGCACGATCTCGCCTTGATCCTCCCTTGCGAAGCGGGGGAGTGGGACCGGCGTAGCCGGTGGAGGGAGCGGCCGCACGCACGGTCGGTCGTGTTGCGCTCCCCCTGGCAACCCGCTAATCCCTGTATATGCAGCAGTTTCAGACCCAAACCGATACCCTCTCGCTCAATGGCAAGCCCATGAGCTTTTCGAGCCTGGCGCGTATCGGCGCGCGTGCGGTTTCGCTCGAGGCCGATCCCGTCGCCATGGCGCGTGTCGACGTGGCGCGGAAGGTGGTCGACGACAAGCTCGCGCGCGGTGAGTCGGTGTATGGCGCCAATACCGGCGTTGGGGCGATGAAGGACGTCGAGTGGACGCCTGAGCAGCTCGAGACCTTCAATCTCGGGCTGGTGCGCGCCCACCATTTCGGCACCGGCGCGCCGTTTCCCAACTCGGTGGTGCGCAGCGCCATGGCGATCCGCGTCAACACGGCGCTGACCGGGCGGGTGGGGTGCTCTCGCGCGCTCGTTGACGCGTATCTGGCGCTGCTCGACAGGGATGTGGTGCCGGTGGTGCGGCGTACCGGCTCGATCGGCACCGCCGATATTGGGCTGATGGGCCAGATCGGCGCCGTGCTGACCGGCGTCGGCGAGGCGGTGTACCAGAACCGCCGGATGTCAGCCGAAGCCGCGCTCGCTGAAGCCGGATTGGCACCTTGCCGTATGGCGCCGCGCGACAGCCTCGCCTCGATCAGCGTCAATGCCGTTGGCTTTGCGGCCGCGGCCGAGGCGGTGCGTTCGGCAGCGTCGGCGGTGCGCATGCTGCTGGCGACGAGCCTCACCACGGCCGGGGCGTTGGGTGCGTCGCGCGACCCGTGGAAGGCTGTGGCGCATGTGGGGACCGAGCGCGAGGCCGAGATCGGCGCGTGGCTTTATCACAACGCCATGGGCTGGGACTGGCCGAACGCCACCCACATCCAGGATCCGCTGTCGCTGCGCATGATGGCGCAGGTGTTCGGCTCGGTGTTCGACACGCTGCTGGTGGCGGGGCGGACGGTTCTGGCCGCTACCGGCCGCACCGACGACAACCCGGTGGTGGTCGATGGGCAGGTGCTGACCTCGGGCGGCTCGTTGCCGCTCGATGTGACGATCTATCTGCAGACCGCGCAACTGGCGCTGGCGCATGCGGCGCGCAACTCGTTCAACCGGTGCGTGCTGCTGAGCAACGGAGCGCGGCGCGACCTGCCGATCAACCTGGTGCCGCGCGGCGCGATTGCCACCGGCTTCGGCCCGATCATCAAGCTGGCGGGCGAGCTGTTTGCGCGGGCGCTGTCGATGGCAATGCCGGTCTCGGCGCAATCGCTCGTGGTGGCCGCAGGGCTCGAGGACGAGGTGTCGTTCCTGCCGCTGGTGGTCGAGCGGTTGGAGCGGCAGGTCCGGGCGCTAAGGCGTCTCGCGGCGCTCGAGGGGCTGCTGGCGGCGCAGGCGATGGACATTCACGGCGACCGGCCGAGTGGCGTGCCGGGGATGATCTACGAGAAGGTGCGCAAGCACGCGGCGTTCTACGAAATCGACCGGCCACTTTCCGCCGAGGTGGAAATCATCGAAAGCGATCTCGGTTCCGAACAGGCAATGGCGGAACTGATTTCCCACGCACCCATTCCTGCACTGGACGAGTTTTTCGCGCTCGGCCCCGTCACGTAGCATGCCGGAGTATGACTTTTCCTTGGCGCCCGTATAGGTTTGGCGCCAATTCCGGCCCTAGGGATCGTGCACGGCGGCCGGAACAATAAGGAGACCATCATGCTTTCGAAGAAACTGCTCGGCGCCGTTGCGGCGCTGGCCTTCACGGTGACCGCGGCCAACGCCCAGGTCGTCGTGTCGTCGAAGATCGATACCGAAGGTGGCTTGCTCGGCAACATCATCAGCCAGGTGCTGCAGGCCAATGGCGTCGCCGTAACCGAGAAAATCCAGCTCGGCGGTACGCCCGTCGTCCGCCAGGCAATTACCGCCGGCGAGATCGACATCTACCCCGAATACACCGGCAACGCCGCGTTCTTCTTCGAGAAGGCCGACGACCCGCTGTGGAACGACGCCGCGAAGGCCTATGAAGAGGCCAAGAAGCTCGACTACGACGCCAACAAGATCGTCTGGCTGTCGCCCGCTACGGCCAATAACACCTGGGCCGTGGCGGTTCGCAAGGATGTGGCCGACGCCAACAAGCTCGCGACGTTCTCCGATCTCGGCAAGTACATTGCCGGTGGTGGAAACATCAAGCTGGCGGCCTCGGCCGAGTTCGTTTCGTCCCCCGCCGCCCTCCCGAAGTTCCAGGAAGTCTACGGCTTCACGCTGAAGCCCGACCAGCTGGTGACGCTCTCGGGCGGTGACACCGCGGCGACGATTGCTGCGGCCGCGCAGCAGACCAACGGCGTCAACGCCGCGATGGTCTACGGCACCGACGGTGGCATTGCCCCCTCCGGTCTGGTCGTGATGACCGACGACAAGGGCGTGCAGCCGGTCTACGAGCCGGCGCCGATCATCCGTGAAGCGGTGCTTAAGGCTAACCCGCAGATCGAAGAGCTGCTGAAGCCGGTGTTCGCCAAGCTCGACCTCGCGACGCTGCAGACGCTCAACGGCCGCATCCAGGTCGGCGGCGAAGCTGCTAAGGACGTCGCCATCGACTGGCTGAAGACCAACGGCTTCCTGAAGTAAGCCTTGGCGCAGACAGTGCATTTTGGGGGTGGGCAGGAATACTGCCCACCCCTAATGTTTTCGCGATGAGCGAACGGACACCATGACAGACATCGCGGTTCCCCAAGCTGGCCGGTTGCCGTTCGCCGTCGATAAGCTCGGCGTGCTGATCGCGGGGCTGGCGGCTGTCGCGTCGTTCCTGCCGTTCGCGGCGTTTCGCGCCAACCGGATCGTGCTGGGGGAATCGAAGGGGATATTCGTTGCGCTGCCCGGGTGGGAGGCAGTGTTGCTGGGGTTGGTGCTGGTGGCTGGCATCGGCATCGCGTTGTTCCGGACGCCGACGCTGTGGCGGTTGGCGACGAGCTTGGTGGTGCTGGCGCTGCTGTTCATCGCTATCGGCCATGCCGGCACGTTCCTGACGCCGCCGGGAGACAAGATTGCCCGCGTTTCACCAGGTGGCGGCTTCTGGCTGCTGATCTTTGCCTTCGCGCTGCTGGCGGCTGACGCCATCGCGCGATTGAAGCTGAAGCCGTGGATGCGGATCGGCGTGCTGGCGGCGGTGGCGGTGTTCTTCGCGGTGCTGCTCGTTTCCGGCACGCTCAACGACCTGTCGATCCTGCGCGAGTATTTCAACCGCGGCGACACCTTCTGGCGCGAGGCGCAGACGCATCTGGCGCTGGCGCTCGGCTCGCTCGCGGCGGCGACGGTCGCTGGTATTCCCATCGGCATCCTTTGCCACCGCAGCGATGCGTGGCGGGCGCCGGTGCTGAATGTGCTGAACGCCATCCAGACCATTCCGTCGATCGCGCTGTTCGGGCTGCTGATCGCGCCGCTGGCGTGGGTGGCGGCGAACATTCCGGGCGCCTCCGCAGTCGGCATTTCCGGCATTGGCGCGGCGCCGGCGATGGTGGCGCTGTTTGCCTATTCGCTGCTGCCGGTGGTGGCTAACACCGTGGTCGGCCTCGACAATGTGCCGCCGGCCGCCAATGACGCGGCCAAGGGCATGGGGATGACGGACTGGCAGCGGTTGACGACGGTGGAGTTTCCGCTGGCCTTTCCGGTGATCCTCACCGGCATCCGGATTGTGCTGGTGCAGAACATCGGGCTCGCCACCATTGCTGCGCTGATCGGCGGCGGCGGGTTCGGGGTGTTCGTGTTCCAGGGCGTCGGGCAGACGGCGATGGACCTGGTGCTGCTGGGCGCCGTGCCGACCGTGGCGCTGGCCTTTGCAGCGGCCGTAGTGCTTGATTCTGTTGTGGAAATGGTCTCACCCAAGGATATGCACCGTGATTGAGATCGAGGCCCTCACCAAGGACTATCTCGAGCTGACAGTGGTCGACCACGTGAGCCTGACCGTCGCGGACGGTGAGCTTGCGGTGATCGTCGGCACGTCGGGGTCGGGCAAGACGACTTTGTTGAGGATGATCAACAGGTTGATCGAGCCGACTTCGGGGATGGTGAAGATCGACGGCGAGGATACGCGGGCGGTTCCGGCGTTCGAACTGCGGCGCCGGATCGGCTATGCGATCCAGGGGCATGGGCTGTTTCCGCATCGGACGGTGGGGCAGAACATCGCCACGGTGCCGACGCTGCTTGGCTGGGACAAGCAGAAATCTATGCAAAGGGTTGATGAGCTTTTGAGCTTGTTCCAACTCGAGCCCGCGGAATTTCGTGACCGGATGCCGAGCGAGCTTTCGGGCGGCCAGCAGCAGCGCGTCGGGGTGGCGCGGGCGCTGGCGGCGGAGCCGAAACTGCTGCTGATGGACGAACCGTTCGGTGCGCTCGACCCGATCATCCGTGCCAAGGCGCAGTCGGATTTGCTGGCGATTCAGAAGCGGTTCGGCACCACGATCGTCTTGGTGACGCATGACATGGAGGAGGCGATCCACCTCGGCACCAAGATCGCCGTGATGGATAAGGGGAAGCTCCTGCAATACGCGCCGCCCGACGAGATCATCGCCCGGCCGGCGACGCCGTTCGTCGCCGAGCTGATCGGCACCGGTGAGCGGCCGTTCCGGCTGCTGTCGTTGGGCAGGGTCCGCGACCTGGTGGAAGCCGGCCCGGCGCAGGGCGAGCCGATCTCGGCCGACGCCTCGTTGCGCGACGCCTACGCGGAGCTGCTGTGGACCGGGCGCGAGATGCTGCCGGTGATCGACGCCGATGGCACCAGCATCGGCCGCATCCGCCGCGACGACATCGCCCACAAGGCCGAGCGCCCGCAATGAGGCTCGGGTTGATCATCCGGCTGGTCGTCCTCGCGCTGCTGGTGGCGTTCATCGTCACGCCCGAGAGCTTCGCCTGGGTGTTCCAGCCGCTGACCAAGAACGGGCAGCCGGCGATCTATGTGCAGAACTCGCTGCTCAACCTGACGCTGAGCCATCTGACCATCGTTGCGATCGCGACGATTGCCTCGACCCTGCTGGCGGTGGGGCTGGCCATCCTCGTGACCCGGCCGTTCGGGGCGGAGTTCCTGCCGCTGAGCCGCTCGCTCGCCAATATCGGCCAGACCTTCCCGCCGGTGGCGGTGCTGGCGCTGGCGGTGCCGGTGCTGGGGTTCGGGGCGGCGCCGACGCTGGTGGCGCTATTCCTCTACGGGCTGCTGCCGATCTTCGAGAATGCGCTGACCGGGCTGACGACGTTACCGCCGGCGGTGACCGAGGCGGCGCGCGGGGTGGGGATGACCGACCGGCAGAGGCTGCTTGGTGTCGAACTGCCGCTGGCGACGCCGGTGATCCTCGCGGGCATCAGGCTCTCGGTGGTGATTTCGGTGGCGACGGCGACAATCGGCTCGACTGTGGCCGCGAGTACGCTGGGTGAGGTGATCATCGCCGGGCTGCTCTCGAACAATCTCGCCTTCATCGCGCAGGGCGGTCTGGTGGTCGGCGTGATGGCGGTTCTGATCTATGATGCGCTTTCGGCGCTCGAGCGGATGCTGATGGCTCGCACCGGTCAGCGTCGGCAGCAATCGTAGGGAACTCAGATGTCCGATTTCGATCTCGTCCTCGCCGGCACGGTGGTGCTGCCTTCGATGATCATCGAGGGCGGCTATGTCGCGGTGCGCGACGGCAAGGTCGTGCATGTGGGCGAGGGCGTCGCCCCGCATGCGCATGAGCGGCACGATTTCGGCAACGGGCTGATCCTGCCCGGGGCGATCGACGCGCAGACCCATTCGCTGAGCCAGAAGAACCAGGAGGATTTCATCTGGTCGACCCGCTCGGCGGCGGCGGGTGGGGTCACGACGATTGTCGACATGCCCTATGACGAGGGCAACCTCGTGTGCTCGGCCGAGGCGGTAAGGATCAAGGTGGCGCATGCTGAACCGCAGGCGCGGGTGGATTTCGCGCTCTACGGCACGATCAACCCGGAGGACGGGGCGAGCCGGATTGCCGAGCAGGCGGCGGCAGGCGTCGCGGCGTTCAAGTTCTCGACTTTCGGGACGGATCCAGTGCGCTTCCCGCGGATTTCGCCGCCGCTGTTGGCCGAGGCGTTCGCCGAGGTGGCGAAGACCGGGCTGACGGCGGGCGTGCACAACGAGGACGACGAGAGCGTTCGCGCCGCGATGGCGGCAGTCAAGGCCTCGGGGATCACCGACTGGCGGGCGCATGGCATGAGCCGGCCGCCGCTGACCGAATTGCTGGCGACGCTGCAGATCTACGAGACCGGGGCACAGACCGGATGCGACGCGCATGTCGTGCACTGCTCGCTGAGCCGCGGCTACGACATCGCGGCCGACTATCGGGCGCGCGGGTTTGGGGCGACCATCGAGTGCTGCATCCACTATCTGACGCTCGACGAGGAGAGCGACGTCCGGCGTCTGGGCGGCAAGGCCAAGATCAACCCGCCGATAAGGCCGCGCGCCGAGGTGGAAGCGCTGTGGCGGCAGGTGGCGGCGGGGAATGTGACGCTGGTCTCGACCGACCACGTGAGCTGGTCGGAGGATCGGAAGACCAATCCGGACATGCTGGCGAACGCCTCGGGCGTGCCGGGGCTGGAGGCGATGGTGCCGCTGTTCGTGAAAGGGGCGCTGGAGCGTGGGGTGTCGCTGACCTGGGCGGCGAAGCTGATGGCGGCCAATCCGGCACGGCACTTCCGGCTCGGGCAGAAGGGGGCGCTCGAGGCGGGGAAGGATGCGGATATCACGGTGCTGGTGGATCGGCCGGTCGTGTACGACGCGGCGCGGTCGGGGCACAACGTGGTGGGGTGGAGCCCGTACAACGGGATTACGCTGCCGTGGACGGTGGCGGGGACTTGGTTGCGGGGGAAACAGGTGTTTGATGGGACCTTGGTAGCTGAGCCTGGGGTAGGGCGGTGGGTGCGACCGTGACCCGAAACCTCCCCACGCAGGAAGCCCGCATCGCCGAGGACATCGCCACCCTCGCCGAGATCACCGAGCCCGGACGGCCGTACACGCGGCGCGCCTTTACCCCGATGTTCCTGCGCGGGCGGGAGTGGCTCGTCCGCCGGTTCGAGGCGGCGGGTCTGGAGACGCGGATTGATGCGTCCGGCAACCTGATCGGGCGACGGCCGGGGCGCGGCGGCAAACGCACCATCATGCTCGGCTCGCACTCCGATACCGTGCCCGACGGCGGGCGGTTTGATGGCATCGCCGGGGTGTCGGCGGCGCTGGAGGTGGCGCGGGCGTTGCACGACCAGGGCGTGGTGCTGGAGCATAATCTGGAGATCGTCGACTTCCTCGCCGAGGAGGTGTCGATCTTTGGGGTGTCGTGCGTCGGGAGCCGCGGCATGGCTGGGGTGCGGCCGGCGGAGTGGCTGGATCGGCGCGTCGATGAACTGACGCTGCGCGAGGGGATTGCCGAGGTTGGCGGCAATCCGAACAAGCTCGAAAAGCGCGAGGATATCGCGGCGTTCCTCGAGCTGCATATCGAGCAGGGGCCGGTGCTGGAGGATGGGCATCTCGATATCGGCGTGGTGGCGGCAATTGCCGGAATCACCCGGATCGAGGTGGTGGTGAACGGGCAGGCCGATCATGCCGGGACGACGCCGATGGGCTCGCGGCAGGATGCGCTGACCACGGCGGCGCGGCTGGTGGTGGGGATCGAGGAACTCGGCACGGTGCTCAGTAAGGGCCGGTTCCATTTCGCGGCGACGGTGGGCGAGTTCTCGATCGAACCGGGTGCGGCGAACGTGGTGCCATCTAGGGCGCGGCTGCTGATCGATGCGCGGGCCGAGCGGCGGGAGGACATGGAAAAGTTCGTTGCCGAACTGGCTGTGCTCGTTAACGCGACATCAGCCGCGACCGGGGTGGCGATAGAGCCGCCATTGACCATTTCCGACAATTTGCCAACGCCTTGCGACCCGTTCGTGCTTGATACGCTGGACGCGGCAGCCGTGGCCGTGGGGGCGCGCCATCGCCGCATGGCCTCGGGCGCCGGGCACGACACGGCATGGATGGCGCGGGTGACCAAGGCGGCGATGATCTTCATCCCGTGCTTGGGCGGCCGCAGTCATGCGCCGGAGGAATATGCCGAAACGGCGGATGTGGCGCTGGGCGCCGCGGTGCTGCTGGAAGCGGTGAAGAGGCTCGATAAGGACTTGTAGTATGGGTCGCGTATTGACCGAGAAGGATGTGGAAGCCGCGGTGAAGGGCGGCTCCGTCTATGCCGCGGGGGGCGGGGGCTGGGCCGATCATGGCCGGATGCTCGGCTATGCGGCAGTGAGCGTCGGCAAGCCCGAGCTGGTGGACATCGAGGAACTGGAGCCGCGCGACTGGGTGGCGACCGCTGCTGCGATCGGCGCGCCGGCTTCGACCACGCCGTGGGAGATGCGCGGCGTCGATTACGTCAAGGCGGTGAAGCTGCTGGAGAAGGCGTTGGGCGACAAGCTCAGCGGCCTGATGATCGGGCAGAACGGCAAGAGCTCGACGCTGAACGCCTGGCTGCCGAGCGCCATTCTCGGCACCAAGGTGGTGGATGCGGTGGGCGATATCCGCGCGCACCCGACCGGCGACATGGGCTCGATCGGCATGGCCGGCAGTCCCAAGCAGATGATCCAGACCGCCGTGGGCGGCAACCGCGACGAAAACCGCTACATCGAGCTGGTGGTGAAGGGCGCGACGGCGAAGATCTCGCCGATCCTCCGCACCGCGGCGGACATGTCGGGCGGGTTCATCGCCTCGTGCCGTAATCCGCTGCGCGCCAAATATGTGCGGCGCAACGCGGCGTTGGGCGGGATTTCGCTGGCGCTGAGCCTCGGCGAGGCGATCATCGCGGCGGAGAAAAAGGGCGGCTCGGCGGTGATCGACGCCATCGTCAAGGCGACGGGCGGCACGATCCTGGTGAAGGGGCCGGTGACGAAGAAGGACCTCGTCTACACCAAGGAGGCCTTCGATATCGGCCGGTTCGTGCTGGGTGAGGGCGACAAGGCAGTCACCATCCATACCATGAACGAGTACATGGCGATCGACGATGCCGGGGGCAACCGGCTCGCGACTTTCCCCGACGTGATTGCGACGCTGGATGCGGCGGGGCAGCCGCTGAGCGCCGGGCAGCTGCGCGAGGGGATGTTCGTGTTCGTGCTGCACGTGCCCAAGAAGGTGATCCCGCTGTCGTCCTCGGTGCTCGATCCGGCGGTATACCCGCCGGTGGAGAAGGCGATGGGCATCGAGTTGGCGAAATACGCGCTCGACGGCGTGAAGCGGAAGAAGAAGGCTCGGAAGGGCTGGGAGTAGCCGGGCTCCGACGCTGATAGGCTGGTGCGGGAAGAGTACCCCCCGGGGAGGGGACAGGGTGGGGTGTCTTTCGGGCACTGCCGTCTCGGGTTACAAGGCTAGACCATGCCAAAACCCAATCCCCGCCATCCGAATTTCCCCATTCCATCCGGTCCGATCCTGCGCGCCAAAGGCTGGCGGCAGGAGGCGCTTCTCCGCCTGCTCGAGAACGTGCTGAGCGTTGGCGAGGACCCGGAAAAGCTGATCGTCTATGCGGCGCTGGGGAAGGCGGCGCGGAATTGGGCGGCGCACAAAAAGATCGTCGAGACGCTGATGACGATGGACGAGGACCAGACGCTGGTCATCCAGTCCGGTAAGCCGATCGGGCTGTTCAAGACCCATGCGCAGGCGCCGCTGGTGATCATGGCGAACTGCAACATCGTGGGGCAGTGGGCCAAGGCCGAGGTGTTCTACGAGCTCGAGAAGAAGGGGCTGATCGCCTGGGGCGGGCTGACTGCCGGGGCGTGGCAGTACATCGGCAGCCAGGGGGTGATCCAGGGCACCTATGAGATCTTCATGCGCATCGCCGAGAAGCGCTTTGGCGGTTCGCTCGCCGGGCGGTTCATCCTGACCGCCGGGATGGGTGGCATGGGCGGGGCGCAGCCGCTCGCCGGGCGCATGGCGGGGGCGGCGATCCTCGATGTCGATGTCGATCCGGAGCGGGCGCGGCGGCGGAAGGAGATCGGCTACCTCGAGGAGATCGCGCCGGATCTGGATACTGCGCTGGCGCTGATCGAGGCGGCGGTGCGGGACAAGCGGGCGCTGTCGGTTGGCTTGGTGGCCAATGCTGCGGAGGTCTACCCGGAGATTTTGCGGCGGGGGATCATTCCCGACATCGTCACCGACCAGACCAGCGCGCACGACCTCGTCTACGGCTACGTGCCCAAGGGCATGAGCCTCGAGGAGGTGCGGCGGCTGCGGGTGGACGGGCAGGGGCAGCTGATGGCGGCGAGCCGGGCCTCGATTGCCGACCATGTGCGGGCGATGCTGGGGTTCCAGCAGGCGGGCGCCGAGGTGTTCGACAATGGCAATTTGATCCGCACGCAGGCGAAGCAAGCGGGGGTGGAGAACGCGTTCGACATCCCGATCTTCACCGAGGCGTATCTCAGGCCGCTGTTCGCGCGGGCGATCGGGCCGTTTCGCTGGATGGCGCTGTCGGGCGAGGCGTCGGATATCGCGCGGATCGACGAGCTGGTGCTGGAGATGTTCCCGAACAACCGGATCGTCACCAACTGGATCCGGCTGGCGCGGCAGTATGTGCCGTTCGAGGGGTTGCCGGCGCGGATTGCGTGGCTGGGGCACGGCGAGCGGACGGCGCTGGCGCTGGCGGTGAATGCGCTGGTGCGGTCGGGTGAACTGGCGGGGCCAGTGGCGTTCTCGCGCGATCATCTCGATGCCGGGGCGATGGCGCATCCGAACATCATGACCGAGAACATGAAGGACGGCTCGGACGCAATCGCCGACTGGCCGCTGCTGGATGCGATGCTGCTCGCTTCGTCGATGGCGGACCTGGTGGTGATCCACTCGGGCGGCGGCGGGTATGCGGGGTACATGACCTCGGCGGGCGTGACGCTGGTAGCGGATGGGACCGAAGCGGGGGATGCGCGGTTGAGCCATGCGCTGACCAATGACACGGGGCTCGGCGTGATGCGGTATGCGGATGCGGGGTATGAGGACGCCGTGGACGAGGCCGCGGTGAAGGGGATTGGGTGGTTTGATTTGAGGGGGTGAGGCAGCTCATCTCATCATCCATAGGACGTCATCCCGGCGAAAGCCGGGACCCAGTGCGCTGACCGCTCCACGTGCACCAACCTCTCCGACCTTGCTGTGATGGACCGGATGGGCCTGCGCCTATCCAACCATCGAGCAGTGGGTCCCGGCTTTCGCCGGGATGACGGCCGGTGGGCGCGCCGCCCTAGTTCTTCGCCGCCCCGGTCTTTGCCGCCTTCGCTTCGTCGTACCACCACACTGTCGGGAAGCCGATCGAGAACTCCGGCAGCTCGGCCGGGTGGCTGAAGCGGTCCCAGCGGGCGATGCGGGATTTGCGGAGGGTGTAGGTGGGCGTCACGTAGTGGTGGGCGAGCAGGACGCGGTCTAGCGCGCGGGTGGCGGCGATGAGGGTTTCGCGGTCGTCGGCGAAGACGATCTTGTCGATCAGGGCGTCGACGCCCTTGTCGGAAATGCCGCCATAGTTGCGGCTGTCGTTCTGCGCGGCGGAGGCCGAGCCCCAGAAATCGCGTTGCTCGTTGCCGGGGGAGAGCGACTGCGCCCAGCCTGTGTAGATCATGTCGAAGTCGTGGTTCTGCACGCGCTCGATGTACTGCGGCGAATCCACAGAGCGGATGCTCGCGTTGATGCCGAGGCGCTTGAGGTTGGTCTGGAACGCCGTGGCGATGGGCTCGATGGTTGGGCCGTTGAGGAGGATCTCGAACGTCACCGGCTGGCCGTCGGGAGTCATCAGCTGGTTGCCGCTCAGCGTGTAGCCCGCCTTGGTGAGGATCTCGTTGGCCGTGCGGAGGCTGTTGCGGAGCTTGGTGGTGTCGCCGTTGACCGGGTTCTTGTACTCGGTGGTGAACACCGTCGCGGGGACGAGGTCCTTGACCGAATTGAGGATCTCGAGCTCCTCGCCCTGCGGCAGGCCGGAAGAGGCGAATTCGGTGCCGTAAAAGAAGCTGTTGATGCGGTCGTACTGGCCGAAGAAGCGGAGCTTGTCGAGCTCCTCGAAGTCGAAGGCGTAGAGCATCGCTTCGCGCAGTGCTTCGCTCTGGAACAGGGGTTTGCGCAGGTTCGGCACGAACCCGACGAGGATGCCGGAGCCGCGATAGGCGTTCTCGAACAGCTCCTTGATCACCTTGCCGTCGGTGACGGCCGGGAAGTTGTAATCATTCTGCCAGCGCAGGGCGAGGTTCTCGTCCCACCAGTCGAATTCGTCGCCCTTGAAGCCTTCGAACTCGGCAGTGGTGTCGCGGAAATACTCGTACTTGATCTCCTGGAAGTTGTTCTGGCCGATATTGAACGGCTCTTTGAGGCCCCAGTAGTTGGGATCGCGCTCGTAGGTGATCGAGGCGCCGGGGGAGAAGCTGGCGAGCTTGTAGGGGCCCGAGCCCATCGGCGGCTCCAGGGTGGAGTGGGCGATATCGCGCGGCTTGCCGTCGGCGCCGGTGCCCTCCCACCAGTGCTGCGGCAGGACGATCAGTTGGCCCATGATATGCGGCAGTTCGCGGTTGCCGCCCTGGTCGAAGGTGAAGGTGACTTCGCCCGGCGCGGTGACCTCGGCCTTCTTGACGTTGGCGAAGTAGTTGGCCTGGCTGGGATTCAGCTCGATGACCTTGTTGAAGGTCCACACCACGTCCTCGGCGGTGACCGGCTCGCCGTCGGCCCATTTGGCGCGTGGGTTCATCCGGAAGGTGACCGAGGAGAAATCGTTGGGGTAGCTGAAAGCTTCGGCGAGGTTGCCGTACTGGGTGGAGTTCTCGTCGAGCGACGGGGTGGTCAGTGTCTCGAAGACGAGGCCGATGCCGTCGGCGGGTTCGCCCTGGGGCAGGATCGGGTTGAAGGTGTCGAAGCCGCCCATTGAGCTCAACCGCACGACGCCGCCGACTGGCGCATCGGTGTTCACGTAGTCGAACTTCTGGAAGCCTTCGGGATATTTGGGTTCGCCGATCAGCGAGCCGGCGTGGTGCCAGACCTTGTCCTGGGCGATCGCCGGGCTGAACGCGAGGAGCGCGGCGAGGGTGAGGGCGGCTAGCTTGTGCATGAAGGCCTCCATTCGGGGGAGAACGTGTTGGCTGAGCTTAGGGGGGATTGTGGCGGGAATCGAGGTGGGTCGCTTCCGGCCGGTGCGGGCTGACCCCCACCCCTGTCCCCTCCCCCTCAACAGGGGGAGGGAGACGCTAGCCTCGATCTCAGAGAGTGGGTCTCCCTCCCCATTCTTAGCGGGAGGGGACAGGGGTGGGGGTCTGTTTGCGCCGGACCCCAGGGCAATCACTGCGCCACCTCGGGCGTCGGCACGGCTTCGACGGCGAAGGCGGCGGCCATCAGGGCCTTGGTGTAGTCGGATTTCGGGGCGGCGAAGATTTCGGCGGCCGGGCCGTGCTCGACCACCTTGCCGTTGCGCATCACCATCACCTGGTTGGCGAGGGCGCGTACGACGCGGAGGTCATGCGAGATGAACAGGTAGGTGAGGCCGTGCCGATGCTGCAGCTCGCGCAGGAGGTCGACGACCTGCGCCTGGACACTCATGTCGAGCGCGGAAGTGGGCTCGTCGAGGACGACGAATTTCGGTTCGAGCACCATGGCGCGGGCGATGGCGATGCGCTGGCGCTGGCCACCGGAGAACTCGTGCGGGTAGCGAAAGCGGGCTTCCGGATCGAGCCCGACTTCCGTGAGGGCGCGGACGACGCGGGCGTCGCGCTCGGCCGGGCGAAGTTGCGGCGCGTGGACCGCGAGGCCCTCGGCAATGATCTCGGCCACCGACATGCGGGGGCTGAGCGAGCCGAACGGATCCTGGAAGACGATCTGCAGGTCCTTGCGGAGCGGCCGCATGGCGCCCCAGGAGAGCTTCTCGATGTCGCGGCCCAGATAGACGATGCGGCCCTCCGAACCGATGAGGCGGAGCAGGGCGCGGCCGAGCGTGGTCTTGCCTGAACCGGATTCGCCGACGACGCCGAGCGTCTCGCCGCGACGGATGGTGATGTCGACGTCGTCGACCGCCTTGATGTGGCCGACGGTGCGGCGGAAGAAACCGCGCTTGATCGGGAACCAGACGCGCAGCTTTTCGGCGGCGACGATCTGTTCGGCATCGGCGGCTGGCGTCGGGGGATCGCCCTTCGGTTCGGCTGCCAGCAGCTTCCTGGTGTAGGCGTGCTGCGGGTCGGCGAAGATAGTTTCGGTGCGGCCCGACTCGACGATCTTGCCCTCGGTCATCACGTGGGTGATCTCGGCCATGCGGCGGACAATGGCGAGGTCGTGGGTGATGAACAGGATCGCCATCTCGCGCTTCTGCTGCAGCGACATCAGCAGTTCGAGGATCTGCGCCTGCACGGTGACGTCGAGCGCGGTGGTCGGCTCGTCGGCGATCAACAGCTTCGGCTCATTGGCGAGCGCCATGGCGATCATGACGCGCTGACGCTGGCCGCCGGAGAGCTGGTGCGGGAAATCGTCGAGGCGCGAGACCGGGTCGGGGATGCCCACCTCGGTCAGCAACTCGATGGTGCGGGCGCGCGCTGCGGCCTTCCGCATGCCGCGATGGAGGATCAACGCCTCGCTCACCTGCCGCTCGACGGTGTGGAGCGGGTTGAGCGAACTCATCGGCTCCTGGAAGATCATCGAGATGGCGTTGCCGCGCACGGCACGGATGGCCTTGTCTTCGGCGTGCAGCAGGTCCTCGCCGTTGAACAGGACGCGGCCCTTTGGGTGCGACGCGGCCGGATAGGGCAGGAGGCGGAGGATCGATAGCGCCGTGACCGATTTGCCGGAGCCGCTCTCGCCGACCAGCGCTACGGTCTGGCCGACGTGGATGTCGAAGGAGACGCCGCGCACGGCGTGCATCTGCCCGTGCTCGGTCTGGAAATCGACGTGCAGGTCGTCAACCTGGAGCAGCGGCCCTTGCATCAACGTGTCCCCGCGAAGGTCTTGCGCGGATCGAACGCATCGCGCACCGCCTCGCCGATGAAGACGAGGAGGGTAAGGATCAGGGAGACGGTGAAGAAGCCGGTGATGCCGAGCCACCATGCCGAAAGGTTGTCCTTTCCCTGGCTCAGCAACTCACCCAGCGACGGCGAGCCAACGGGCAGGCCGAAGCCGAGGAAGTCGAGGGCCGTCAGGGTGGTGACCGAGCCGGCGAGGATGAACGGCATGAAGGTGAGGGTGGCGACCATGGCGTTGGGCAACAGGTGCCCGACCATGATCTTGAGGTTGGAAACGCCGAGCGCGCGGGCGGCGGCGACATATTCGAAGTTGCGGGCGCGCAGGAATTCCGCCCGGACGATGCCGACCAGCGCCGTCCACGAGAACAGCAGCAGGATGCCGAGCAGCACCCAGAAGCTTGGGGCGATGATGCTGGAAATGATCAGCAGCAGATAAAGCGAGGGCACCGAGGTCCAGATCTCGATCAGGCGCTGCGCGATGAGATCGACCCAGCCGCCGAGATAGCCCTGCAGTGCGCCGGCGCCGATGCCGACAACCGAGGAGAGCACGGTCAGGATCAGCCCGAACAGCACCGAGATGCGGAAGCCGTAGATCAGCCGGGCCAGCACGTCGCGGCCCTGGTCGTCGGTGCCGAGCCAGTGGAAGTTGCCGATGTTGCAGGAGGGGTCGTCCACCCCGCCGGGGTAGAACGCGCAGCGCTCCTCGGCGGTCTGCAGCCAGGATGGCTTCGAGGGCACCGCGCCGGTGAGGGATTCGTCGACCGTGCCGTAGGAGTAGCGGATCGGCGGCCAGAACATCCAGCCATTGGCGTTGATCTCGTCGGCGATGAAGGGGTCGCGATAGATCGTTTCTGCGAGGAAGCCACCGAACTTGGTTTCGGGGTAGGCGACGACCACCGGGAACAGCAGCTCGCCCTTGTAGCTCACCACCAGCGGCCGATCGTTGGCGATCAGCTCGGCGAACATGGTGAGGATGAACAGGACGAGGAAGATCCACAGCGACCAGACGCCACGGCGATTGGCGTTGAACACCTTGAGCCGGCGCTCGTTGATCGGCGAGAGCACTGGCGCCGAACGAGCCTGATCGGCCGGAGCAAAGACGAGGAAGGGGGAGCGGGCGCCCGCTAGGCTGGCGTGCATCAGACTTCCCGGCTTTCGAAATCAATGCGCGGATCGATCCACATGTACATCAGGTCCGAGACCAGCCCGATGACGAGACCCATCAACGAGAAGACGTAGAGCGTCGCGAACACCACTGAGTAATCGCGGTTGAGCACCGACTGGAAGCCGAGGAGCCCAAGGCCATCGAGCGAGAAGATCGTCTCGATCAGCAGCGAGCCGCCGAAGAAGGCCGAGATGAACGCCGCCGGGAAGCTGGCGATGACCAGCAGCATGGCGTTGCGGAACACGTGCCGGTACAGCACCTGCCGGTCGTTCAGGCCCTTGGCGCGGGCGGTGGTGACGTACTGCTTGCGGATTTCCTCGAGGAAGGAGTTCTTGGTGAGGAGCGTCACCGTAGCGAAGCCACCGACCGCCATGGCGGTGATCGGCAGGGTGACATGCCAAAAGTAATCGAGGATCTGGCGGTACCAGGGGAGGTCGGCGAAGTTCTCGGATACCAGCCCTCGCAGCGGAAAGATGTTCCAGAAACTGCCGCCGGCGAACAGCACGATCAGCAGCACGGCGATGAGAAAGCCGGGCAGCGCGTAGCCGACGATGACGATGGACGAGGTCCAGATGTCGAAGCGCGAGCCGTCGCGAAGGGCCTTGGCGATGCCGAGCGGAATCGAGACGCCGTAGCCGAGCAGCGTCATCCACAGGCCCAGCGTGATGGAAACGGGCAGCTTCTCCTTGATCAGGTCGATGACCGAGATATCGCGGAAGTAGCTGTTGCCGAAATCGAAGCGGGCATAGTTCCAGATCATGGTGACGAAGCGCTCGAGCGGCGGCTTGTCGAAGCCGAACTGCTTCTTGATCCGCTCGAGGATTTCCGGCCTGAGGCCGCGGGCACCGCGATAGGTCGAGTTGACGTCGGACGTATCCTTCGCCTCGGCGGTCTGCTGGCCGGAGAAGTCGCCCTGCTGGCTGCCGGTGACGCGCTCAGTGGCGCTGACATTCTGTCCGGACATCTGGGCGATGACCTGCTCCACCGGTCCGCCGGGAGCAAACTGCACGATGACGAAGGAGACCACCATGATGCCGAACAGCGTCGGGATCATCAGGAGCAAGCGTCTCAGGATATAGGCGCCCAATGGCGGCTCCAGTCGTCGTGGTCGGTTGAGGCTAGCAACGCAGTACTGTGGGCCGGAATGCGGCAAATCACCAAGGAGTGAATGTCAGGGCCGCACCGCGAAACGTACGCCGACCGCGTCGCCGACGGCGAAAATGCGGTCGCGGGCCACGGCGTAGGCCTCGCCCTCGAGGTGTTCGAACATCAGCGGCACCTCGCGCGGCAGCCGGTCGAGCTCAGTGAGATAGGTGCGGTAGTCGAGCACGCCCTCGCCGATCTGCACCTCGTCGAGATGCAGCGCCGCCTGGTGGTGGAGCTTGATGTCCTTGGCGTGGCACGAGACCACCCATTGCCCGAGCTTGTCGAAGCACTCGCGGATCAGTGCGGCGTTATCGAAATACACCCGTGGCGTCATGATAAGGTTCACCGGATCGAAATGCGCACCGAACATCGGCCGGTCGATGGCGCGGATCAGCTCGACATAGCTGTCGACACTGTCGGGCAGGGAATACTGCATCATCTCGAGCGCGAATTTGGCGCGGGTGGGCTTCACGGTGTCGAGCAGGTAGCGGACGGTCTCGACTGAGGCGTCGAACGCCTCGCGGCCCATGTTCTCGGCGGCCGGGGCATAATCGGTGCCGGCCTTGAACGAGCCAATGTAGCTGACCGCGCAGCCGGCGCCGACCGCATCGGCGATGGCGAGGCGCTCGACTGCGTAGGCGAGGTTGGTCTTCCGTACTGCTTCGTCGGGGGAGACGAGGTTGCGCCAGATGCCGATCTCGGCGAGGACGACATCGGCCTCGGCAAAGGCCTGCTCGATATCGACGAGCCGGGCCGTGTCGTTGATCGACACCTCCGGCACGTAGGCGGCGCCGTAGCCGAACTCGCGGTGGGCGTGGGCGAAGGCGTGTGGGTCGTCGCTGCCAACGGGCAGGCCGTGACCCCCGAGCAGGATCATCAGACGTGGTTCCGCCAGCTGTGCTGCGGGTTGTAGTCGAGCAAGCGGCGGGCCTTGTCGATCGAGAGCAGCGTGCCGTTCTGGCTGAGCTCGCGCTTGTGCGGCACGTTCGGGAACACTTCGGCCATCAGCGACATGTTGGAGCGGCTCATCACCGTATCGTGGTTGGCGATGATGAAGGGCTCGAAGCCCTTGAACTCGGCCTCGATGCCGCGGCGCACGGCCTGTGCCCCGTCGCGGGCGTCGATATAGCCCCAGAGGTTCCACTTGCGCAGCTTCGGGTCGGCGTCGAAGCCGGGGAACGCCTTGTAGTCCTCGACATCCATGACGTTGGAAAAACGCAGGCCGACGATCTTGAGCTCGGGGTCCCAGCGGCAGAACTGCGCCGCCATGGTCTCGTCGAGGAGCTTGCCGAGCGAATAGGCGCTCTCGGGGCGCGGAAAATACTCCTCATCGACCGGCACGTAGGGAGGCGGGGTTTCGAAGGGGAGGCCGAGCACGGTTTCGCTCGAGGCGAAGACGACGTTCTTGATGCCGGCGAGGCGGCAGGCTTCGAACACGTTGTAGCTGGTGGGCACGTTGTTCGCGACGGTGCGGCTGTTGGCGAAGAGGCCGGGCGCCGGGATGGCGGCGAGGTGGACCACTGCGTCGAACGGGCCCTTGCGCTCATCGACGCCGCCCATGATCGCCTGTGCCACCTGGCCGAAATCCGTGAGGTCGATGCGGACGGTAGGGCAGATCGGGTCCTTGGGCATCTGCTGGTCGATGTTGAGGACGGAGTAGCCGTTGGTCACCAGGTCCTTGAGCACCGCCCGCCCGAGCTTACCGCTGCCGCCCGTCACCAGAACCTTGGCCATTTCCTCATCCTCCCGAACTGATTTGCCCTGAGCCTAGCACGGGTTGCACCCATTCTGTCACGAGCCTGAACGCACTTGTCACGGCCGGTTCAAGCCGGTTGGCGCAGCCTCGTCTCCAGCGTCAAGGAGGCGGTTCGCTTCATCGCGACCCCTCAACATTGAAAAAGGACTCGACGTGCGGGCCAGCACCCCGCCGCCCCCATCAGGAGACTGAAATGAACAAGCTTGCCATGGCCGCACTCGCGGTTGCTACCTTGACTTCTGCTTCCGTCCTCCCCGCTCTTGCACAGAGCACAGACTGTCCGCGTCAGCGCTGCGGACACGAAAACAACGAGCCGTCCTGCAGCGACCAGCTCGGCCACCTGAAGCGCGTGTTCCCCGCCGAAGTGCTTGGCGTCGACAATCACTACCGCGTCTGGGTCACCGAGTTGTGCCCCGCCTCCGAACTGATGCGCTCGGACGGTAACGCGGCCTACCTTCGCACCTCCATCGCCCAGAACGACGTGCTCCTCGACATGCTCGGCGAAAAGGGTTTCCACTACGACGACGTGTTCGCGGTGAAGATGATGGGTGACGACACCATCAGCCTCTACGTCCACCACTTCGACCGCTAACCTCCCAGAAGTGCTACAATAAACCCTGACGCCGAACCGGCACGCGATGCCGGCCGGCGTTGGGTCCGATGCCATCTGGCATCACGCTCAAAGCGTCACAGGGCACCAGCGCCCCGAACTGGAAAGGAACTGCCGCGGCGAAGCTGCCGCACCACCACAGGAGACTGAAATGTCCAAGGTCATGCTGGCTGCAATTGCGGCCATTACGCTGAGTTCGGCCTCTATTCTCCCCGCCCTCGCCCAACCGCAGCCCTGTACCGCTGGCCCGCGTTGCCCGGGCCAGGATAGCAAACACGGCGAAAGCTGTGGCGAACAACTCGGCCACCTGAAGCGCGTGTTCCCCGCCGAAGTGCTTGGCGTCGACAATAACTATCGCGTCTGGGTCACCGAGTTCTGCCCCACCTCCGACCTGATGCGCTCGGACGGCAATGCGGATTACCTGCGCACCTCCATCGCCCAGAACGATGTGCTCGTCGACATGCTCGGCGAGAAGGGCTACCACGCGGACGACGTGTTTGCCGTGAAGATGATGGGCGACGACACCATCAGCCTCTATGTCCACCGCTTCGACGATCATCGCTGATCGTTAGCCACGGACGGGCGCCGCCGGCGCCTGTCCCTGTCCCTGATCGATGACAGTCTGCGCCACTTCCGCCGCGGTCCGATGATGAACGATCTCTGAATACGGCTCTCACCAGCAGTTCAAACGCCCAGCACTAGTTCCGCCCCAACGACGCGCCGAGAGCGTGGCGAACGGCGGCAGAGGGTGCCGCCGGGCAACCAAACCTGTTGAGAAAAATCATGAACCTGAAACTCATTCTGCTGGCCATGGTGACTGCCATCGGCCTTGCCGCCTTTGCGATGCCTGCTTACGCCCAGCCGACTTCTACCATCCCTGGCGGCGGCGGTGGCTGTACCATCGATTGCGACGATGGCGATTCCGAAGTGGGCGAACCCTTCGATCCGTTCTGCCACGTGGTCGAGTGCGACGAACCGGACGTTGCCGAAGAAGGGTGCATGCTGAACTGCGGCGGCCCGGACATTCCGGAGATCGCTGAAGAGGGCTGCATGAAGAACTGCCAGCCGGGCAAGCCGGGCGGCGATCCGGAAATCCCGGGCAATACCGCGGGCCTCGTGCGCTGCGATGCCAAGATCGGCGACCTGGCCAAGGTCACGGCCAAGCAGATCACCAGCGTCAACGGCAGGGACGCCGTGGATGTCGTGCCGGTTTGCGTCGATAAGAACCTAATCGAGCAGCAGCTGGGCGTCGAGAACCTGCGCCATGCCATCGCCCAGAACGACAAGATGGACAAGGCGCTCGGTCAGGGTGGCTACGGCGCCGATGACGTGGTCGGCGTGGTCGTCGGCCGCAAGGCAGCGGTGCTCTACGTCCACGCACTCTGATCCACGACGCATCGAATATTGAGGGCGGGACCCGCGAGGTCCCGCCCTCCTCTTTTGCGAAGAAGCAAAACCCGACCGCCGAACCGCCCTGGCTCTGCTGATTTGGCCCGGGTCATTCCTGTAGCCAACCTGAACGGCGTCGTCAGAGGCGGTTCAAGGCAATGAGCCCAACTGCTGGCCATCGGACGAGCAGTAATGCTTCGCGCCCTAAACGCCGTGCGGCGCTCGCCGCACCCAGGAGACAAAAATGCCAAAGCTCGCTCTCGCCGCCACCTTCGCCATCGCCGTGCTGACTTCGTTCTCTGCCGTGCCGGCCGGGGCCGTCCAGGTTCAGCTCGACACCCCGTGCGGCCAGGCCAGTTGCCCTGATGGCGGCTCATCATCCAACTCCTGCGGCGACCAACTGGGTCATCTGAGCCGCGTGTTCCCGGCCGACGTGACCGGCATCGACAACGGCTACCGCGTCTGGGTCACCGAGCTTTGCCCGGGCGGCGAGCTGATGCGCGCGGATGGCAACGCGGCCTACCTCCGCACCTCGATCGCCCGGAACGACCTGCTCGTCGAAATGCTCGGCGAGAAGGGCTACCACGCCGACGACGTGTTCGCGGTCAGGATGATGGGCGACGACACCATCAGCCTCTACGTGCACCACTTCGAACGCTGAACGCATCGATCATCGTTTCGACGGGGCGGCGCCGCAGGGCAGCCGCCCTGTCCTTTTTGTGGCCGCGACATTGCCTTGCCGATGAATGCTTTCTGAATAGCGGGCTCAGAGCGGGTTCAAACCGGGTGGGGCATGTTCGGGACAACAGATTGAACCCCGCTCCGTGAGGACGCCCAAATGAACAAGAACCATGAGAAGCTGCTGGTCGCGACCCTCGCCGGTCTGATCATCGCCAGCGCTGCCGCTTTCGCCATCCAGCCCGCCATGGCCGCCGGTTATGACGTCGAGAGCCCCGCCCACATCGTGGGTGTCAAGAAGTGGGACACGCTCAACGTCCGCAAGTGGCCCGCTTCGTACTCCCAGAAGGTCGGCGAGTTCGAACCCAAGACCAGTGTCTGGGTCGAGCGCTGCATCATCGCGCCGCAGGGCGGCTCGGACTGGTGCCTCGTCGAGCAGCAGGACACCAAGGGCTGGGTGAACGCCAAGTTCCTGAAGATGGCCTACGACTGGGATATCTGATCCCACCGATTTCCCGCCCGCGTTGCTCCAAACGGCGCGTGGCGGGCTTCTACCGACTGACCTCCCATGCACACGTGCCTTTGACTGACCTCCGAACATTGACTTCACGGCCCGGACGCGTTCCCTAGGGAACCTTCCGGGCCTTTTTTCTGTGAGTGCAGTCGTGGACGCCAACCCCATCCTTGTCGAGCAGACGCGCGGCAATTTCGTCGAGAACCGCCACCGTGGCGCCTTCGTCATCTCCGATGCCGACGGCAACATCATCGCCGAGGCCGGCGACATTTTGCGGCCGGTCTTTCCGCGCTCGGCGATCAAGTCGATGCAGGCGCTGGCCATGGTGACGTCGGGCGCCATCGACCGCTTCGGATTGAGCGAAGAGGAGCTGGCGCTGTCCTGCGCCTCGCATCACGGCGAAGACGTTCACGTGTTCGGCGTGACGCATTTCCTCAACCATATCGGGCTTGGCGCCGGCGATCTCGAATGCGGGGCGCACCAGCCGACGAACAGCAAGGCACGCGAGGCCTTGCGCGCAGCCGGGCTGGAGCCGAGCCAGCTGCACAACAATTGCTCCGGCAAGCATTCGGGGATGCTGAGCGTGGCGCGCGCGCTGGGTGTCGACACGCATGACTACGTGACGCGTGGGCATCCGGTGCAGGTGGCGGTGCGCAAGGCGATCGAGACGGTGATTGGCGAGCCGCTGAGCGAGGATCGCTGCGGCACCGATGGCTGCTCGATCCCGACCTGGGCAGCGCCGCTTTCGGGCTTTGCGCGTGGGTTCGCCAAGATGGCGACGGGCGTGGGCCTGCCGGACGACCTGGGGAGCGCTGCTCGGCGCATTTTCGACGCGGCGACCCGGCATCCGCTGCTGGTGGCAGGCACGGGGCATCTCGACACGTTGGTGATGGAAGCGTTCGGCGGCCGCGTCATGCAGAAGGGCGGGGCCGAGGGCGTGCAGTGCGGCGCCATCCGCGACAAGGGTTGGGGCTACGCGCTGAAGATCGACGACGGCAACATGCTGGCGAGCCAGACGCTCGTCGCCAACCTGCTGCTGCGCTTCGCCGACCCGGACGCGGCGCAGCGCGCAGTGCTGGAGAAGTTCGCCCGGCAGGTGGTGCGGAACGTGCGCGGGTTCGATGTGGGTGAGATGCGGGCGGCTTAGGCCGGTTCGCTCCTCGCTGCGCTCAGATCGCGCATCGCGAGCGATGCGGGACCCCTCATCCGCCCTTCGGGCACCTTCTCCCTCAAGGGGAGAAGGCACTGACTGAGAGCGTGGCTGCTAGGGGCTCGTCACCGAATTGTCCGCCACCGTCACGTGCGGGTACTTCGCGGCATCCTTGACCAGATCCCCGGTGACGACCTTGTCCCACTCCATGCCGACGATGGCGTGGTCTTGGGGGGCGTGGACGATGTTGCCGGTGATGGTGACCGGGCCGGGAGCGGGGTTCTGGACGACGCTGACGCCGATGCCGGTGTTCGTCGCGTAGAGCACGTTGTCGGCGATGATCACGTCGCGCAGGAACGTGCCGTAGCCGGCCATGATGCCGATGCCGGGGACGTTGTCGATGCTGTTGCCCGAGATGCTGGTTTCCGCTTCGGCGTAGATGCCGAAGGGCTTGGTGTCCGGGTTGACCTCGGAGCGGGCGCGGATGTTGCGCACGATGTTGCCCGAGCAGACGGCGAGGCGGCCCCCGGAATCGAGATTGGTGATCGAAATGCCGGCGGCGGCGCCGTCGACGATGTTGTTGGAGATCACCGAGCCGGTGAAGGCGAACTCCGAGAAGATCGCGACCTCGCCGGAGTTGCGGCACACATTGCCGGTGACGGCGACATTGCCGGTCGAGTTGAGGCGCACCGCGGTGAAGGCGCAATCGGCGATCTGGTTGTTGGAGATGATCACGTCGTTGCAGCGGAAGACGTTGATGCCGTTGCCGTTCTGCCCGTTGCCGCCATTGGTGTTGCCGACGCCGGTAATGGTGTTGCCGGTGATCACCGAGCCATCGTGGCGCGGCTGGCTGCCCCAGATCAGGAAGCCGCCATTGCCGCACTTGTCGACGCGGTTGGATGCGATGTTGAGGCCGCGGCCATCGACCGAGAAGATCGCGGCGAGTGCGTGGCCGGTGAAATCGCAATCCTCGATATCGGCGCCGGCATCGCGTACGGCAAGACCATTAGCCGCGCCGCCGACGAAGCTGCAATTGCTGATGGTGACGTGGTCGCTGGCTTCGATCTCGACAAGGCCGCGGTCGGCTCCCGAGGGGCCGCCATTGCCACGGGTGAAGGTGACGCCGGAAAAGCTGACATGGGCGCTGCCGGCAATGCGGATCACCGGCGCGCCGTCTGCGGCGGCGAGGATGGTGCCGCCCGGGATGCCATGGACCACCACGTTGCTGGGGACCTGAAGGTTCTGCACGTAGTAGTTGCCGGATTGGAGGAACAGCGGCCGCCCTTCGCCCGCGGCGCGCAGCAGGGCCTCCTGCATCGCGCTGCTCTGATCGTCGAGACTGCCCGGCGTCAGGTTGAGCGACGACGAATCGAGCGATTGCGCGCGCACCGCGCCGACGAGCGGCAGGGCAGCGAGGCCGGCGAGGATGTGACGGCGGTTCATGCGCATGGCACGGAGTGTAAGGGCGTAGGGGCGCTTTTGGGAACTGCCGAATGCTGTGGCTTCCCCAGGGGATGCGGGGTTGAAATTGGACACCGGTTCACGGGGCCGGCTCGCGGATAGGCTGGTGGGGGTATCCTTTGCGCACGATGGACGTGGCGCACAGCCTCCGTCGCCCCGCTTTCATTTGGCAGCCCAACCCCTCGCCGCTATAGAGTCCTGAACCGGCCATCGAATCCAGTGAGGCGTCATGCTCCTTCCCGACAAGATCTATCTCGGCCAAAGCACTCGGCCGGAATATCTGGCGCTGAAGTACGGCAACCGGCACGGGTTGGTGACCGGCGCCACGGGCACCGGGAAGACGGTGACGCTACAGTCGATGGCCGAGGGGTTTTCGGCGGCCGGCGTGCCGGTGTTCGCGGCCGACATCAAGGGCGACCTGTCGGGCATTGCCGCCATGGGCAAGATGCTCGACTGGCAGGTGAAGCGGGCCGAGGAGATCGGCTTCACCGACTATGTCGCCGACAAGTTCCCGGTGATCTTCTGGGACCTGTTCGGGCGGCAGGGCCACCCGGTGCGGACCACGATTTCGGAGATGGGGCCGCTGCTGCTGAGCCGCATCCTCGATCTCAACGATACGCAGGAAGGCGTGCTGAACATCGCCTTCAAGTATGCCGATGATAACGGGCTGCTGCTGCTCGACCTGAAGGACCTGCGGGCATTGCTGGTGGAAATCGCCAACAATTCCAAGGACATCTCGGTGCAGTATGGCAATGTCGCTTCGGCGACGGTGGGCGCGGTGCAGCGTTCGCTGCTGGTGCTCGAGCAGCAGGGTGGCGACCAGTTCTTCGGCGAGCGGGCGCTCGACATCCGCGACCTGATGCGCACCACGACCGACGGCAAAGGCTATGTCTCGATCCTCGCCGCGGACGAGTTGATGCGCGCGCCACGGCTCTACGCAACGTTCCTGCTCTGGCTGATGTCGGAGCTGTTCGAGGTGCTGCCGGAGGTGGGCGACCCGGATAAGCCCAAGCTGGTGTTCTTCTTCGACGAGGCACACCTGCTGTTCGACGATGCGCCCAAGGCGCTGGTCGACAAGGTCGAGCAGGTGGTGAAGCTGGTGCGCTCGAAAGGCGTCGGCGTCTATTTCGTGACGCAGAACCCGATCGATATCCCCGATCCGGTGCTGGCGCAGCTGTCGAACCGCGTGCAGCACGCGCTGCGCGCCTACACGCCGAAAGAACAGAAGGCGGTGCGCATGGCCGCGGACTCGTTCCGCCCCAACCCGGCTTTCTCGACTGCCGAGGTGATCACCCAACTGGGCACCGGCGAGGCGCTGGTTTCGGTGCTGGAGGAGAAGGGCGTGCCGTCGATCGTCGGGCGGACGCTGATCCGGCCGCCTTCAGGGCAGGTCGGGCCTCTGTTGCCGGAAGAGCGTCGCTCGGTGATCGCCAACTCGCCGGTAGCCGGAGTTTACGACACACCGGTGGACCGCGAGTCGGCGTTCGAGGTGCTGACCAAGAAGACCCAGGAACGGCAGGCGAGCGAGGCGGAGGCCAGGCAGGCCGAGCTCGACGCCAAGACGGCTGCTGCGGAAGCCAAGGCTGCGGCGGCGCAAGAGCGGGCCGAGCGGGCGGCGCAGCCGCGGCGGTCGACCCGGCAGTCGCCGACCGAAGCGGCGATCACCTCGTTCAGCCGCACCATGGCGAACGGGCTCGGCAAGGCGCTGCTGCGCGGCATTCTCGGTGGCCTGACCCGTGGCCGGTAACGTCGCGCAGAACCACCCGGCGCTGGCGGTGTTTGCCTCGGACAAGGGGCCGGGGGACGCCGAGCGCAGCTCGATCATGTCGCAGGCGGGAACGCTCCTGGCGCGGCATGGGGCGCGGATCATTTGCCTCGCCGACGAGACGCTGGACAACATTCCGCTGATCACCAGCGCCCGTGCGGCGGGCGGCGAAGTGCTGATCGTCGCCGATGCGGCGTTCCAGGCACCGGCGGCGCTGGCCGAGGTGCCGGTGGAACGCATCGACGACCCCGAGGCGCGGGTGAAGCGTGTGGGTGAGCTGGCGCAGGCCATTGTCGGGCTGCCGGGCTCGCTGGCCTCGGCGGCGGCGCTCTACCGTACCTGGGTGCGCACCGGCGCGGGCGGCGGCGGCAAGCCGGTGGTGCTGCTAAACCATCACCGGGCGTTCGAGGCGATGCGGGGCATGGCGACCGATATCCTCAGCCATTCGGTGAGCCATGCGGATCGCGTGGTGGTGTTCACGGACAATGTCGACGACCTCTGGAACAAGGTGGCCTGGGCGCTGAACGTGACGGCCTAGGGCAGCACGCTCTCCAAACCACACCTGATGTCATCCCCGCGTCGGAGGGTCAGCCTAGGCGGACTGCCGCGACAGCGGGCTCAGGGGCAAACATGGAGGTGCTCGCGCTCCTCGTCCGAGCTGAAGCCCATCCCCCAATTCCGCATGCTGAGCAGCACCGGCTCGAGCGAACGGCCCAGTTCCGTCAGCTCATATTCGACGCGCGGGGGCACTTCCGGATAGACGATGCGATTGATCACCCCGTCGCGCTCCAGTTCGCGCAATTGCAGCGTCACCATGCGCGCCGTCGCATTGGGCACCATCCGGCACAGCGCATTGAAGCGCAATTTGCCGTCGAGCAGGTGAAACAGGATCACCGGTTTCCACAGGCCGCCGATTACCGAAAGGGTGACTTCCACCGCGCAACCGGTGCGGCCAGCCCTGCGGCGCGGGCGGGTCAGGATAGGGGTGCTATCATTCATGATAGTACATGTTGCCTTTGTACGTACTGTTCTCAGATGCATTGAAGACCTAGTTAGGCTGGGAAACAAGAGGAACATGCGAATGAAAGCTGCCTGGTTTTCCACCAAGGGTCCCGCCCGCGACGTATTGCAGGTCGGCGAGTTGCCGACGCCACAACCCGCGCCCGGCGAAGTGCTGATCCGCGTCCGCGCCTCGGGGATCAATCCGTCCGACACCAAGGGTCGCAGCGGCAGCGGTGCCCCGGCGTTCCCGCAGGTCGTGCCCAATCAGGATGGCGCGGGCGAGATCGTCGCCGTCGGTTCCCCCGAACTCGACAGCCGGATCGGTGAGCGCGTCTGGTTCTACGAATCCCAGCTTGGCCGCTGGAACGGCTCAGCCGCCGAATACACTACGCTCCCCGCCTGGAAGGCCGTCCACCTGCCCGATGGCGTCAGCTTCGAGGAAGGCGCCTGCCTCGGCATTCCCGCCATGACCGCCTATCGCTGTGTCTTCGTCGATGGTCCGGTCACTGGTAAAACCGTCTTCGTCTCCGGCGGTGCCGGCGCGGTCGGCCGCTACGCCATCCAGTTCGCCAAGCTCGGTGGTGCCCGCGTCATCGCCTCGGTCGGCAATGACGAGGCCGCCGCATCAGCCACTGCGGCCGGTGCCGATCTGGTCCTCAACCGCCATACTGATGATCTGCCCGCCCGGGTTGCTGCCTTCACTGGCGACAGCAAGGGCAGGGGTGTCGACCGCTTCGTCGAAGTCGCCTTTGGCGCCAATCTCGACCTGATCGGCAAGACCCTGGCGCCCAACGGCGTCGTCGCCACCTATGCCAGCGATACCGTGCCTCAGCCCACCCTGCCGTTCTGGCCGATGATCTTTCTCGACGCCACCATCCGCTTCGTGCTGGTCTATGTGATGACTGCCGAGGCCCACCGCGAAGCCGCCGCCGGCATCAACGCCGCGCTTGAGGCCAATCAACTCACCCACCAGATCGGCCGCGTGCTGACCCTCGACGACATCGTCGCCGCCCACGAAGCCGTCGAACGCGGCGAACTCGGCAAGACGATTATTACGCTGGCCTGAGGCAACAGCCTGATTGGTCCACTGGGGAGGGAGGGCGGATGAGGGGGCGCGGAGCCCGGCTGTCAGTGGGTCGGCAGCGGTCGTTCGCGGGTCCAGAGCGGGATGACGTTGCTGTATTGCGAGAAATCCGGGCGGCGCAGCGTTGGCTGGCGAGTCGGGCGGTAGCCCGAGAGGCTGGCGGCGCGGCGGGCGAGGCGTGATTGCACCCGCTCGAGCAAATACTTCGGCGACATCGGCTTGACGATTATTTCGTCGATGCCCGACGCGATGCACAGTTCCTTGGTCTCGGGCGACACCGTGCTGGCGAGCGCGATCACCTGGTAGTCACGGTAGGGAATGGCGGCATCGGCGCGGAGGTCGCGGGTGACGCGGTCGGCGCGGGCGCCGGCGCTGTCGAAATCGGTAACCACCACATCGACCGGCGCCAGCCGCATATAGGTGACGAGCGCGAGTTCCGATTCGAACGGGCGCACGCGGAAGCTCGGCACCGAGGCCAGCACCATGCTGAGGATCGAGCTCAGCGCGGGATTGGCGACAAGAACGGCGATGGTGCGGACTGGTTCGGCCAAAGTCTCGCGAAGCTCCGAATGGTTAAGCAATTGTTACCATTGTGTGGAGGCGAGCGGAAGCGACAGAAGCGCGGCTGCCGACAATTTTACGATATTCGTAAAGAGAGAAGGCCCGCCTGCTGAGCAGACGGGCCCTCGAACTGGCTTGGCCGGAAAGGCTTACTTGGCTTCGTCGAACAGCAGCTCGACATGTTCCCAGTTCACCAGGTTGTCGAACCAGGCTTCCAGGTACTTCGGGCGCGCGTTGCGGTAGTCGATGTAATAGGAGTGCTCCCACACGTCGACACCGAGCAGCGGCTTGGCATTGCCGTGCACCAGCGGCGACTCGCCATTGGCGGTCTTGGTGACCTGCAGCTTGCCATCTTTCAGCGACAGCCAGGCCCAGCCCGAACCGAACTGGGTGGTGCCGGCCGCGATGAAATCGGCGCGAAACTTGTCGAAGCCGCCGAGATCAGAGTCGATGGCTTTGAGCAGCGCCGCCGGGACCTTGGTGGCACCGCCGCCACCATTGGGCTTCATCCAGTTCCAGAAATGCACGTGGTTGTAGTGCTGGCCAAGGTTGTTGAAGAGCGCCGGATCCTTGCCGAACACTTCCTTCACCGCGTCCTCGAGCTCGAGCACTTCGAGACCCTTGCCCTCGGCGAGCTTGTTGCCGTTGGTGACATAGGCCTGGTGGTGCTTGTCGTGGTGGAACTCAAGCGTTTCCTTGCTCATGTAGGGGCCGAGCGCATCGTAGGCGTAGGGCAGGGGGGGAAGTTCGTATGCCATTCTGGATGCCTCCTTGGGGGACAGTCTCTATGATTGTTGGCCGCTGGGCTGGCTCCGATATAGGCCCTTTGGCATTGCTCAACAATTCCCGCTTTGGGTGGATTTATGCCAATCCTACGCACCAGAGCGCAAAGGCGTAGCTCAGGCCGGTCTCCTTGAGCTGGTCGAAGCGGCCCGAGGCGCCGCCGTGGCCGGCGCCCATGTGAGTCTTGAGATAGAGCGGCGCGTCGCCGAGCTTGGTGGCGCGGAGCTTGGCTACCCACTTGGCCGGCTCCCAGTAAGTGACGCGCGGATCGGTGAGGCCCGCTAGGGCGAAGATCGGCGGATAGTCGATGGCGCCGGCCTGCTCGTAGGGGGCGTAGCTGGCGATGCGGTCGTAGGCCGCCTTGTCGGTGATCGGGTTGCCCCACTCCGGCCACTCGGGCGGGGTGAGCGGCAGGGTTTCGTCCAGCATCGTGTTGAGCACGTCGACGAACGGCACCTCGGCGATGACGCCGGCCCAGAGGTCGGGGCGGAGGTTGGCGATGGCGCCCATCAACAGGCCACCGGCGGAACCGCCTTCGGCGACGATGCGGCGCTGGCTGGTGTAGCCGAGCTCTATCAGCGTTTCGGCGGCGGCGATGAAATCGGTGAAGGTGTTGGTCTTCTGCTCGCGCCGGCCGGTCTTGTACCAGGCATAGCCCTTGTCCATGCCGCCGCGGACATGCGCGGTGGCGTGGACGAAGCCGCGATCGACGAGGCTGAGTTTGGAGACGGAGAAGCCGGCGGGGAGCGCCATGCCGTAGGCGCCATAGCCATAGAGCAGGGCGGGTGCGGTGCCGTCGAGCTTCAGGCCTTTGCGGTAGAGCAGGGTGACCGGCACGCGCTCGCCATCCGTGGCGGTGGCGAAGATGCGCTTGGTCTCATAGTCGGCAGGGTTGTGGCCGGAAGGGACCTCCTGCTCCTTGAGCAGGGTACGCTCGCCGGTGACGAGGTCGAGATCATAGGTACGGGACGGCGTCGTCGGCGAGGAATAGGTGAAGCGGATAGTCTTGGTGTCGAACTCGTAGCCGGCCGACATGCCCAGCGCATAGGCCTCCTCATCGAACTTCACCGTCCACTCGTCGCCATCCTCGAGGTCGCGCACGACAATGCGCGGCAGGCCTTCGGAGCGCTCGAGGCGGATGAGGTGATGCTGCAAGAGGATGATGTCGAGGATCAACACGCCCGGCCGGTGCGGCACGAGGTCGATCCAGTTCTCGGCGGCGGGGTTATCCGCCGGCACGGTGACGATCTTGAAGTCCTCGGCGCCCTCGGCGTTGGTGAGGATGTAGAACACCCCGTCGCGGTCCTCGACATCGTACTCGCGATCGGTGAGGCGGGGGGAGACGAGCTTGGGAGCGCCGCCGGTACGGGTGTCGATCAGCCAGAACTCGGAGGTCTGGTGGTCGTGCGCGTCGATGACGATGTAGTTGCGCGACAGCGTCTCGTCGACGCCGACGAAGAACCCCGGATCCTTTTCCTCATAGACGATTTCGTCATCGGCCTGCGGCGTGCCGAGCACGTGGCGGCGGACGCGGTACGGGCGGTGGTTGTCGTCGTACTCGGAATAGTAGATGGCGCTGGAATCGGCTGACCAGACGCCGCCGCCGGCGATGTCCTCGATGATCTCGCCGGTGTCCTTGCCGGTGGCGAGATCCCGGATGTGCAGCGTGTAGAACTCCGAGCCCTGCCGGTCGGCGCTCCAGGCGAGCAGGCGATGCGACGGATCGTGGTCGCCGCCGCCGAAGCCGAAATACTCGTCGCCGGCTTCGATGTTGCAATCGAGCAGCAGCTGTTCCGCGCCGCCGTCGCGCGGTGTGCGAACGAGGATCGGGTACTGCTTTCCTTCTTCCATGCGCGAGTTGTAGGCCCAGGGGCCATCGGCCGACGGAATGCCGGTCTCGTCCTCTTTGATGCGGCCGCGGATCTCGCGGTAGATCTTATCGGTCAGCGCCTCGTGCGGGGTTTCGAAGGCTTCGGCGAAATAGGCGTTCTCGGCCTCGATGTAGCCGCGGATATCGGCGGGCAGGGTGGACGGGTCCTGCATCACCTCCTGCCAGTTGTCGGCGCGCAGCCAATGGTAGGGGTCCAGTCGCGTGATGCCGTGATTGGTCGTGGCATGCTGGCGGCGTTCGGCGACGGGTGGGGTGGGCATGGGGGAGGGTCTCGGGGGAGTTAACAGGTGCGCCTATACACCGGCTGAGGACGTGGTGTCCCTCTCCCCGTGAGGGAGAGGGTGGCTCGGCGAAGCCGAGACGGGTGAGGGGCACTCGCTTCTCGCTGGCGCTCGAAGCGCGCATCGCCAGGCGATGCGATACCCCTCATCCGCCCTTCGGGCACCTTCTCCCTCAAGGGGAGAAGGCAAGAGCGCGTGGGGGAGGTTTAGAGGATTACGCCTTCGGCTCGAACTGCAAGCTCGTGCCGTTCATGCAGTAACGATCGCCCGTGGGGTTGGGGCCGTCGGGGAAGATGTGGCCGAGGTGGGCGCCGCAGTTGGCGCAGTGGGCTTCGACGCGGACCATGCCGTGGCTCTTGTCGATGGTCTGGGCGACCGAGCCCTCGATGGCCTTGAAGAAGCTGGGCCAGCCGGAGCCGGATTCGTACTTGGTGTCGGCCGTGAACAGCGCAGCGCCACACGAGGCGCAGTGATAGATGCCGTCACGCTTTTCGGTGTTGTAGATGTGGGACCACGGACGCTCGGTGCCGTGCTCGCGCGCGACGCGGTAGAGCTCGGGGGTGAGCGTGGCACGCCACTCTTCATCAGACTTCTGAACCTTGAAGGTCTCGCTCATCGGGAATCTCCGTTACGGCGCAAGATATGGCGATTGTGGCCGTGGATCGCAAATCCCCGAGCACTCACAAAGCTGTGGTGCATCTGACTGGGCCGACCGGTTTGCCTTGCCGGGGCGGGGGGAGGGGCTAAGCTGGCGCCAGCGAATCCCACAGGGGGCGGACCCGGGTGGAGGCCACACCGGCAATAGCGATTGCACTCGTCGTGCTGCTGCCCTTCGTGGTGGCGGCATTGGCGCCGCTGGTCCATCGGCTGGTTGGCGACTTCGCCGGCTGGGTGGTGGCGCTGGTCCCGGTTGGCGGGTTCATCGCGCTTTGGGGTCTGGTCGGGCGGGTCTCCGACGGCGAGATGATCACCGTCGCCTGGCCCTGGGCCCCATCCTGGGGGCTCGAGCTGAGCTTCCTGATCGATGGACTGAGCCTCGTTTTTGCGCTGACCATTGCCGGGATCGGGGCGTTCATCCTGCTCTACTCCGGCGCTTACCTGAAGGGGCACAAGCAGGGACGGTTCCTTGGGTTCATGCTGGCCTTCATGGGGGCGATGCAGGGGTTGGTGCTGGCTGACAATCTGGTGGCGCTCTACCTGTTCTGGGAGCTGACTTCAGTCGCCTCGTTCCTGTTGATCGGCTTCGACCATACGCGGCAGGCGGCGCGGCGGGCGGCGATACAGGCGCTGGTGGTGACCGGCTTCGGCGGGCTGGCGCTGCTGGCGGCGGGGGTGGTGATCTACAGCATTTCGGGTGGCTGGGAGCTGAGTGCGGCAGGCGATCTCAAGGGCAACGTCGCCTATCCGCTGCTGGTCGGCCTGGTGTTGCTCGCTGCCTTCACCAAATCGGCGCAGCTGCCGTTCCATTTCTGGCTGCCCAACGCCATGGAGGCGCCGACGCCGGTTTCGGCGTACCTGCATTCGGCGACCATGGTGCAGGGCGGCGTGTACCTCGTAGCGCGGATGACACCGCACTTGGGCGGTGAGGCGATCTGGAACTTGACGCTCATGGCGTTCGGCGGCGCGACGCTGCTGTGGGGGGCGATCGCGGCGCTGCGGCAGACCGATTTGAAGCAGATGCTGGCGCAGACGACGCTGGCCTCGCTCGGGCTGCTGATGCTGCTGCTGGGGGCAGGGACCGAACTCGCGGTGACCGCGGCGGTGCTCTATTTCATCGCGCATGCGCTTTACAAGGCGGGGTTGTTCCTCGTCGCCGGGGCGATCGACCATGGCACCGGCACGCGCGACATCACCATGCTCGGGGGTTTGCGCGATCCGATGACGGTGAGCTTCATCGGCACCATCATGGCGAGCGCGGCGATGTTCGGGCTGCCGCCGCTGATCGGGTTCTTCGCCAAGGAAGAGATGTACGCGGCGCTGGCGCTCGGGCAGTTCGAGTCGCTGGTGGCGTTGGCCGCGCTGGTCGCCGGCAACGCACTGCTCGGGGCGATCGGGCTGGCGCTGCTGATCAAGCCGTTCATGGGGCAACTGCTGCCGACGCCAATCGAGGCGCACGAGGCGCCGGTGGCGATGCTGGCGGGGCCTATCGTGCTCGGGGTGCTCGGCATCTTTTTCGGCTTCGTGCCGGCGCTGGCGGGACAACTGGCGGTGGCTCCGGCGACATCGGCGATCCTCGGGGTCGAGGTGGTGACGCACCTGGCGTTCGGCCTGGACCTGCTCGGGCCGGCGTTCTGGCTGTCGGTGGCGACGTGGCTGCTGGCGATCGGGCTGTTCATGCGGCTCGACTTTGCGCGGACGCTGTTGCGGCGGGCGGCGACGGTGATCGGCTGGAGCTTCGATATCGGCTTCGACTGGGTGTATTTCGGCATCGTGCGGATTGCCGGCGGGGTGACGCGGCTGCTGCATCACGGGCGGCTGGAGCTGTATTTGCTCGTGGTGTTCGTGCTGCTGGCGGCAGCGGCGATCGGGCCGCTCTGGCTGATGGACGGGCTGCCGCGGGGACCTCGGAGGGTCGACCTGCAGTTCTACGAATGGGGGCTGGTCGGGCTGGCCGTGCTCGGCGTGGTGACGGTGGTCTATGCGCGGAGCCGGCTGTTCGCGATCCTGGCGCTCGGGGTGCAGGGGCTGGCGGTGGCGCTGCTCTATCTGCTGGTCGGCGCGCCGGACCTGAGCTTCACTCAGTTCATGGTCGAGATCCTCAGTGTGGTGATCCTGGCACTGGTGATGACCCGGCTCGATCTCGACACCGCCGACCCGCGCCCGCTCGAGGACTGGGCCCGCGACGGCGCCGTGGCGCTGCTCGGGGGCGTGGCGGTGACGATGCTGCTCTGGGCGGTGATCGAGGGGCCGTTCGATGCGCGGCTCTCGACGTTCTTCAACGCGCACAGCGTGCCGCTGGCGCATGGCCACAACGTCGTCAACGTCATTCTCGTCGACTTCCGCGGGCTGGATACGCTGGGCGAGATTTCGGTGGTGATGACGGCGGGGATCGCCATTCTCGCGCTGATCCGCGGGGCGAAGCGGCGGAAGCCGGTAGTGCCTGAGACGGAGCCGACGCCTGCGTCGAAGCCTCGGCGGACGCGAAAGGCGGCGGCATGAACTCGCTGATTTTCCGCACCATCGCGCCGCTGCTGGTCGCCGTGATGCTGGTGTTCTCGGTGTTCGTGCTGCTGCGCGGGCACAACGAGCCGGGCGGCGGCTTTATCGGCGGGCTGATCGCGGCGTCGGCACTGGCGATCTACGGCATGGCCATGGGCCCTGACGCGGCGCGCACCGCGCTGAAGGCGCATCCGCTAGCCTATGCCGGCTTCGGCGTGGCGCTGGCGGCGCTGGTCGGGGTGCTGTCGATCCTGTTCGACGTGCCGTTCCTTACCGGGCTCTGGACCATTTTCGAGTTCGACGAGGTGGAGGTCGCGGTGTCGACGCCGATGGTGTTCGACATCGGGGTCTATTTCGTCGTCTTCGGCACCATTTCCGCGGTGGCGTTGGCCCTCGAAGAAGAGGGGGGCGAGGGCTGATGGATCACGTCATCGCCGCGCTCTCGGGCGTGTTCCTCACCGCCGCGATGTACCTGCTGCTATCGCGCTCGCTGATCCGCATGCTGCTCGGGCTGGTGCTGCTGGGGAACGCGGTGAACCTGCTGATCCTCGTCGCCGGGCGGCTGGGGCGGATCGTGCCGCCGATCGCGCTGGGTGACGCGAGGGCGCCGCTGGAGGGCGCCGCCAACCCGCTGCCGCAGGCGCTGATCCTCACTGCGATCGTCATCGGCTTTGCGATGTTTTCGTTCCTGCTGGTGCTGGCTTATCGGGCCTACCAATCGCTCGAGGCAGACGATACCGACCGGATGCGCGTCGCCGAGCCGCGCGGTGGCCCCAAACCACCGATGAGCTACTGATGGCCGGCGCGTTCCAGGATTTCGCGACGCATCCAACCGACTGGCTGGTGATCCTGCCGGTGGTGCTGGCGCTGCTCAGTGGCGCCGTGCTGCTGATGCTGCGCGAGGCGAAGGAGGCGCAGTTCTGGCTGGCGCTGGCGGTGGTGGCGGTGATCTTCGTTTCCGACATCGCACTGGCGCTGCGGGTGAGCGAGCTGGGGCCGGTGGCGATGACCATGGGGCGCTGGCTGCCGCCCTTCGGCATCAGCTTTGTCGCCGACATCACCAGCGCGGTGTTCGCCATGGCGGCGGCGGGGGTGACACTGCTGCTGCTGGTCTACCTGCGGATGGACATGCCCGACCGGGCGCGGCGGGACGGGGTCTATCCGCTGATCCTGCTGCTGTTGGCGGGGGTGAGCGGCTCGTTCCTCACCGGCGATCTGTTCAACCTCTACGTGTGGTTCGAGGTGATGCTGATCGCCAGCTTCGGCCTGATGGTGCTGGGCGGGCGCAACATCCAGCTCGACGGCACGGTGAAGTACGGCTTCCTCAATTTCCTCGCGACGACGTTCTTCCTCGCCGCGCTCGGGCTGCTCTACGGCACGCTCGGTACCCTCAACATGGCCGACATCGTGGCGCGCGCCAGCGTGGCGAGCCCGGCGGTGATGGCCTCGATCGCGGCATTGCTGCTCTTGGCCTTCGGCATGAAGGCGGCGGCGTTCCCGGTGAATGCGTGGCTGCCGGCGAGTTACCACGCGCCGCCGGCGGCGATCTCGGCGCTGCTGGCGGGGTTGCTGACCAAGGTGGGCGTCTACGCGCTGCTGCGCGCGCTGGTGATGTTGCTGCCGGCGAGCCGCGAGGTGCTGGAGCCGGTGCTGGCGGTAGTGGCGATAGCGACGCTGATTCTCGGGCCGCTGGGGGCGATCGCCGAGACCAATTTGCGGCGGGCCCTGGGGTTCCTCGTCATCGGCGGGATCGGCGCGACGATTGCCGGCGCGGCGCTGGGCAACGCAGCGGGGCTGGCGGGGTCGGCGACTTACGTGCTGCACGCCATGCTGACGATCACCGGGCTGTATCTGGTCGCTGGGCTGCTCGAGGCTATGACCGGCGAGACGGATACGCGACGGATGGGCGGGATTTATGCTGCGGCGTCGTGGCCGTCGCTGCTGTTCTTCGTCTTGATGCTGGCGGTGGCGGGGGTGCCGCCGTTCCTCGGCTTCTGGCCGAAGCTGTTGTTGGTGCAGGGCGGTATCGAGGACTGGGGTCTCGGGCGCGATGGCTGGGGGCTGGCGGTCTGGGTCGCTGTGCTGGTGAACGCGCTGCTGACGCTGATCGCGGTGAGCCGGCTCTGGGCCCATATCTTCTGGCGCGCCGGGCATGAGGGGGCCGCGTCCGAGGCGCCGAACCCGGACCTGAGGCCGCTGACGCGACCGGCAAGCTGGTTGGGGCTCGGCTCGGCCGGGGTGCTGGCGCTGGTGGTGCTGGCGCTCGGGCTGTGGCCGGAGCCGCTGCTCGGCTTCGGCAAACAGGCGGCTGCTGGGTTGCTGCGGCCGGTGGGGTACATTGCCGCCGTCGGGCTGGAGGGAGCCGTGCCATGAGCCTTGTCCTCCTTACTATTGTCCTCGCGTTGGGCTGGGCGGCGGCGACCGGCAGTTTCACGCTACCCAACCTGCTGCTGGGCGCTCTGGTCAGCGGTGCCGGACTGTTCGTGGTGCGCCGGTATGTGTCGCGCCCGCAACTGCTGCCGCGCGCCTGGCGAATCGTCTCGCTGGCGCTGCTGTTCATCGGCGAGCTGGTGATCAGCGCGCTGCGCGTGGCGCGGCTGGTGATCCGGCCTGATCTCAACGCGCATATCCGGCCGGCGATCATCGCGTTTCCGCTCAGCGTGACGAGCGACGCCGAGATCACGCTGCTGGCCAACCTGATCACCCTGACGCCGGGCACGCTGAGCGTCGATGTCTCCGAAGATCGGCGGTTCCTCTACATCCACGTCATCCACGTCACCGACCGTGCGGCGTTCATCAAGGATATCGCCGACGGCTTCGAGGCGAAGGTGATGGGAGCGTTCCGATGAGCGGCGCGCTGGCACTGCAGTGGGCGAGCCAGGCGGCCTTGGGGCTGCTGCTGTTCGGGATGCTGCTGGCGGTGATTCGGCTGATCCGTGGGCCGAATCTGGGTGACCGCATCCTGGCGCTCGACCTGATTACCGTGCTCGCCACCGGCTTCATCGTCGGGGTGGCGGTGCTGACCGGTTTCTCGCTCTATGTCGATATCGCCATCGCGCTGGCGCTGGTCGGATTTCTCTCCACTGTGGCGCTGGCGCGCTACCTGATGAGCCGGGCGGCGGGACGCCAGAAGCAGGGGACCGAGCAATGATCGTCGAGCTTGCTCAATATCTTGCGGCGTTGCTGATCCTTGCCGGGGCGTTGTTCAGCCTGATCGCCGCGATCGGGGTTTTGCGGCTGCCGGACCTCTATACTCGGCTACATGCAGCTTCCAAGGCGGGCGCCGTAGGTGCGGGACTGGTCTTCCTCGCCCTCGCAGTGACGTCGTTCGACGGCGCGGTGGTGCTACGCGCGCTGCTGGGCATTGTCTTCTTGCTGTTGTCGACGCCGGTCTCGGCGCATCTGCTGGCCCGTGCGGCATATCGCTGCGGCGAGGCCCCGACGCCCGCGACGACTGTCGACGATTTCAGTTGATGTGCTAATGCGACTGCACATTATTGCCGCAAATCAAAGGTTATACACATCGACGACAGTTGCTATTGCATTTGCAGTGCAGCGGTTCTAATGAACAGTCCAGGGCAAGGCTGCCACCCCTTCGCCCTGACATACCGCAGAAAAGGACCCGAAATGACCGACATCATCAGCGGCAATGCCGCGGCTGACAACGATCTCATCGATCTGAGCGCCGACATCGTCTCCGCTTATGTTAGCCACAATGCACTCAGCGTTACCGACCTGCCCAAGCTGATTGCAGACGTACACTCCGCCCTGCGTAACCTGCAGTCCCCCGTTGCCGCCGAACCGGCCGAGGAACTGAAGCCCGCCGTCCCGGTTCGTAAGTCCGTTGCTCCGGACTTCATCATCTGCCTCGAGGACGGCAAGAAGTTCAAGTCACTGAAGCGGCACCTGCGCACGCACTACAATCTCTCGCCCGAAGAATATCGCGAGAAGTGGGGCCTGCCGGCTGATTACCCGATGGTCGCGCCGAACTACTCGGCGACCCGCTCGCGTCTTGCCAAGGACAATGGTCTCGGCCGCAAGGCTGCCTGATCTCGTCCAGTCGATAGCCGACTTCGTCCGTGGCCGCTCCGAAAGGGGCGGCCACGCTGCATTTCCGGACTATCTCGGCCGACTTATCCCCGCTCCAGCATTGCCCGTTATAGGAATATCGTCCTATATCGTCGGAGGTGGCAATGCGGAGCGAATTGGCACAGGCGGGCGAGGCCCCCGCATCGAGACTGCGAACCCGGGGGCGGTTGCTGCGGCTCGACCCGCGCCGCGCCGACCCGCGTGGCTGGCGGCTGGCTGAACTGGTGGCGGCCGAGCGCGGCGTGCGCCTCAAGGCGCTGTTCCAGCCAGACCGCGGACAGGCCGATATCGCGCTGGCGCGGCAGCTGGCGATGTACCTGATGCATGTCGAATTTGGCCGGCTGTATGCCGATGTCGGTCGCTTCTTCCATCGCGACCGCACGACGGTGTCGCACGCCTGTGCGCTGATCGAAGACCTGCGCGACGATTGCGAGTTCGACGCGATGCTGGAGCGGCTGCGGCTGGCGCTCCTCGACGAGGCAAAGCGCGAGCGGGAGGCTGCTGATGCAGCGGCCTAGCAAAGCGGCATTGCGGTTCGTGCGCGCGCTGTTGCCGGATGGGGTGGCACGAGTTGGGGATGAGGTGTTCGCCGTTGAACATGACGGGCGTCAGGTGTCGCTGGCCGCCGGGGAGGTGCAGGGTTTGGCGTCGCTCGGTGTGCTCGACGCCGATGCCGGGACCTGTCGGGCCAACCGGGGCACGGCGCAGTGGCTGAAGCGGCAGATGCTCGAGGAAGACGCGTTTGCGGCGCAGCACCGGGTCGAGGCACGCGGTGAGGGCGACACAGTGCTCAACCTCGTGGAGAGCCCGCTGGCACGGCTGGCGGTGGCGACGGGTGAGGGCGAAGCCTTTCTTGCGCCGCACCAGGTAGAGGCGGGCGAGCGGCTGCGCCGGCTGGTCGAGCGGGCGCAACTGCAGCCGCGGCTGACGATGAGCTATTCGGCAGCGCACACCGCCGGCAAGGGAGCCGCGCATGCCAGCGAAATCGGCGACATGGCGGCCGATGCGCGGAACGGCCTGGCCGATCTGCACCGGCAACTTCCGCATGACTGCGCCGAGGTGGTGCTCGACGTCTGCGGCTTCGGCAAGGGCCTGCAGCAGATCGAGACCGAGCGCGGCTGGCCCCGCCGCAGCGCCAAGCTGGTGCTGCGGATCGGGCTCGACCGGCTGGCGGAGATCTGGGGGATCGGTGCTATGGCGATCGGGGTTGAGACGAGGCGGCGGCGGGCCTGGATGGATGGGGTGCGGGTTGCGATGTTTAGGTGAGGCTCTGCGGAGTGGCGCTAGCCAGCGTAACCGACCCAGCCCCTGAAGCTCAGGCCGGCGTAGAACAGGCTGACCTCAGTAAAGCCGGCTTCGCGGAGCATGGCTTCGTCTTCCTCGGGCGAGAGGATCGTCAGCCTCGTGGCGATGGCTTCGCGGGCGCTGGCCATCTTGCTGGGGTCGCTGCCCTCCGGGGCGCCGTAGGCGACGTGGCGGGCGACCCATTGCGAGCGCTCGGGCTCGGTCTGGGGGAAACTGATATGCGCCAAGGCGAAGGGGGCACCCGGCTCCAGGCGGGTGCGAACCTGCCGGAGTGTTTCGAGACGCTGGTCGCGCGGGATGAAGTGGAAGGTGAGGAGGCTGACGGCCGCGTCGAACGGGCCCGAAGGAGCGCCGTCAATATAGCCTTCGTGCAGCTGCATCCGCGGCAGGTGCTCACCCACCGTGTGTTCAGCCAGCCGGAGCATGTCGGCGGACGGATCGACGCCGACGAAGGACCAGCCGGGATGCGCGTCGGCAAGCGCCTTGAGCTCGAGCCCGCCGCCGGCGCCCAGCACCAGTACGCTGGCCTCTGGCGGCGTGCGTTCAGCCAGCAGCAGCGAGACCATGCGATGGAGGCTCGCAAACCCCGGCACCTGCCGCGGCGGGCCCTCGGCATAGGTATGGGCGGCGCTGGCGCTGAAGGGAGTTTGGGTCATCGGAGGTTTCGGTACGACCGGCTAAGCTGCCGCAACCGCCTTTGCCTCACGGCGCATGCGGTTGACCATAGCGACGAGCCCGTTCGAGCGCTGCGTCGTGAGGTGTTCGCGCAGGCCCAGTTCGTCGAAGATGGCGATGGCGTCGGTCTCGGCGATTTCGCGAGCCGGGCGGCCGGAATAGAGGGCGATCAGCACGGCAACGAGGCCGCGGACGATCATGGCGTCGGATTCGCCGCGATAGGTGAGGCTCGCGCCGTTGTGGTTGGAGACCAGCCAGACCTGCGAGGTGCAGCCGTGCACCTTGTTCTCGGCGTTCTTTTCGCTCTCGGCCAGCGGCGGCAGGGCCTGGCCGAGTTCGATGATGTAGCGATAGCGGTCCTCCCAATCGTCAAGGAAGGACAGGTTTTCGGCGATCTCGGCGAAGGCTGGCGGATGAGTCATAGGGGATAGATAGGCGATCAAGGGCGGCGATTGAAGCGCTTCCCGACTAATCGCGCAAAGAACGTGGCGAGGTCGGCGGCGGTCTCGGCCCGATGCTCCTCGGGGAAGAAGTGCCCGCCCGTTATCGCGTGGCCATGCCCCCTGAACTCGCCGGGCATGTGCAGGGTTCCTCGTCGCAGAAGAAAGAGAGCCGCAGTGCGGGGCAGCGCACTGCGGCTCGGCCAGGGATCGCTGTTGGAGTAGCGTCGGGGAAGCGACGCAACCCCTGGCTTAACCCATCCGATCCGGTCGCGGTCGGGGGAGCGGGACCGGGTTCGACGTCATTTGCATGGGCATGTCGACGGACGGGAACTTGCTGCCGGCGAGCACCGTGAGCGCGGCTTTGCCGCCGGCACATTCGAGGGTGCTGCATTCGCTGGCGAGAACCTGAGAGACGATGGCTTGCTGGCCGGCCTTGAGGGCCTGCTCGGATGCCTCGCCGGCGGTCTTGCCCAGATCGAAGTCCTTCGGCGCGATGATGAGAAACATCACCGTCAGCCAGAATGCAGACCTCAACAAGAACATCGTCGCCTCTTCCCGTACCGGCAGACCTGCTGCCTTTGTTGGGGGGACATTGGGCGCGGCGGCTTAAGTCGGGTTTCGCCTATTCGATAAAATTAGACACAAATGCGTCGCGTCGCGTCGAGTCGGATCGCGACTATTGCGAGTGCGGCGGGAGTTGGGTCGACGGGCCGCCGCCTCGGAACCACGCGTCGCTGCAAGGAACTGTTTACGCTAACCCCAGAAAGCCCCCGCGTAACCCCGTGGAACGGGTGCGGAACCCGCTCGGGACGGCTTCCCCTTAAACCCGCATTAGGCGTTCGGGTGGAAGCTCCGGGCAACAAGAAAAAGGGTGGCGGGGCGTTTGGTTCGAGTTATGCGTAGCCTCTGGTCATGGTTGAGCGATGTGTGGCGCACCGAGCCGGTGCGAGGCGCCGGCGGCCGTCCCGAGGCCCTGCGGCGGCAGGCCATTGCAACCAACGCCCGGCTGATCCTGATCCTCAGTCTCATCGGCATGCCGGCGGCGCTCTATGCGCTGACCCAGTCCATTCTGCTGCCCTTCGTCCTCGCCACCACCGGCATCGCCGCGGGCGTGCTGACCATGGCCTGGTGCCAGCGTGGCCAGTATGAGCGCGCGGCGGCCGGGCAGGTCTATGCCACGCTGCTCTGCGGGGCGCTTCTGACCGTCGCCGACCCGTCGATCGCCGATTTCGGCCTCGCCGTGGCGGTGCTCGGGCCGGTGCACGCGTCGCTCCTGACCCGCACCCCGGTGAAGAAGCGCGCGTGGGCGATGCTCGTCGTCGTGGTGGCGCTCGGAGTCTTGGCGAGCCTGGGCATTCTCGCCTGGCCGCAGCCGTTCCACTTCGGCAATACGCTCCTCGGCGGCTTCGTGTTTCTCGCCTCGGCGGCGATCGTCGCGCACTCGGCCAACCGGCTGAACTCGGTATTCGAGGTGTACGAGAAGGCGCAGATCAACGCCTATCGGCACCTGATCGAGCATGTGCAGGACGCGGTGATGCGCTTTGCCAGCGACGGCACGGTGCTGTTCACCTCGCGCTCGGCTGAAAAGCTGTTCGGCTGCCGGCGGTTCGAACTGAGCGGCAATGGCCTCGTCGAGCGCATCCACGTGATGGATCGCCCGACCTATCTCACCGCCTTCGCCGAAGCCAACCAGGACGGCCAGACCCGCCGCGTCGAGATCCGCATGCGCCGCGACGAGCCCGGCCCTTCCGCCGCCGCGCCGCGCTACGTGTGGGTGGAAGCCTCGCTTTCGCCGGTTATCGACGCCGATGCGCCCGGAGCGCGCAACGAGGTCGTGGTGCTCTTGCGCGACGTGACCGAGCGGCACGACTACATGAACGAGCTGCAGCGGGCCCGGAAGATCGCCGAAGAGGCGTCGAACGCCAAGTCGCGCTTCCTCGCCACCATTGGGCACGAGCTGCGCACACCGCTGAACGCCATTGTCGGCTTCTCCGAGATGATGACCTCGGGCGTCGTCGGCGAGCTTTCGCCGCAGCACAAGGAATACGCCACGCTGATCCAGCAGAGCGGCCACCATCTGATCGAGGTGGTGAAGATGCTGCTCGACATGAGCCGGCTGGAAGCGGGCAAGTTCGAACTGACCACCGAGCCGATCGCGCCCGAATCGCTGGTCGAGCCGTGCCTGAAGATGGTCGACGCCATGGCGCGGGCCAAATCGGTGCGGCTGATGACCGATATTCCGCGCAGCCTGCCGATGCTGGTGGCCGACGAGCGCGCCTGCCGGCAGATCCTGATCAACCTGCTGTCGAATGCCGTGAAGTTCTCCAACGAGCACTCGGTGGTGACCCTCGCGATGAAGCGGCAGGGCCGGCATCTCGCCATTTCGGTGGCCGACCACGGCATCGGCATGGGCGAGGAATCGGTGCGCCGAATCGGCGAGCCGTTCTTCCAGGCCCAGGACGGCCTGGCGCGCCGCTACGAAGGCACCGGACTGGGGCTTTCGATCGTCAAGGGACTGGTCGAATTGCATGATGGTGTGCTGCACACCAGCTCGTCGCCGGGCGAGGGCACCGTGATGACGGTTTTGCTGCCGATAAACGGTCCGGAAACCAAGGTGGAGGAAACTGCTGCCGTTACGCCCCTTCATCGGGACCCGGTTCAGCAGCAAATGCCCACCACATGGCACGACGAAAGAAAAAGAGCCCTATGACGGCAGCAACTCTTGCGCACCTGCCCTTGCAGGTCGGCGGCGTCGCATTGGCCCAGGCGGGCCGGGCGGCGCTCTGGGTCATTGCGCGCTACATGCGCTCGCCCCTCACCAATTCCGCGATCGCCGCGCTGGTGGTAACCACCGCCATGGCCGGCTCGAACGCACTTTATGGCCAGCGCCATCAGCATCCTGCGCCGCTGTTCTCGGCCGGGATCGATTCGCAGATCACCGCCGATATCGAACCGGTGATTCCGAAGACGCGGCCGAAGAGCTTCGTCGTGGCAACGCCGGCCAAGGTGCAGCGCCAGCTCGCAGTGGCGACGCCGGTCGACACCCAGGGCGGGCCGATCGGCAACAAGGACGTGTTCGAGGTGCAGCGCAAGCTCGAGCGGCTGCAGCTGTTTACCGGCACCGTCGACGGCTATTACGGTCCGCAGACGGCGCGGGCGCTGAAGAAGTTCGAAGAGCTGCGCGGGCTGAAGCCGACCGGCGAGCTGACGCGCGACATTATCGAGATGGTGCTGGCAGCGCCGCTGTCGACGCCCGAGGCGAAGCCGGCGGCACCGGTTGCCGCGCCTGTCGCGGCGGAACAGCCGGCCGCGGTGACGCTGCCCAAGCTGCAGGCGCCGCCTGTCGAGGCGGACCTGCCGGCGGCCACCAAGGTGAAGCCGCAGTCGCTGGCAGCGCTGGAGAAGCCGAAGCCGCTGACCGCCGACGTAGAAACGACCGGCTCGATCGAACCGGTGAAGCGCGCCAAATCCAACACCGTGCTCGGCCGCGCCGTACCCGAGACGCCGGAAGCGGCGCTGGAGATGGCGGCCGATACCGCAGGCGACGCCATCAACACCATTATCGACGGTGTGCAGTCGATGGCGATGACGACGGCGCCCGAGAAGAAGCCGGTGAAGCAGCAGTTCGCCGCGGAGACGAACGCGCTGACGACGGCGGAAGCCGTCGCGCCGATCCCGCTGGTGCCGAAGTCGCAGCAGCGAACCGAGGTCGCGGCTCTACCCGACAACCCGCAGGTCGGCGTGCCCCTGCAGATCGAGGAAGCGCCGCCCAAGCCGGGCGAGGATATTGCCGTGCTCGACACCGAAGCGACCCCCGACCAGATCATGGCGCCGTTCTCGGTGACCGATCCGGTGATCGTTGCCAAGGTGCAGCGCGGACTGGGGAGCCTCGGGTTCCTGCATGGCCCGGCCGACGGCGTGGCCGGCGAAGCGACCGCCAAGGCGATCCGCAACTTCGAGGTCTACTTCAACTACAAGGTGACCGGCCGGATCTCGCCCGAGCTGCTTGACCTCCTGGTTGACAACGGCGCTTCGATCTAGCGCCGTTTGAGATTGCACCCATCGTCCGGTCGCGGTCCGATGGGGGCATGGATTCGGCGGTTCATATCGAGACGCGACGACCCTGGCGGCAGGGTGAGATGCTCATGCTGCTGGGGCCGGGAGGCGTCGGCAAGTCGACGCTTGGTCGATCGCTGGCCAGAACGCTCGGTTGGTCGCTGATCGATCTCGATCTCGAGTTCTGCGAGCGGATCGAGGTGATCGGCAGCTTCATCGGCACGCATGGCTACGAGCTGTATCGGGCCGAGAATCTTGCCTTGGCCGAGCGGCTGGTTGGCGAGGCGGCTCCGTCGAGCATCTTCGTTACGTCCTCCGGTTTCCTTGCGGCAACGCCGGCCACCGACGATCGCCGCCGTGCTGACCGGTTGGTTGCCTCCGGCTATGGCGTGACCCTGCTGCCTTCGCTCGACATCGACATTGCTACCTCCATCGTGGTGGAGCGGCAGCTGACGCGTGGTTTTGGGTTTCAGCGCGAGTCGGAGGATCAGAAGTTTCGCGTGCGGTACGAGATCTACCGGGAGACGGGGGATATGCTTGTCTGCTCGGTGGGTGCGCCTGACCAGATCGCGGTAGCCGTGCTCGCCAGCCTTGGCCTGACGGCGCCAGCCTAGCCAGGCGCCGGGTTTTCCGGCACACGTGAACGATGTTTCGCACAGACCTCTGGGTTTCGGCGTTCGTTCGCCGGCATAACGATATCGGCCACATGTGCGTGGTATCCCGCCGCGGCGATCCGATCGCCGGGCAGATCTTCGTCGAGGTGGATCACCTCAACGGGGAAGTTTCGCTCTACACACCGGCGCCGGCGACGAGCCTCGGCGACAATTCCGAGGCCCGGGTGTTCCAGCTACGCTTCGACCATGTGGAGCCCGAGAAGGTGCGCGAGCGGATTGCGCGCGAGCACGATTTCGACCCGGATTTATGGGTGGTGTCGCTGGAGATGCGGAGCGGGGATTTGGGGCTGGAGGTGGCGAGGGGCTAGCTCGCCCTGGCCCCGATCCGCGCCAGCGCCTCGATCGCCTGATCCACCACCGGGTTGCGCTCGCGGGTTTGCGGGGGCGGGATGCGGCGGCGTTCGATTTCGAACGGCCGGTATTCCGGTTTGGTCATGTCGAGGAGGTTCACCTCGCCGCGCCAGGCGCTCATCAGGAAGGCCGTGGCGTCGACGCTGACGCTGTCGAACAGCTTGGAGAACTCGGCAAGCGCCTTGGAGCGGTCCTCGTCGTGGGACGTGGCGTGGATCAGCACCTTGAGGCCGTCCTGGGCGTTGCAGCCGAAGGCGCGCAGCACCACGAACAGGGCGGCGCCGGACGTATCGTGGGCGATCTGGCCGCAGCGGACTTCGTCGAGCCCGGTGATCTGATGCAGGAGCTTGGTGACTTCCGGGCGGCGGTTCTCGGAGAACAGCTTCATCAGCGCGCGGGTGAGCTCGCCGGTGGCGACCGACAGCTGCTCGAGCGTGCGCTTGATCGGGGCGTCCGGTGTCTCGCGCTTGGCGAAGGCGTTGATCACCTTGACCCGGTCGTTCTCACCCAGATCGAAGAAGGCGGGGGCGAGAAGGGCGGCATCGAAATCCTCGCGGGCGGCGAGTGACCAGGCGACCTGGTGATCCATTTGCGCCGAGCGGGCGAGGGCGCTGAGATAGGGGCCACGCGGCGAGATCGCCGTGTTGGTGGCGAGCGCGCGATAGACCTTGCGGCTGTTCATCTGAAACAGGCGGCCGAGCACGTTGTTGGAGAGATCGGCCCGGCGAGCGAGGGCGGCACCAAGCGTCACGTCGTTCGACGAGATCACCTTCAGCATCGTACCTTCGGAGAGCTTTGGCGCCGAAACGAGGAAATCCGGCAGGTCGTCGCCGAGGTGGCGCACGACGAGTTGCTCGAGCTCGGGGGACAGGTCCTCGGACCGGCCGAGCGTTGCCGCAGCCTTGGCGCGGGCAGCGGGCGCCGCAGCCGGGAACAGGCGCTGGGCCAGCGCCGCAAACTGTTCCATTTCGGCACTGGTCGGCCGTCCGCGACGCGCAAACGCATCGCATGCTGCGCAGAGCAGCGTGTTCGTTCGATCGACGCCGCCCGTCTCGATGAGGAGCTGAAACGTCTCGTAAGGCTGGAAACCGATCATATTTTGCCCTGAAAGGCCCCAGGATTCGGGCCTCAACCACTGGCCTGACTATTTCAGGGAAATCGTTAGCGAACTGTTAACCTTGACGAACTCTTAATGGCTTTCATCGGGTCCCTGCGTCGCTCCCGATCTGCCGATGGAAATGGGTCCCCGGCAGATATCGCCCGCCCGCCGGAGGCAAGGTTGGGAAAGCTGGTTCAACTACCAAAGCGTGGACGCACGAAAACGCGCTCCCAATCGGCGGGCACGGGCGAGGTCCTGTTGTTCACCGGGATACGCTACGAGCGGGGAGGCAACTCGCCGCTGCCGGACAAGCCGGTCGGAACGGCATCGGGCGGCAAGCGCCGCCGTGGCTGACCGGACGATGCTTCGCGCGCTGGGGCTGGCGCTGCTGCTTTGTGCTGCGCCGGTGGCCGGGCACGAGCTTGGCGATTTCGGCCGGGTGAAGCCCGGCGTGCTCAATGACGAGATCATTCCCGAGACCGACCGGCTGATGCGGCGGCTGGGCAACCAACCTGTCTCGAACTTCAATATCACCGACCAGGAGCGCGAGATGCACGACCGGGTGTACCGGTTCCTCATCGCGCGCCACGCCAGGGACTGGGCCTTCGACTACGAGCAGATCGTTTTCGTGGCCGGCGTGTTCAGCTCTCGCCCGGACAGGGTTGATCTCTATTACCGTTGGCTGACCAACGAGCGCTACGCCTCGTCGCGGGTGCGCTACAACACCATCGCCGATGACATCGGGGCGGACCTGCTGACTTTGCCGACCACTTTCGCGGCGATCTGCGCGGTGATCGAGATTGACCGGCAGCGCGCGGTGGCAGCCGCCGAGATTGGCGATATCGAGGCGGGCATGATCGAGCAGATGCACCTGCGCAAGGCCGAGAACGACCTCTATGTCGGTCGCTTCATCGCCGCGCTCGGCTACCGCTATGGCTCCTACAGCTACGCACTCGACCATTTCCTGGTGGAGACGCCGCACGGCGAGGCCATCGAGGTGGATGAACGGCTGAGCCGCATGGCCCCGTGGGTCGATCGGGCCGAAGCCTGGGACTTCTGCGGCGGTGGTCCGAACGGCTGGGATGACGACGAAGCCGCCATCCCCGGCCGCGTGCTGCTCGATGCGCCCAGCGAGGGCGAGTATCGGAAGTAGCTCAGGTGGCGATGGTGCCGCACTTGAGGCCGGTCAGCGCCTTCTCGTAGCGGGCGCGCATTTCCGGATGAGACGGGGCTAGGCGGACGACGACGAACAGGTCGTCTTCCTTGGCTTCGACGATCAGCAGGCCTTCGGCGACATCCAGCTTCTGCTCGGCGAGGAGGCGCGTCTGGCCCGGGTTGAAGATCCCCAGGTCGAGCGCCGTGCCGATACCGTCGCGGTTGGTGGTGGAATAGACCACCGTGCCGGCGCGGCTATAGACCGCGACCGACCAATAGGCCTGGGGCAGGGTGCCGCTGACCGAAGCGGGCCCGTTCCTGAGGTCGATCTTGCAGACGGCGTAGGCGAGTTCGGGGTCGAGCCGCAGCGGGTTGGCCTCGCCGGCCTTGGCCGCAGGCAGCACGGTGGGGCCGGGGCCGGCGCCGACTACGGCGACGCGATCCCAGGCGGCGGTGGCCGACAGCGACGGCAGGCTGAGGATCACCGCGATGTGGATGATGCCGCCGAGCACGACGCCGCCGAACAGCCAGAGCAGGGTGCGGATCATGCGCAGGCCTCGCGGATGATCGAGGGCAGGGCCGCGACATCAGCGCCGACGCCGGAGAGGCTGGATGTGTCGTAGAGCGTCAAGATCAGGTCGAAGGCGCCATTGCCGGTGATTTCCAGCCAGTTCTGCGGGGCAAGGGTCTTGGAGACATAGAGCTCGACCGAGCCGTCACCGGCCCGGCTGAGCCTGGCGCTGTGGAAGTCCATGGGGCCATCTTCGCGGCTGATCGGCGCGCCATTGTCGGGCGCCACGGGGACCAGGGTCCAGAAGCGCGCGGCTGGCGTCGTGCCATCGATGCGGTAGCGGCAGGCTCGATCGAGCCGGCGGTTGTCGCTGTCAGTGGTGGCGACGAACTGGATGCCCTCGCTGGCGCCGAGCTCGAGTGCGCCGGAGCGGGCGATGAAGGCGCGGGTGTAGGGATCGGGCGTGGGGATGCCGACATCGCGCCAGGCGGACCAGGGGCCGATCTCGATGGCGCCGAACAGCCGGCCGTCGCTGAGCGCGTACCAGCTGAGCCCGAAGCCCACGACCAGTGCGACCATCAGCATGGCCCCGAGATGAACGAGAAAGCGCAAGGGTTACAGCGCCTTGGCTGGAGTAGGGGGAGCGGCGACGGTGAGTGCGGCCTGGTTGCCGGCGCCGCCCAGGGCACTGCGCAACCGATCGGCAACTTCCAGCAGCTTGTCGGCGGCGCGGGGCTTCAGCCCGGGCGGGCGCTCGGCGACCGGGGCCAGCGGCTGGCCTTCCTCGGCGTTGGCGATGACGAACGGAGCGGGCTGGAAGTCGACGCCTTCGACCGGTTTGATCTCGATATTGGTATGGGCGTAGGCCATGAACTTCTGCCACGCGATAGTCGGCAGGATACCGCCGGTCAGCTTCTTGGTCGGCCGGTAGTCGTCATTGCCGAACCAGACGGCCGCCACGTAGTTGCCGGTGAAGCCGCAGAACCACGCATCGCGATAGGAAGAGGTGGTGCCGGTCTTGCCGACGGAGGGCACGCCCTCGATCTGCGCACGCCGGCCGGTGCCGCTTTCGACCACGGCGCGCATCATGCGGTTCATGTACTGCACGGTCTGCTCGCTGACCACGCGCACCTGCGGCGGGTTGGCTTCGGCGTCGAAGATCGGATCGCCGGCCAGCGTGGTGATGCGCGTGATGCCGTAGGCCGGCGTCTTGTAGCCGTGGTTCGCAAACACGGCGTAGGACGACGCCATGTCGATGACGCTGACCGAGGCGGCGCCGAGCGCCAGCGAGCGGGTGACCGGGAAATCGTTGGTGAGGCCGATCTTGTGTGCGAAATCGGCGATCGGCTGCCGGCCCATCTTGATCGAGAGGTTGACCGGCACGGTGTTGATCGACTGCTGGAAGGCTGAGATCAGGCTGATGCGGCCGACGGCGTTGCCCGAATAGTTGCGCGGGCACCAATTGCCGATGCATTGCGTCGCGCCGCTGACGACGGTGTCGGGGTCGTACTCGGGGATGTTCTCGAACGCCGCGCCATAGTCGAACAGCTTGAAGGCCGAGCCCGGCTGGCGGTTGGGGACGATCGAGCGGTTGAACTGGCTCTTGCCGTAGTCCATGCCGCCGACCATGGCGCGGATCTGCCCGTTGGGCTCGAGCACGACCATCGCCGCCTGGCTGACGTTGTAGGCCTCGCCCTGCTCGCGGACGACGGAGGTGACGGCGTCCTCGGCATAGGACTGCAGCACCGGATCGATGGTGGTGCGCACGACGAACGTGTTGGAGTTGCTGCTTGAGGTCTCGATGACCTTCTTGGCCTCCTCGAAGGCATAGTCGAGGAAGTAGTTCGGCGAGTTGGCCTCAGCCGAGCGGTCGATCGGCACGGCAGGGTTGCGCCGCGCCGCCGTGACCTGCCCCTCGGTGAGAAAGCCCGCATCGACGAGGTTGGAGAGCACCAGGTTGGCGCGGCCGCGGGCTGCGGCGAGGTCGACATGTGGGGCATACTTGGTCGGCGCTTTGAACAGGCCGGCCAGCATCGCGGCCTCGGCAAGGTTCACCTCGGTGATCTTCTTGCCGAAATAGAACTCCGCCGCGGCCGCGGCGCCGAAGTTGCCGCCGCCCATATAGGCGCGGTCGAAATACAGCTTGAGGATCTCGTCCTTGGTATAGTGCCACTCGAGCCAGACCGAGAGGAAGGCTTCCTTGATCTTGCGCTCGAGCGTGCGCTCGGAGCTGAGGAACAGGTTCTTGGCCAGTTGCTGGGTGATCGAGGAGCCGCCCTGCGTTGAATTCTCGCCCTGGGCGTTCGAGACCAGCGCGCGCATGGTGCCGACAACGTCGATGCCCCAGTGGTCGTAGAAGCGCCGGTCCTCGGTGGCGAGCGCCGCCTTGACGAAATAGTCCGGCAGCTTGTCGAGCGGGTAGGAATCGTCCGACCGGATGCCGCGCCGGCCGATCTCGTTGCCGTAGCGATCGAGGAAGGTGACGGCGAAGTCCTCGGCCTTGTTGAAGCGGCCGCTGACCGTGGCATCGAACGCCGGCAGCGCCAGCGCGGTGACCAGCACCATGCCGATGGCGAGGAAGCTGAAGCCGTCCGACAGAATCTCGACGAAGAAGCGCTTGATGCCCGAAACGCGGAAGCGCGAGAAGAAGTCTTCGACCTGCGTGAAGCCGCGGCCAAGCGACTGGCCGAACTCGTAGAGCGCCGAGTCGAGCCAGGCATCGGCTGCCAGCATGCGGGTTTTCTTGCGCCGCTTCTCTTTGTGGTAGAACGGGTCCTGCAACCGAAAACTCCGCGACGTGCCCCGACGCTGGTCTTGAATCTCCCCAATTTGGGGCGCATTGGCAAGGCAGTCGCTCGAATATGATCAGCGGATAGTTTGCGCAAGCGTGTTGGCGCCACACGGGAATTCTGAATGGCCTTCTGGGAAGAAAAGACGCTCGAGGAAATGACTGACGTGGAGTGGGAAGCCCTCTGCGACGGCTGCGGGCGCTGCTGCCTGATGAAGCTCGAGGATGAGGACACCGGCGACATCTACGTGTCGGATGTGCGCTGCAAGCTGCTCGACGGCGACAGCTGCAAGTGCTCGGACTATCCCAACCGGCTGAAGGTGGTGCCCGACTGCATCAAGCTGACGCCCGAGAATGTCCGCACCATCGAGTGGATCCCCAAGACCTGCGCCTATCGCCGCATCGCCGAAGGCAAGGGCCTCGCCTGGTGGCACCCGCTGGTCTCGGGCGACCCGGAGACAGTGATGGCCGTCGGCGTCTCGGTGCGCGGCCGCACCGTGCCGGAGCAATCGGTGAAGCCGGGCGAGTGGGAAGACCACGTGGCGGATTGGCCCAACTGGGAGCCACCGGAGGAGATTTAGGGGAGCGCCAACGCGCTCCTAAATCCAGGTGGCCGACCGAACGTCGGCTCACTCCTCTCCCAGAGTGTGGCGTGCCCGGCTCACCCTGAATGCCGTGCTACTTCCAGGCGCGAGGTAGTAGTAGATGTCCGTGTCCGGGTTGTTCTTGGCGTGGGCCTCCCAAGACGTGCGACCGCCGATCTCTGCAACTGCGACCGCGTGAGTAGGAAAGCCAAAGGCGCTGAAAACGACTGTCTCCCAATAGATGTCGTCCAATCGGCGGGAGGCAGACAGGGACCAAACCTCATACGGACCAAAACCCCATTCGCACTGAAGGAAGTCGCCGTAGTGATTGAGCTCCGCAACGTGCGCTTTGCTGAGTAAGGCCAAGGGAAAGCCGCCATCCTCAAGGCGTTGCGCCAATTCACCGTTCCGCACCAGCGGGCAGGATTGAGCGGAGGCGGTCAGCACGATGACGACGAGGGCGGCAAGGCATGACGACGCCAAGTGTTTCAATCCAGCCCCCTGCGTTCTCGGGGCTAGGTGAGTGGCAGAAGTAGTTGGTTGTCAAGCTGGCCCCCCGCACCGGTCGCTTTGGGCGGTGGGTTCAAGTGGTCGCTCGCGGTGTCAGCATCCGGGCACTGATGCAACCCCGCTCCGGCCTAGCCAGCAGCAGACCGAGCGGGCGCACGATGCGCGCGAAGCACCAGGGCCGAGGCCAGAAGGATGCTGATGAGGGTGGCCGCGTAGACCAGCACCTGGATGCCCATCGGCCGGGCCACATAGCCGACGAGGATGTGCAGGAACACCCCGATCGGGTTGTCCTGCGCGAGGAGCGCCGAGGAATCCCAGATATCGTAGCCGAGCGCCGGCAGGTACCCCGCCTGGACGAGATAGGCCGAGGCCTGCGCCGCGAGGCCTGCGGTCAGCAGCAGCATGATGATGCCGGTCACCTTGAAGATGTGCTTGACCGGCACACGCACGAGGCCGGCATAGAGCACCCATCCGAGCGCCGCGGCGGAGAGGACGCCGAGGCCCCCGCCCATAAGCATGGACTTGGTGTCGGCGGTGCCGTCGGCCGCGATGCCGTACATGAACAGCACCGTTTCCGAGCCTTCGCGCAGCACCGCGATCGCCGTCACCAGCGCCAGCGCCGATACCGGGCGTACGCCCTTTTGCACGCTTTGGCCCAGCTGGCGGCTCTCGGCCGCCAACTCAGCGCCATGCGCCCCCATCCACACCTGATGCCAGGCCAGCATCAGCACCGCGATCAGCAGCACGCCAGCGTTGAACAGCTCGCGGCCCATGCCGTCGAAGAAGCCGGAAATGGCGTCGGCGAACAGCGCGACGAGGCCGGCGCCGAGGAGCCCCGCAACCAGCCCCCCGGCAACCCAGAGGGTCCGGCCCGGGATGTCGCGGCTCGCGCCCAGAACGATCGAGACGATCAGGGCCGCTTCGAGCGTTTCGCGGAAGGCGATGATGAAGGTCGAACCCACCGTGGGCTCCTACTTTGCGACGAGGGTGCCCTTGGCGGTGTCTTCGTGGAACTCGCCCACGAAATTGTAGGTGCCGGCCTCGAGCGGGCCGACGAAGACGCTGATGGTCTTGCCGCCCGAGACGATCTTTTCGACGTGCAGGTCGTGGCTCTCGAACTCCTCCTCGGAGGCGTCCTGGTTGATGACGATGAGCTTGATCTTCTGGCCGACCGGGACCTCAAGCGTCGCCGGCGTGAACAGATGGTCCTTGATCGTCAGGGTGAATTCGGGCTCGGCGGCGATGGCCGGCGCTGCGGTGACACAGATGGCAGCGGCGATGAGCATCCCCCCAAGGGTCGTCTGGCGGATCATGTTACCTCGTTCGGGTCTGGCCGGTGATCGGCGTCTTCAGGTCAGGCCGCTCAGTAGGAAAGGTGATCGCGCATGTCAACTTACTTTGGTTGGCGGACGGAACCGAGGCCTACGCCAAGGCTGGTGACGGCAGCAGGTGCCGCAGCCTGAGGGAGGCCGCGGAGGGGATCTGGGCTGGAAGGAATCCAGGCCATGGCCTGGAAAACGGCCCGTGCAATCCAGGTCGTAGCCTGGAAACACTGAGCGACGTAGCCGTCGCATTTTGGCCCATTGGGCTAAGTACTTTCCGTGCCTATGGAGATATTGGATCGGCCCGCTGGCACGTATCTGATGATAAATGGCTTGTCCTACTCGGACTGGGAGGACGAAGCGGACCAGTTGCGGCGGCTGGGAAATGGTCTGGGCACGGCGCGCAAACACCATGTGACACGGGCGCAGAAGCTGCTTGCCAGCCTGCAGGAGGAACTGGACGCAATCGACAGCGTGAGCCCGGGCCTCACCGGCTTCGATGCCATAAGGGTTGGGTGCGTCCGGGACCTGGTCGTCGCCATGCGGAGCAGCCTCGAGGAGACGCTGCGGCTGCTGCGGGAGCGTGTTCCGAAGCGAGCCAGTCGATCTCGGAAGACTGCGGCTGTCACTTGAGCCTTGTGTCATAAGCAGTCAGATCCGACTCGGAACGGTTCCCGTTGGGTTTGAATGCAGTGCCGGGCTGCTCGGGGAAGCGTACGCGGACATGTCTTTCTTAGGTGCGGTTGGCTCCGGATCGGCATAAAGTGTTGTTTACCGGACGAGCCCGATGCCCTGCGGGGCACCACCGAACTCGCTGCTTCCGGGCGTCTAGCAAGCGCATTGAGTTATGCCAGTTCACCAGCCGGTGGACGGTTGTCCCGCGTTTGTGAGTGAGCATGTCAACTCAGCAGTTCCCCCACACGGCCATGGTCGTGGAAACCAACTTTCTTGTCGCCTCGGTGATTGAAGCGCCGCTGGCGAACACCGGGTATCGGGTGCTGATTGCCACGGACCCGGCCGAGGCATTCACGTTGATGGATGCCCATCAGGTGCATCTCGCCCTGATCGACTTCCGCCTGCACCATGGCGGGCCCGAAGGGCTCGTCGCCGAGCTGGATCGGCGCGGTATTCCTTTCATCATCTGCACCGCGGCCAGCGCGGAAGAGGTCTGCGAACACTTCCCCGGTGCGCGCGTGATGCTTAAGCCATTCAGCGACGACGATCTGGTGGCGGCCGTGACCGCCCTGTCTTCCCCCGAACGTTTCTACCAGGGGGCGTGAGGGGAACTCGGCAGACGACGCACACGGCCCAGGATCACGAGGGAGCCTTCGAAGTGGCTTGGTCCCGTGCAAGTGCCTCATCGAGCGCTGCCCTTGCGACCTGAAGGGCCTCGATCGTTCCACGCCCATCAGACAGCATGATCGTCGTCGTCACGCGAAATGCCGGGAAAGATACATCCAATGCCTCCCGATCGGTGACGACGGTGAACGCGCCGGCCGGATGCGGCTGATCCAGCCCCGGAAGCTGGAACGGATGATGGAACGTGACGAGTTCCGAGGTGCTGGTCATTCCGCAGCCAATCGAGTGACGACCTGGCCCTTGCCGGTTTCGTCGTCCCAAACGATCTTCCACTTGCCGGACCTGCCCATGCGAACCAGTTCCTTGTCCAGCCTCGGCGTATCTCCGAGCCGCAACTGCAGCGTACGCATCAAGCCCGCCGGCCCGGACTCGTCGTAGATGCGGTCGAAATCGCTGCGCATGACCGTGTTCATTGCAGAACCTCTCGACATCGCGTGATGGTCCAAGATTCGCGTGAAAAGCCGTCGGACAGCTTCAGCTCGTCAAAAGTTTCGCCGTGGGCGCGCTCGAGCCAGATCGATGTCCCGTCCGGAAGCCCGAGAAGCAATTTGCTGCCCGTCCGCTCAACCACCACTGCCGAAGTGCGGCTGTATTGGGGTGCCTCGATCGCTAGCTGGTCTCCGGTTCTGACCGCGACTTGCTGGGAACCGCCGGTGATTAGAACAACAGCCCCGGCGTGCAGCCGGGGAGCATTGGAGTAAGCATGATACGTCGCCATCATCGGACGATCGCTGCCGAGGTGGGTACCTTGCGAGAACCCAGCAGGGAATTGCGTATCTGTTGGCGCCGCAACTCGACGCCTTCGATCAACGGTTCGGTGCCCTCGTGGATCGCGCCGAACCAGGACGCGCTGGCCCGACGATGCCTCTGTAAGTGCCGGGAGAACATCAACTCGGCGCGATAGTTGCCGAAGTGGCTGCGCTCCGTGGCGCGATTTAAATGTGTCATTGGAAGGTCCAGCCCGCCAAATCCGCTGTGCGGATGAATCCAGGGTCAGGCGGCGGGAGTGGGGACCAAGGACGCGGCACATTGGCCGCACTCTCATATGGTACTTCGGCGAGCCAATTATAAGGGTCGATGCCGGTTCCGGTCGAACTCACCTGTGCAGTTCAGCATGGAATTTCGTGGCTGGTGAGGAGGAGCCACCTGTCTCCGCAGGCGTGCGTTTTGCGGGCGGCGGCGGCGCAAGTGGCGCGGGAGCGCTTCGCGCCAGCTCGGGACGTTGCTTCACCAGTGAAGCACTCGGCCGAGCTGAGCTTGCTGTCGACTGGGGCGCAGGACGCGTCGAAGCTCTGTCGCAAATCTTTCTTAATTATGACAATGCGTTAGGTCCAAAGGTGTGCTTGTCTAAGCTTCAGAATCCCGGCAACGTGGGTTCACTACTTACAGTCGTAGTTTTGCGGATTTTGAGGCGGCATGTCTATTGGGGCGACCGGGCGCGGCTACGCTAATCGTGTCCGGAATCTTGGCACGGCCAAGCTGCTCTCGGGGGTTGGTGCTGCGGCGCTGGTCATAGCGCTGTCGGCTGGCTCGGCTACGGCCCAGACCTGGACCGGAAACACCAGCAACGACTGGATGGTCGGAACGAACTGGTCGACCAGCACGGTCCCAGCGGGCGGCGCCGTGCACATTGGTACAATCTCACCGAATCCGACTGTCCTTGGCGTTGGTGGGGCCGCTGTCGGCACGAGCGGAGACCTGTACGTCGCCGGTACGACTGGGCTGTTTGGCAATCTGACCATTCAGAACGGCAGCACGCTCACAAGCACTGGCACCGAGTTTCACATCGGCAACGGTGCCGGGAGCATTGGCATAGTCACTGTCACCGGAGCCGGGTCGCAGTGGACTACATCCGGTGCCACGATCGAAATCGGCGCTGGCGGCAATGGTACGCTCAACATTCAGAACGGCGGTACGGTTGTCGCACAAGGAGGGGTCACTTTCGGAACCTTCGCCGGTGGAGACGGCACGCTCAACATCAATGGCGGCGGCACGCTCGAAACCAGCAGACTTTCACGTACCAATCTTGGAGCCGGTCAAGTCAATTTCGACAACGCCACCCTACGAGCGAGGGCTAACAACAACTTCTTCATCAGCGGATTCTCGACGGGAGCGCTCAACATTGCTGCAGGCGGTCTGACCGTTGATACCCAGGCGTTCAATGTGCGCGCGGGTAGCGGGTTTTCCGGCGTCGGCGGTTTGACCAAGACCGGCACCGGCACCCTCACTCTCCAGGCCGCAAATACCTACACCGGTGAGACCGTGATCCAGGCGGGCACGCTCGCACTGACGAGCAATGGCTCGATCGCCGCGTCGACCCGGGTGGTGGCGAACGGGACGTTCAGCATTTCTGGGATTTCCGCAACCGGTACCAGCATCCAGAGCCTCGCCGGCACCGGCTTCGTCGTGATGGGCACCAAGGACCTGACGATCACCAATGCTAACGATACGTTCTCAGGCATCATCTCGGGCAGCGGCGACCTGACACTCATCGGCGGCACGCAGACGTTCTCGGGGGCCAACACCTATACCGGCACGACCAACGTCAGCGGCGGCACCCTGCGCGCAGGCGCCACCAATATCTTCGGCACGACGTCGGCCTTCAGCGTCGCCTCCGGCGGCACGTTCGATCTTGCCGGCTTCGACCAGACGCTCGTTTCGCTCGACAATGCCGGGGCGGTACGGCTCGGCGGCGCGCCGGGCACCACGCTCACCGTGACCGGCAACTATGTGGGCAGCGGCGGCGTGGTCTACATCAACACGGCGCTTGGCCTCGATAACTCGACCACCGACCTGCTCGACGTGGACGGCAACACGTCCGGCACTTCGTCGCTCGTCGTGACCAATGTCGGGGGCACCGGCGCCCAGACGGTCGAAGGCATCAAGGTCATCAATGTCGATGGCACCTCGGCCGGCACCTTCGCGCTCATCGGCGACTACGTGTTCGAAGGCGACCAGGCGGTGGTCGGCGGCGCGTACGCCTATCGGCTCTATCAGGGCAGCGTGAGCGACCCCACGAACGGTGACTGGTACCTACGGTCCGAGATCATCGACGCGGGCCCACTCTATGCGCCCACCGTGCCGCTCTACGAGAATTACGCCAATGTGCTGCAGGCCTTCAATGAGCTCGGCACATTGCAGCAGCGCGTCGGCAGCCGCGAATGGCTGAATGGCGGGCAGGCGGGCGAGGACGGCGCGGTTGCGCCCGACGCCATCTGGGCCCGCATGGATGCCTCGCAGGCGCATTTCGAGCCGGGTGTTTCGACGACCGGCGCCAGCTATGACGTATCCACCTGGCGGCTGCAGGCCGGCATGGATGGGGTGCTGCAGCAGAGCGAGGCCGGTTCGCTCGTGGCCGGGGTGAATGCGCAGTTCGGCACGGTCAGCTCCGATATCACGTCGCTCTATGGCGCGGGCTCGGTCAACGCCTTGGGCTACGGCGTGGGCGGCACGCTCACCTGGTACGGCGCCGGCGGGTTTTATCTGGACGGGCAGGCGCAGGCGACCTGGTACTCGGCCGATATCGTCTCCGATGACACCGGGACGACGCTGGTCGAGGGGAACGATGCCTTCGGCTATGGGCTCAGCCTCGAAGCCGGCCAGAAGATCGGGCTCGACGCCAACTGGTCGCTGACGCCGCAGGCGCAGCTCAGCTACTCGGCAGTGCGCTTCAGCGACTTCACCGACCAGTATGACGGCACGGTGTCGCTCAACAGCGGCGACACGCTGGTGGGCCGGCTTGGCCTCTCCGCCGACTACGAGGATGAGTGGCGGGATGCGTCCGGCGCGACCAACCGCAGGCACCTCTATGGCGTGGCCAACCTCTACTACGACTTCCTCAATGGTACGTCGGTCGACGTGTCCGGGACCGAGTTCGTGTCGCAGAACCAGGGGCTGTGGGGCGGCGTTGGCGTCGGCGGCTCGCTGAGCTGGGCCGACGAGCAGTACAGCGTCTTCGGCGAGGCCCTGGTCCGGGGCAGCGTGGAGGACTTTGGCGGCAACAACGCCGTGGGTGCGAAGGTCGGCTTCAGCGGCAAGTGGTAGAGGCGGCGTCGCGGGTGCGACAGGCCTGACCGGGGCCGTCGGAGCGATCTGACGGCCAGTTTTGCTTCTTCACGACTTCGTGATCGAAACGTCATGCATGGCCGGGCCGTCTCGCCAAGACGAGATTGTGGCAGGCTGAATGTATGCTGAACAACCGTCTCGCCAGCAAGTCAGCGTCGCTGCCATTTCGGGGCCGTACTTTGCCGCAGAGATGAACGGCAGATGAACGAGCCCTTTATTCAAGATTCAGCCAAAGTTCCCATTTATCGGGCCAGCACCAACCGAACCCGAACTGACCCCGATCGTTTCCGGAGACGCATGACCATGCACCTCGCGACCAAACTCGCCGCCGCCGTGCTCGCTACTATCTGCGCCACGGCCCCCCTCGCCGCCCTCGCCGCCGACCCGACAGGCACCTGGCAAGCCGATGACGGCAAGAGCCGTTACAAGATCACCCAATGTGGCAGCGGCGCCCTGTGCGCGCGCCTGATCTGGCTCCGCGACAAGGATGACCAGAACCGGCAGTACCTGAACCAGGTCATTGTCCAGGGCACGCAGGCCTCCGACAACAAGTGGACGGGCACCGTCAAGAACGCCGGCGACGTCTACTCCGGCACGATGGTCATGACCGGCGAGAACAGCCTCAAGGTCAACGGCTGCCAGGGCGTCTTCTGCCAGACGGTCAAACTCAGCCGCGTCTGAGGCGCTGCTTGAAATAGGCAGCCTTCAAGAACTGCCGAACTCGAAACCCGCGCCTCCGCCGGCGCGGGTTTTTTATTGTCAGTATGCCGGCGGGGCGGGGGGAGGGGGACAAACTCCACCGGTGTGCGGATGCGACTTCAAGACCGATGCGTCGAAGTCGACTGACCGAACAAGGTTCAGCGAGCCGTCAGCCTTGCAAGTGTGGGTTTGAGGATGGCGTCAAACAGGGCCGGGCTGTTCTGCGCCCGCGCCGACAGCATCGCGCCGTGAACGGTCGCCATGAACATCTCGGCTTCGACCTCTGCCGATGCCTCGATCGCGACAGTGCCCTGATCGGCGCCGCGCTCCATAGCCGCGGTCAGCCAGGACGAGAGGAAACGGAAATACGCCGTCACCTCCAATGCCACCTCGGGCGGCAGAGCCGGTAGCTCGCAGGCGAGCAGAGCGCACACGCAAAACGGAATGCTCGCATCCTCGATGCACTTGGCCCAATTGCGGGCATAGGACCGGAGCAACTCCAGTGAATCGGGAACGTCACCAGCCAGTTGGGTAAGGCCAGTCTCCGCATCCTCGCGGTACCGCGTCACCAGCGTGCGGACGAGATCGACCTTGCTGGGGAAGTGATGATGGATGCTGGCTTTGCGTATCCCCACCACGGCGGAAATATCCGCATAGCTGAAGCCGCTATAGCCACCCGAGATGATGAAGCTGCGAGCAGACGTCAGGATTTGATCCGAAGTCGTGGACGTGTTTGTCATCTTGACCGCCTACCTTCTAGTAGGTCTGGATGTCAATCCCAGGGCGCAGCCGATGGTCTGCGCAGCATGACAACGCTCTTCCGGCCGCTGCGCCGATTGACTCCTGTCAGCCTACCTTCTAGTAGGTAGTCAAAATGGAGATGCGCCATGGCGAACCAGCCGGAAAACCAGTCCCTCCCTTTCGCTTCGAGCGACTGGCTGCGAACCTACTACTTCACCCGCGCGGCGGTTTCGATCGTCTGGATAACCCTGGCGTTCATAGTAGGGCGGGGTAATCCCGCGATTGCCGCGGTCCTGCTCGTCGCCTACCCCGCCTGGGACGCGCTTGCGAATTATCTCGACGCGAAGAACACTGGCGGGCTGCGTGCCAACCCGACCCAGGCGCTCAACCTCGTGGTGAGCGCCGTCGTCGCGGTCGCCGTCGCCTTCGCGCTGGGCGTCAGCATGAACGCCGTGCTGGTGGTCTTCGGCGTGTGGGCGATACTGAGTGGCTTGTTCCAGCTCGCAACGGCCATCCGCCGTTGGAAGTCCGCTGGAGCGCAGTGGGTGATGATCCTCAGCGGAGCACAGTCAGCGCTGGCTGGCGGCTTTTTCATCCTGATGGCGGTCGCCCCCACGCCTGTCGACATCACGCCTATCGCTGGCTATGCGGGTTTCGGCGCATTCTACTTCCTTCTCTCGGCCATCTGGCTGACCGTCAAGCCGACCCGCCGTCGCTCGCCAGTTTTGAACTGACGGGCATCGAGCGTAGGCAGCCTTCACGAACTGCCGAACTCGAAACCCGCGCCTCCGCCGGCGCGGGGCTTTTATTGCGAGTATGCGGGTGAGGGCAGGGCTGGGGGATAAGTGCACCGAGCCTGTGACCGGCAGAATGGCTGCGGGGCGAAGCAGTTGCGCTGTCCCACGCGACCCGCCAAAAGGGACCGGCAGTCGGGGAAGGGAAGATGGGCGTTCGAAACTACCTGATCGAAGGCGTTTCCGGCTCCGGCAAGACCACGGTGGCCGAAGAACTGCAGCGGCGTGGCCACCACGTCATCCACGGTGACCGGCAGTTCGCCTATTACGGCGATCCGGAGAGCGGCGAACCGCTGGACTGGCCGACCGGCAAGACTGAACAGGACACCGTGGACTGGGGCTACCAGCATTGGATCTGGCCGCTCGAAAAGGTCAGGCTGCTGATCGCCGATCAACGCGACGCGATGACCTTCTTCTGCGGCGGTTCGAGAAATCGCCATCGCTTCATCGATCTGTTCGATGCCGTTTTCGTTCTTGAAGTCGATCCGGGCAGTTTGAACCGGCGGCTGGCCGCGCGACCTGAGGACGTGTTCGGTGGCAAGCCAGTCGAACGGGAGCTGGCCTTGCGACTGCAGGCAACCAGAGAGGATGTTCCTGATAATGCGGTGAGCATCGACGCTACAGCGCCGATCGCCCACGTCGTCGATGAGATCCTGGCGAAGTGTCGATGAAGTGTGGAGGACGCTAGCCCCAGGCGACCATCGCGATCGACACATTGAGGCCGGGGACCCGAACGGGGAGCTTGGCGCCCCGACGCGCCGGTCGGTCGACTGGAGTCTAGGCTAATTCATACTCCACGTGCACACCTTGCGCTCGAGCGTACGCAGCAAGCGACGCTTGGAAGTCACGTCGAGAAACGTCCAACGCGGCATGCGGCAGTATGACGTACTTTATGCCAAGCACCCGATCGATGCCGTAGAGAAGCCTCGAGATGCGGGACCGTCGGATCAACCCATGCCCTCTGGCGTGAGACGCAGAGTTAGGAATTTGTTGAAGCGAATCGTCCGCTCGCCGACGGACTGAACTTCAGACCAGGGGATAATCTTTGGCCCAAACCGTGAGACTCGAATTCCCGCGGGCGAGAGAACTATGCTGTCGACGGGCGACCTGAAAAAGCGCCAAACGCTCGTGGCAGCCAGGCCTCCGCATATGAGCAGACAGACCCATCCCCAAAATGGTTGGTCCCAGCCAGCGCTTCGATTGGGAACCCAGATCATCAGCGCACCGATGCCTGCGAGGGCAACGCACAAGGCAATGTTCCCGAGAACTCGCAAAGGGTTTTCCTCGAAGCGCAAGGCCTCGGATGTATTAGTTCCGTCGCTCACTTGTCCGCTGTCTGTGGAATCGACAAATAGGAGATGCAGCTTAGCGCAGACTCCCCCATAGACTGCTGCAACCCAAATGAAATTTGAGAAGCTCTTCATACCTTCCGCGGAGCGGGGGCTGCTCTCTGGCCGTCCTTGAACCTGACGAGATCTCGGGGCGGTGGCAAATTGCCATGAAATTACAATGCTTTGACGAACCGGAAACGCGAGTAGCGACGTCCCCGTCGCGCGGCTAGTCATCTCCCCATCCGCTAACGGATTCAAAGGTGAGGTGAAGCCCATGTCGAACGAGCAGCTGCGCTGGCTCCTGAAGGTCATCCAGCCCGAGCGCACCCTTGCCTCGCTTCCCGGAGGCGCCAGCCTTGGTCAGGAGGCGCACGCCGCGCTCCTCGGCCTCCCGATCAAGACTTACGCGGCCGAACTTGGCCGCATGCGGCAGGAGGCCACGGACGCGGCCGGCGCGCTGCTTGCCGACCCGGCCGTGGCGTCGATGGTCGACCGGCTGCCGCTGCGGAAGGAGGACAAGGTCGTGGCGTTCGGCGACAGCCTAACGTCCGATCCGCAGTCCTGGGCGGTGATCCTCAGGGACATGCTGGCGCTGCGCCGCGGCAGCGACGACATTTCGCCGACCGTCAGCGCCGTCGGCGGCGAAACGACCACGCACGCCCTGGTGCGGGCCGGACAGCTCGCCAGTCTTCAGCCCGACTGGATCCTCTTCCTCCTTGGCACGAACGACGCCCGCACGCAGGGCCGGCATCCCACTAAGACGCTGGTCCACCATGAGGAGACTGCCCGCAACATGGCGGAGCTGCGCCAGCGCGTTGCGGACGAGACCACGGCGAAGTGCCTCTGGATCACTCCGCCCGCGGTCAACGAGGCGCAGGTCGCCGCGCATCCGGGGCTGGTGAGGTTCGGGGTTCGGTTCCGCAACGAAGACCTGGAACGGGTCGCCACGATCGTCCGCCAAGGCGACGGGCCGGTCGTCGACGCCTTCTCGAGCTTGGGCAGTCCGCCTCCGTCCGACCTGCTTATGGACGATGGCCTGCATTTCTCGCTGGCGGGGCAGCAGCGCATGGCCCTCGAAGTGCTCCGCGGCTGGAGCATGCTCCAGTGAAATACCTCGTCATCGGCGCCACCGGGAACATCGGCTCCCGGGTCACGCAGCGGCTTGTCGATGCCGGAGCCCGTCCCTCCGTTTTCGTGCGCAGCGCGAAGGGGGCCAAAGCGCTCTTCGGCGACCGGGTCGATATCCATACCGGAGACCTCGACACGCCTGGCCGCGCGCTGGCAACTGCACTGGCCGGGGTCGACGGCGTATTCCTCGTGACGGACGGATGGGATCTCGAGACGCGGGATCGCGCGGTCTCCCTGGCTGCCCGCGATGCTGGCGTACGGCATGTGGTCAAGCTTTCGACCCTCGACGTTCGCACAGGGATCGGCACCGGTCCGTGGCACGCACGCGGCGAACAGGCGGTGCGGGAAAGCGGGGTGGCGTTCACGTTCATCCAGGCGGCCGGGTTCATGACCAACGCGCTTGGTTGGTCGGCAGCCATCAGCCGCGACGGGGTGCTGCGCTCATCCACGGGTCAAGGCAAGATCGCCTTCATCCATCCGGACGACATCGCCGCCGTCGCCACCGCCGCCCTGACCACGCGCGACCACGATGGAGAGGCTCTGGTGATCACCGGCCGTGAGGCACTGTCGTATGGCGAGATGGCGGCCGCCATCGGCAGGGCCATCGACCGGCCCGTCGGCTTCGAGGAAATCTCCGACCGGCAGGCCTATGCCGGCATCGTCCGATGGGCCGGAGAGGGCCCCTACGCCGACGCTCTCGTCGACATCTGGCGTGCGGTGCGCGAGGGTCGGCTCGAAACGATGACGGACGGGGTGAAGCGGGTGACCGGGCGGCAACCGATCCCTTTCGCGCAATGGGCCGCCGAGAACGCTGCCTCGTTTCAGTAGGGCTTTGGCGCGCTGCTCCGGAAGGAATTTACGTAGAGGAGCACGGTGCGAATTGCCTCGCTGGTGGCGCCGTCACGCGACAGGGCGGTCGGCGCCTCGTGGGCCGCTCCGTGAACGAGCGATTCCACCATGCGTGGCAGCACAAAGAGCATCCGCTCTGTCTCGTCGGCGCTGTACCGATCCTGAGCGGCCGGCGACAGCACCCGCTCGAAGGTGTGCTGTAGCCCGCTCCTGAAGCCGAGCGCGCTTTCGGGAACGGCGGACGAAACGACCTCGTGCAGTTCCGCCATCTCCGCGTGCACCTTCACCAGACCATGGACGAGTTCGCGCGCGAATTCCTCCAGCGAAGTCGGGGTGCACGCGGCTATCGTCTGCTCGATGACCTGCCGGACATCGGCGACGTGTCGATCATGGATGGCGGTGAAGATTGCGTGCTTGTCGGGGAAGTACTGATACAGGGACCCGACGCTGACTCCGGCGATCTCCGCGATGCGGTTCGTGGTAATGGCTCGCGCGCCGTGGCGCTTCACCACAAGCTGGACCGCCTCCAGCACGTCGTCCACAGTCCGCCGCGAGCGCTGCTGCCTTGGCTCTCGCCGCGTGAGGGTACTTTCGGCCGTTGTCATGCTGCCTTGCTCTAGGTGATCGCGAGGCCGAACCCCGACACAGGACGATAACAGCGGCGACATTCACGGGCAACGCGCCACGAGAGCCAGCCAAGTCTTGACGAGTCGACAGGTGAATTTCGCCGAATCATGACCACGCGCTTTCAGCAAGGTCCGCTGTGGGCCATAAGCAGACCTTCGTCCGCTACGCCAGAAGCGGGCATCGTCTCCGGCGCGAACCGTGGTTCATCGTCGGGTGCTCACCCACTACCCTCTCGGCTCGTAGCGTAGCGCCACGGCGCCTGAGCTGAGTTCCAGGCGGTCGACGGGCCTCAACTCGACGTACCTGGACAGCCCGGCGAACAAAGTGGGTCCATGACCGGCAAGTCTGGGCTGCACCACGAATTCGTACTCATCGATCAGGCCCAGCTCCGCCAGCGCCATCGGAAGCTTCACGCCGCCCGTGAGCAGCGCCTTGCCCGGTTGCTGCTTGAGCGCCTGGACGGCCTCGCCCAGGTCTCCGCTCAGGAGCTCGGCGTTCCAGTCGACCCGGTCGAGGGTGCTCGAAACGACGTACTTCTTCATCGCGTCGATGCTGCGCGCGAAAGGCTCCGTCCAGTCGGGCGGCGTCATGGTCCGCGTCGCCAACCGCCACGCCTGTTCCATCATTCCATAGGTGACGCGACCAAAGAGCAGGGCGTCGGCTCGGCCGAGGCTCGCGGTGGCGTGGCGATGTGTTGCACGCAGTTGCTCGTGCTGCAGCGCCTCGTCCGCCGGGATGGCGTTGTGGTCGACGCACCCGTCGAGCGTCACGTTGATGGAGTAGAGAAGAGGGCGCATTACGGTCGCTGGTCCTTTGTCGCTCGTGCCGCGATGGCCAGGTCGAAGCGTTGCAGCTGGCTGGTCAGTCCGACGATTGCGCCGCGTGTCATCTCGGGGTCCGGGTGACGATCGGCCGTCAGGATCATCCGAACCTGCCCGGTCTCGGCGCGGAGCTCGACCGCCATGTCGTAGGGATACGACTCGACGCCAGGGACGAAGTCGATGTCGAAGCGAATGCGCAGCTTACGGTGGCGCTCGATCTCCAGGAACCGACCGCTTACCCAGACTGACAGCGGCCTGTCGAGGTTCGCGAGGTAGGCGACTTGCTCAGTACCCACCGCGGTCATCACGTGATCGAACGCACCGCCGACCCACAGCTCGAGGATCGACACCTCGAAGCGCATTCCCTCGGGGGCGAACCACTCCTCGAGCCCTTCCTTCGTCGTCCACAGCGCCCAGACGTCCTCGATCGATGCGTTGTAGACCCGCTCGAACCTGATGGTCTCCGCACCGAGCTCGCTGGCGTGCGCCATCACTTCTTCCCCTCGGATTGCCGCGAGCTGCGCCTAGCCAGGGCTGCGTCGAAGCGATCGAGCCGGCTCTCCCAAAGCTTGCGATAGCTCCTAACCCAGTCGTCGATCGCCTGGAACGGCTCGGGTCGGAGCGAATAGAGGCGCCTCGCCCCATCAGGCCTCATCGTGACGAAGCCAGCTTCGCCGAGAATCCGCAGGTGCCGCGAAACGCCTGACTGATCGATGTCCACGGCGCGAACGAGGTCACCCACAGCCTGCTCGCCGCCTGCCAGTGCTTCGACGATGCGAAGCCGCGTAGGATCGGCCAATGTCTGGAATACGATTTGTTGCATCATGATGCATATGTATTGTTGTGCATGTGTTTAGTCAAGGCGCGCCCAGCGCCATCAGCAGGGCCGTCTAGCGTGTTGACTCAGGTGGCCAACCCTTGGGGGCATTCGGTGTCCAGGGCCCCTCGATGATCGTGGCCTCCTGGTCGCCGAGCCAGCGGGGCATGGTGATGCAGAGGAACTCGAGCGGGTCGGTGCCGGTGCAGCGATACTGGAAGGCGGTTCCGACCGGGATGTCGATGGATACGCCAGCCTTTAGGTCGGTCGTCTCCTCACCGGTGCCGTCGCGCCGCCAGATCTGCCCCTCGCCCGAGAGAACGTGCCAGAACTCGCTCACGGTGGCGTGGACGGTGGCCCGATTGACCTGACCCGGTGGGACGGTGGAGTGGATCATGTCGCCCGTGTCGCCGCCGATCAGGTAGCGGACCTCTGCCCGGGCGGGCGATCGGGCATGCGGGGCGGGCGGAAACGGGCGGGTCTGCATGATGAACCTCCTCCTGACCATACGACATCCGGCGCGCCTGGGTGAAGAGATGGTTCGGAAGCGCAGCTGTGCTGCGTTATGGCCTCGCGGACACCCCACGCCGCTTCTGAGCGTGGGGTGCGGGTGCTTACTCCGCCGCCTGCGGGACGGCGCTCGGGACGCTGCGGCTGGCGCGGGGGCCGGACGCGGCGATCAGGGTCGTGACTACGGCCAGTAGCGCGACGAATGTGCCGCCTGCGATGTAGGGCTCCCAGCTGAAGCCGGGGGCGGCGGTGAAGATGGCGGAGACCGCTGCCAAGACGATGCCGCCGCCGATCTGGAACGAGGCGAACAAGAGGCCCGAGGCGAGGCCGGACTTGTCGTCTTCGACGTCCGAGAGGGCCGCTACCTGCACCGAGGGATAGGTGGCGGCGTAGCCGAGGCCGAGCAGCAGCTGCGAGATGATCACCAGGGTGATTGGATCGAAGCGGCCGATGGCCAGCACCCAGAAGATGTAACCGGCGGCCTGCAGCGCGACGCCGCCAGCCATCAGCCGCGTGGTGCCCTTGCGCTGGGCGAGGCCGGCCAGACGCGGGGCGAGGAACATGACGCAGGCGCCGCCGAGGGCGAAGCTGAAACCGGTGGCGAAAGCCGACCAGCCATAGACGTGCTGGTAGTAGAGCGTGGCGAGGAACTGGAAGCCGACATAGACGCCTTGGAACAGCGCGGCGACGATGTTGGCGTGGCTGAGCTTCCGCCGCTTGAAGATCGACAGCGGCACCATCGGATCGTGATGGCGGGCCTCGACGATGAGGAAGATGACGATCAGCGCGACGGAGGCGACGAGCGGGCCCCAGGTGAGGGGAGCAGCGAAGCCGGCGGCCGAGGCATTGGTGACGCCGAAGACGAAGAGCAACAGGCCCGGGGTGATGGTGATGGCGCCGGCCCAATCGAACGAGGCGCGCGACTTGCCGCTCTTCTGATCGGGCGGGAGGACGAACGGCGCGATGAACAGGACGAGTAGGGCGACCGGCCCGGCCATCACCAGCGTGGCGCGCCAGCTGAACACGGTGACCGCGCCACCCAGCACCATGCCGAGGACGAAGCCGGCCGCGCCGGTGGAGGCGAAGAGCCCGAGCGCCTTGGCCCGGGCCTGGCCTTCGCCGAACACGTTGAGCAGCAGCGCGAGGGCGGCCGGCGCGGTGAAGGCGGCGGCGATGCCCTTGATCAGCCGGGCGGCGATCAGGGTCGGGCCCGAATCGACGAAGGCGCCGGCGATGGACGCCGCGGCGAAGATGCCGAGGGCCCAGAGGAAGACGCGGCGGTGGCCGAAGATATCGGCGACGCGGCCGCCGAGCAGTAGGAAGCCGCCATAGCCGAGCACATAGGCGCTTACCGCCCACTGCAGCACGTTCGGCTGGAGGCCGAGTTCGGCCTGGATGGCGGGGAGGGCGACGCCGATGGTCGAAACGTCCATGGCGTCGAGGAAGTTGGCGGCGCAGAGCAGCAACAGAGCCAGCCCGGCGACGCCTCCGATCTTGGTGGAGGTCATCGAAATTATCCCTTTCGCTATGCCGGCGTCGCGAAGGGAGGTTCGCGCCGGACGGCAGAGGCAGCGGAACCTGACGATCTGCCATCCATATTGCAAATTGATAGTGATCATGCGAGGTATCACTGGCAATGATGAATGATACCGCCCTCCGCAAGATCGACCTGAACCTGCTGCTGGCCTTCTCGGTGCTGATGCAGGAGCGCAACGTGAGCCGCGCCGCCGAACGGCTGCTGCTGGGGCAGCCGGGGCTCTCGGCTGCGCTGAAGCGGCTGCGCGAGGCGCTGGACGATGAGCTGTTCGTGCGCGTCGGGCGCGGGCTGCAGCCGACGCCGCGGGCGCTCGAGATCGCCCCGGCGATCGAGGATGCGCTGGGCAATATCGAGCGGGCGATCCGGGTGCCGGAGGCGTTCGATCCACGGAGCTTCGAGGGCACGTTCCGTATCGGCATGTGCGACAACCTCGAGACGGCGTTCTTCGGGCCGCTGGCGGCACGGATCCGCCGCGAGGCACCGAAGGCTCGGCTGGTGTCGGTGGCGTCGCACACGCATCACCCCGAGCAACAGCTCGATAACGGCGACTTCGACATGAGCGTCTCGGTGCATGCCGAGCCGGCCTCGTGGCACATCCGCCAGCCGCTGTTCAACCAGGCTTCGATCTCGATCTATGACCCCGATCAGCTGAAGCTGAAGGCGCCGCTGAGCCTCGAGGATTTCTCGCGCGAGGCGCACATCGCGGTGTCGTTCGAGGGTGACATGTCGGGCGACGTCGATGCGGCGCTGAAGAAGGTCGGCCGCAGCCGATCGGTGGTGGCGACGGTGCCGCGGTATTCGGCACTGCCCACGGCGCTGAGCGCCATGCCGGCGATTGCCACCATCCCCGAGTCGATTGCGCGCTGCATGGCGACCCTGCACGGGCTGGCGATTTCCGCCCCGCCGGTGGCGCTGGAAGCGGCGCCGGTGTCGCTGCTCTATCGTCGGGTGGACCGGGCGGATGGGCGGGCGCAGTGGTTCCGCCGGGTGTTCGTCGAGGTGGCCGCGGAAGCGCTGGAGGCGAGCGGGTGCAGCTGCGGGATCATGCAGGCGGCCTGAGGGCAAACTCTCGGAACCTACTTGGAGAGACTGATGTCGAATACCGTGCATGAACTTCGCCTCGTCATCACTGTCGACGACTTCGAGCGGGCGGTGGCGTTCTGGCGGGACACCATGGGGCTGAAGGAGCAGATCTCCGTCGGGGACGACGACGGGCATGTGGCGATCCTCGGGGCAGGGATCGCGACGCTCGAGATCAGCGACCGGAAGCACGCGGAGTTCATCGACAAGATCGAGGTGGGCAGGGCGATGGGCGGGCAGTTCCGCGTGGCGCTGCGCTTCGACGATGTGCCTGCCGCGACCGACATGCTGGAGGCGGCGGGGGCCAAGGTGCTGGGTACGCCGCGGCCGACTCCGTTCAGGTCGACCAACTCGCGGCTGGAGGCGCCAGACGGGGTGCAGTTGACGCTGTTTGATGCGGAGTGATGCTGTAGAATTTCCAGCGAAATCAATCACTTATCATTTCTTTCGCCCATCGAATCCCCGCGTCACGGTGGGCGGGTATAGTTCAGCTACGGTCGGAGAAATGGGGCTGCAGCCGGCGGTGGGGATCGGAGCGGTCCGACTGGGTGAATTCGTAGCCGTCGCGAATGTGGGCGTTGAAATAGCGACCCTTGGACGGTGAGTGCCGGAGCGCGTCGTACACGACCGCCGGCACCTCGAAATAATCGTAGCGGCGGCCTGAGGGGCGGAACCAGACGGAAAGCGTCTGGGTCTCCGGGTCGTAAGCCATGTCGGCGATCACGGTGGATGGCATGGATGCCTCCTCGGTCGCGGAATCAACGAGCCATTGGAGAGACGGTTGCCTTCGGACGAACAGATCCCCTGGGAGGTGGTCCGGCTCCAGGTGGAGCGCGGCGAGCTGACCCGCAACAGGATCTGTGCCGAGCACGGCATCACGCCGCAACGGCTGGCTCGACACATCAGGGAGAAGAAGTGGGATGTCGAAGTCGATACCGGCGAGCAGGACCGCGGGATCATCGTCGGCAAGCTCATGCTCGCCGTCGAACATGAGATCGACCGCATCGTGGAGAACAGAATGAGCGATAGCGACGGGACGCGCGAAACGGCACTGCTGGGGCGGCTGACGACGACGCTGGACCGGCTGATCGCACTCGAGACAAGAGTGAGGGGCAAGCCGCCGACACCGAAACAGAGCAAGGAGATGACGGAACTCCGCTCCAAGATCGCAAAGCGGCTGGATGCTCTCAAAGTCCGTTAAGGCGCTGCTGGCAGCGATCGAAGACGAGGAGTTGGGCCGCTTCGCCTTCGACTGGGAATTCTGGAGCCGCGACGAGCAGAAGCTGCCGCCTGGCGACTGGAACACCTGGCTGCTGATGGGTGGGCGCGGTTCGGGCAAGACCATGACCGGCGCCGAATGGGTGCGCAGTCTGGCGGCGCAACAGATCGGGCCGATCGCCATCGTCGGCGAGACGATAACCGAGGCGCTGCAAATAATGGTGCGCGGTGAGAGCGGGATCCTGAAGGTGACGCCGCAGGACGAGCGGCCAATCATCCGGGGCCACACGCTGCTGTGGCCTGGTGGTGTCGAGGGCATGCTGCTGGGCGCGTCGGACCCGGAGCGGTTTCGCGGCCCGCAGTTTGCGGCGGCCTGGTGCGACGAGATCGGCAAATGGCCCAACGCCGAGGCGGCCTGGGACATGCTGCAGTTCGGGCTGCGGGTGGGCGACCGGCCGCGACAGGTGGCGACCACCACGCCGCGGACAACGCCACTGATCCGGCGATTGATCGCGGAGCCGCTGACCGTGGTGACGCGGATGGCGACGCGGCAGAACGAGGACAATCTGGCCAAGGCGTTCCTGAAGGCGATCGTCGCTCGGTACGAGAACACCGTGCTCGGGCGGCAGGAGCTCGAGGGTGAGCTGATCGAGGATCGGCCGGATGCGCTTTGGTCGCGGTCGGTGTTTCGGGTGGCGGAGGATGGGCCGCTGGAGCGGATCGTGGTGGCGGTGGATCCGCCGGTGAGCGGGCATAAGCGCTCGGATGCATGCGGGATCGTGGTGGCTGGGCGAGCCGGCGAGGGGGCGGTGGTGCTGGCGGATATGAGCTTTGCGCCGGCGGCACCCGATGCCTGGGCGCGGCGGGCGGTGGCGGCATTCCATGAGTATGGGGCGGACTGCATCGTCGCCGAGGTCAATCAGGGCGGCGACATGGTGAAGGCGGTAATTGCGCAGGAGGACCGGAACGTGCCGGTGCGCGAGGTGCGGGCGAGCCGTGGCAAATGGATGCGGGCCGAGCCGGTGGCGGCGCTTTATGCCAATGGCCGGGTGGCGCATCGGCCGGGGCTGACGGCGCTCGAGGACGAGATGTGCGCGTTTGGGGCCGATGGGTTGGCGGAGGGACATTCGCCGGACCGGGTGGATGCGCTGGTCTGGGCGCTGACGGAACTGATGCCGGTGGTGGCGGTGCCGCGGGTGCGAGCGATCTAGGTGAAGGGATTGAAGAGACGGACGCCGGTGGATGTGAAGTGCGAGACGTTGCGGGTTACTAGCGTGAAGTCATGCACAATCGCGGTTGCCGCTATCAGGTGATCAGCGAGATCAACTGTCGGCAGCTGTGCAAACGGCGCCGCGCGAAGTGCGATCTCGGTCGTGACCGGCAGCGCTTGCGCATCGTAGGTAGGGCGAACGTGCGTCGTCATCCATCGGCGCAGCGCGTGCCCCTTGGTGGTGTCATTTCTCTCCGCCTTCAGCACGCCTCGTTCAAGTTCAAGCAACGTTATCGCGGAGACAAACACCTCATCTCTCGAGATTGTGGCCGTCCAGCTTATGACCCCACTGTTAGCCAGTTCAGGGCGGCGAAGCTCGGAAACGATATTGGTGTCAAAGAGATAGGTCACGCGTCGTCACCGAAGTCGACTTCTCGAGCTTTACCCTTGGCACGCTCGAACTCATACGGAAAGTCACCCTCGGGACTGGTGTCGGCGAGTGACTCCAGAATGCTGACAAACTTCTTCTTGCCGGTGATGCGCTCGAATTCCTCGTTGCTGAGGAGCACGTAGGCAGGCCTTCCCCGGTCGGTGATGACGACTGGGCCGTTGTCTGCCGCCTCCTTCGCGCGGCTGGTGTGCTGGTTGAACTCGCGGCTGGTCATCGTTGCGGCGTTCGGCCGGACCTTCGCGGGGGCGCTCATAGGATACCTCGCTTAGCTGATGTAGCAACGTTACTACATCGTGCCGCTCACGGTCAATTCAAGGGAGCAACAATGCCCAACTGGTTCACCCGCCTCGGCGGGGCGATGGCGGCCGAGCGGAAGTCTGGCGGGCCGCAGAGTTTGATGACGCTGACGGCGCTGGGGGATGCCAGCTGGAGCCGGCGGGGGTTCGTGAGCCTGGCGAATGCCGGTTACGCCCGGAACCCGGTGGTGCATCGCTGCGTGCGGATGATCGCCGAGGCGTCGAACCGGGTGCCGCTGAAGGCGGAGGAGGGTGGTGGGCGGCGGCTCAGCGAGCATCCGGTGCTGGGGCTGCTCGGGCGGCCCAACCCGCGGCAATCGGGCGGCGAGCTACTGGAGGCAGTGTATGCCTACCTGCAGACGGCGGGGAACGCCTATCTGGCGGCCGGGATCGTCGATGGGGCGGTGCGCGAGTTGCATCTGCTGCGGCCCGACCGGGTGAAGGTGGTGCTGGGGCGGGACGGGTATCCGGCGGCTTATGCCTATACCGCCGGCGGCCGGACGACGGAGCTGCGGCTTGATCAGAAGCCAGTGGCAGGACTGCTGCACCTGGCGCTGTTCCACCCGCTCGACGACCACTACGGCATGGCGCCGCTGGAGGCGGCGGCGCAGAGCCTCGATATCCACAATGCGGCGGCGGAGTGGAACAAGGCGCTGCTCGACAACGCGGCGCGGCCGAGCGGGGCGCTGGTCTATTCGGCCGGTTCAGGCACGCTGACCGAGGCGCAGTTCACCCGGCTGAAGAACGAGCTGGAGGCGGGGTTCCAGGGGGCCAAGAACGCCGGCCGGCCGATGGTGCTGGAGGGCGGGCTCGACTGGAAGGCGATGGCGCTGACCCCGGCCGAGATGGATTTCATCGAGCTGAAGCACACGGCGGCGCGCGAGATCGCGCTGGCCTTCGGCGTGCCGCCGATGCTGCTGGGGATACCGGGCGACAACACCTACGCCAACTACGCCGAGGCCAACCGGGCGTTCTGGCGCGGCACGGTGATCCCGCTGGTGCGGCGCGTGGCGGACGACTTGAGCTTCTGGCTGGCGCCAGGGTTCGGCGGGGTGACGCTGGTGCCGGACCTCGATGGGGTGGAGGCACTGGCGGAGGACAGGGCGGCGCAGTGGGCGCGGGTCGGGGGTGCGGAGTTCCTCAGTGATGCGGAGAAGCGGGCGATGCTGGGGGTGGGGAGCTAAGGGGTGCAGACGAAAACGGACACAACATTGGACGCCCTTGGCGGACCGGTTTCGGCGAGCTCAAGGCGATCGGCTTTGGGGCCGAGAGCGGCTTTGGCAGTTGCGAGGTCGCTGGTGAAGGTCGTGCTGGGGTTCCAGGTGTGCATCTCCGTAATCAGGGCTTGCCCTTCGGGCGTACCGACGAAATCGCCGATGTAGACCTGCTTGCCTGCTGGAACGACAAACACGAGAGCTTCGTGGTTTTGCATTGCGTAGCGCCCCGGTGGGACGTCGAACACGAAGTACGTCTTGCCGGTCGAGCCTTCCGGCGTCGACGCGCTGGCTTCGCTGCACTTGCCATCGGCGTCAGCGACTAAAGGCGGCGGATCAAAGCGTCGCAGTGCAACACCGATCGGACCGCGTGAGGCGTCGAGGCCGAAAACCAACGTCGCTTTCGTGGGCTTCAGGTCGGAGGTGGTCAGGCGGCCGAGACGAGCTTCGTTCTGTAGCGCCATCGTACAGCCCGAGAGGGCAACGCATAGCGCGGCGGCCGCGAGCCGGAACCCACGCAGGCTGTTGGCCTTGTTGGAGGGCATGACGAGCATCGTACTGCCGGGCCTACTCCAGTTCCTCTACCGAGATATCCACGTCGAGATCGGGCCAGCGGATGCCGGCGCCGCCTTCGGTGAAGCGCCAGTTGAGGCGGGCGGCGGGCGGGCCGTCGCGGAGGCGGGGGTAGTTGGAGAGCGGGGCGATCAGCTCGCGGCCGTCTTCGAGTTTCACTTCAAGCGTGGCGGTGCCGAAGCGGACGTCGATGGCCCGGGAGCCGGTGTTGGTTGTCGTGCTCATTGGTCCTCCTCCTCAGAGCATGCCGGGGGAGCGTAGCTGCGTTCCGGCGGTGCGAGAAGGTGGGAAACGCCTGAGCGCACCGTGTGTGTTGCTGCTCATCACAGATGTCATCCCCGCGAAAGCAGGGACCCATTTCGCCGCCTGCACCTGCTGAGAGTTGGGTCCCAGCTTTCGCTGGGATGACAGCCGGTGGGGGGTGGGCATGTTGAGATCAACTACCGAACTAAGCAGTGGAGGCCATTATGGACGAGCTCACCAAATCGATCGTGACACGGGGGGATTTGGCGCATCTGGCGCTGTTTCTTTGGGCGACGGGGGCGACGGGGTTGCTCGTCTGAACGCTGAAGGAATTGGAGGCCGCCAATCGCCGCTTCAACGACTTCGTCAAAGAGATTTCGACGCTGAATCAATTGTTCCGCCGGGAGAAATAAGCCTATGGGCGCAAAGGGCAATTCTACTGACAAACACTTAGCCGGCGAGGTGTTCCGGCAGTTTGCCTGGCACCTTGCCGGCACGCTGGCGAAGCCGGTCCGGCGGGCGACGAAGCCGCGGCCGGCGGTGGGGTCGAAGCCTTGAGCGAGGCAATCCCCATCGACGAGCGCGGGCGCTTTGCGGGCTACGCGAGCGTGTTCGGGCGGCTCGACGATGCAGGTGACCTGGTGATGCCGGGGGCGTTCGCCAAGTCGCTGGCGCGGCGTGGAGCGGGGAAGCTCCGGATGCTGTTCCAGCATGATCCGAAGGAGCCGGTGGGCACCTGGGACGTGGCGCGCGAGGACGGGTTCGGGCTGTGGGTCGAGGGGCGGCTGGTGCCCGGGGTGCCGCGAGCCGATGCGTTGCGGCGCCTTATCGAGCGGCGCGCGATCGACGGGCTGTCGATCGGCTTTCGCACCGAGCGGGCGACGCGCGAGGTGCGGGGCGGGCACAGAAAACTGTGGGCGATCGATCTGTGGGAGATCTCCATCGTGACGTTTCCGATGCTGGCGGATGCCCGCATCGCGCCCGGGGCGGCCGGGCATGAACGGTCGCTGCGCGCGGCCATTTCGCTTCTGAAGCAATAGAGGACCACCCAATGACCGATATGACCGAGCGTCTTGAGATCAAGGCGTCGACGGTGGCTGCGTCGGATTCCGACGGCATGTTCGCCGAGTTCATGACTGCGTTCGAGGAGTTCAAGCGCACCAATGACGGGCGGCTGAAAGAACTCGAGAAGCGCGGGACGACCGATGCGCTGACCGAGGAGAAGCTGGGGCGGCTGAACCAGGCGCTCGACGGCGCCAAGGCGGCGATGGACCGGCTGAGCCTCGACCGCACCCGCCCGGCACTGGAAGCGGGGCGCCCGGACCTCGGCGACGAGTACAAGGACGCGTTCTCGGCCTATGTGAAGCGCGGCGAGGAGAAGGCGCTGTCGATCGGCTCGAACCCGGATGGTGGCTACCTGGTGCCGTCGGAGACCGAGAGCGAGATCACCCGGCGGCTGACGGCGGTGTCGCCGATCCGGGCGATTGCTTCGGTGCGGAACGTGTCGTCGACGGTGTACAAGAAGCCGGTGACGCTGACCGGGCCGGCAGTGGGCTGGGTGGCGGAGGCGGCGAGCCGCCCGCAGACCAACTCGCAGACCATTGATCTCATCGATTTCCCCACGGCCGAACTCTACGCCATGCCGGCGGCGACTTCGGCGTTTCTCGATGATGCGGCGGTCGACGTGGGCCAGTGGATCGCCGACGAGGTGAACGCCGCCTTCGCCGAGCAGGAGACGGCGGCATTCGTCAACGGCAACGGCACCAACAAGCCCAAGGGGTTTTTGACGGAAACGCTAGTGGCCGAGAGCGCCTGGGCCTGGGACAAGCTGGGCTATATCGCGACGGGCGTGTCGGGCGCCTGGCCGTCGGGCGATGCCAGCGATGTGCTGATCGACCTGGTCTACGCGCTGAAGGCCGGCTACCGGCAGAACGCCAGCTGGGTGATGAACCGCAAGACCCAGGCCGCGGTGCGGAAGCTGAAGGACGCCGACGGCAACTATCTGTGGTCGCCTGGGGCTTCGGCAGGCGCCAAGGCGACGCTGCTGGGGTTCGACCTTGTGGAGGCCGAGGACATGCCGGACGTGGCGGCCGCGGCGACGCCAATCGCGTTTGGGGACTTCCGGCGCGGGTATCTGGTGGTGGATCGCACGGGCGTGAACGTGCTGCGCGACCCGTATTCGGCCAAGCCGTACGTGCTGTTCTACACGACGAAGCGGGTTGGCGGTGGCGTGCAGGATTTTGATGCGATCAAGCTGCTGAAATTTGCTGTGAGCTGATCGGCCGAAGGTCGTCGAGGAGCGCCGCTGGCGCTCCTTTTTTGATTCATTTCCAAGGACATCCGATGATTTCCTATCTTCTCGCGGGACCCGCGGAGGAGCCGGTTTCGCTTGTCGAGGCGAAGGCTTTCCTGCGGCTCGATGCCGACACCGAGGACGCGCTGGTGACGACGCTGATTGCGGCGGCGCGGCTGCATGTCGAGGGGACGACCGGGCGGGCGCTGGTGCGCCAGAGCTGGCGGGCGGTGTTCGATGCGTGGCCGGCCGAGCGCGTGGTGCGGCTGCCGGTGGCGCCGTTGCTCGAGCTGACTGAGATCCGGGTGTTCGACGAGCAGGACGACGAGCACGTGATCGGGCTCGGGCAGTTCCAGGCCGAGACCGGGGTGGCGCCGGCGCGACTGCTGCTGCCGGGGACGGTGGCCGGCATGCCGGTGCTGCGCGAGCGGCTGGGGATCGAGATCGATTATGTCGCCGGGTTCGGCGAGGCGGCGGATGTGCCGCGGGATTTGAAGCAGGCGCTGCTGGCGCTGGTGGCGCACTGGTTCGAGCACCGGGATGCGGTGCCAGACGCAGTGATGCCGGCGGGGTTCGAGCGGCTGGTGGCCGGTTATCGGCAGGTGCGGCTGTGAGCGAGACAGCGCCGGCGGTGGGGAGTCTCACTGACCGTGTCGCGCTGCAGCGGCGCGAGACCACCGGCGAGGACGAAGGCGGCCACGCGGTGCTGTTCGTGCCGGTGGCGGCGCTGTGGGCGCGCGTGCGGGCGTTGAGCGGGCGGCAGGTGACCGAGGCCGATGCGCGCGGGGTGGCGGTGAGCCATTCGGTGGTGGTGCGGTTTCGCAGCGACGTGAAGGCGGGCGACCGGTTCGGCTATCGCGGGCGGTGGCTGAGCGTGGTGTCGGCGGCGGACTTGAACGGGCGGCGGGCCTGGCTGAGCTGCGCTTGCGTGGAGACGGGGGTGGTGGGGTGACGCATCCGATCATCGAACTGCAATCCACGCTGGTTGCTGCGCTGAAGGCAGACCCGGACCTTGCCGGCGTCGGCATCTTCGATGCGCCGCCGCAGGGAGCGACGCCGCCCTATGTCGCGATCGCCCGGCACGACCTGCTGCCGCGTGATGGTGATGTCGCCCCCGGGCATGAGCATCGGGTGACGTTGCATGTGTGGGCGGGGCAGCCGAGCCGGCGGGCGGCGTTGGCCATTGCCGAGCGGGTGGTGGCGGTGGCGGACGCACTCTCGCCGGCGGCGATCCGGGTGACGCATCGCCAGCATGAGCGGACCGATACGGCTGTTGATACCGACACCGGGCAGGCCCGGGCGGCGGTGGCGTTTCGCTTTTTCTCCGAACCCATTTGATGAGGACCTGACATGGCGGCCCAGAGCGGCAAGGACATGCTTTTGAAGCTCGACCAGACCGGGTCGGGGAGCTTTGCGACGGTGGCGGGGCTGCGCTCGCGCAGCCTCGCCTTCAACGCGGCGGCGATCGATGTGACCGATGCCGAGAGCGCCGGACGGTGGCGGGAGCTGCTGGCTGGGGGCGGCATCAAACGGGCGGCGGTGGCGGGCTCGGGGATCTTCAAGGACCAGGCGTCGGACGCGACGATCCGCTCGCTGTTCTTTGCCGGGACGATCCGCAACTGGCAGCTGATCCTGCCCGACTTCGGCACGGTCGAGGGACCATTCCAGATCGTCGCGCTGGAGTTCTCAGCCGACCACGCCGGCGAAGTGACGTTCGAGCTGGCGCTGGAGAGCGCCGGGCAGCTCGGGTTCACGGTGTCCTGATGGCGAACGCACAGAGGGGCGAAATCTCGGCCGTGTTCGAGGGCGAGGAGCGGGTGCTTTGCCTGACGCTGGGGGCGCTGGCGGAGCTCGAGGCGCGGCTGCAGGCGGGGGATCTGGTCGGGTTGAGCGAGCGGTTCAGCTCGGGGCGCGTTTCGGCGCTGGATTTGACGGCGATCATCGGGGCGGGGCTGCGGGGTGGCGGCAATGCGGTGACCGACGATGACCTGGCGCGGATGGCGATCGAGGGCGGCCTGAAGGGCGCGGCGGAGATCGCGGCGCGGCTGCTGCGCGCGACGTTCGGGGAGGCGGCATGAGGGCGTTTCCGTGGACGGAGGCGATGCAGTTGGGCTTTGGCGTGCTGAAGCTGAGCTCGAAGGAGTTCTGGGGGCTGACGCCGCGGGAGCTGGCGGCGGCGTTCGAGGCGACCAGCGGGCGGGCGCGGGGCGAGGCACCCGGGCGCGAGGTGTTGGGCCGGCTGATGTCGGCGTTTCCCGATGAGGTGAGGTGATGGCGGACCCGTTCGGCGAGAGCGTCGAGGCGCTTGGCGATGTGTCGCTGGAGCTGGAGCGGATCGGCGACCTGGCCGATGGGGTCGGGCGGTCGCTGAGCCGGGCGTTTCGCGGCGCGGTGCTCGATGGCAAATCGCTGAAATCGGTGCTGGGCGAGGTGGCGCGGAGCTTTGCTGAGATCGCGCTGAAGGCGGCGTTTCAGCCGATCGGCAACCTCGTCAGCGGGGCGATCGAGAGCCTGTTCCAGGCCACCAACCCGGCGGTGACGCCCTTCGCCAAGGGCGGCGTGCTGGCGAGCCCGGCGTATTTTCCGCTCGGGCGCGGGCTGGGGCTGGCGGGCGAGGCCGGGGCCGAGGCGATCCTGCCGCTGGCGCGGGGGAGCGATGGGCGGCTGGGCGTGGCGAGTGGCGGCGGCGGGGCGGTGAACGTGACGTTCAACGTGACGGCGAGCGATGCGCGGAGCTTTGCGGCGAGCGAGGCGGAGGTGTCGGCGATGCTGCTGCGGGCCGTGCGGCGGGGGACGCGGGGGAGTTAGTTCCTAGAGCAGGAACTTGTAAGCACCATAAACAGCCGAGGCGGCTATGCCCGACGCAACAGCCCAGATAGCCGGGCGCTTCAGGCCCTGCTGGTTCTTGATCTGGAAATAGAGAACCGAGCCAACAACCACCCCCATCAGCGGGGTCTGGATGATGTCGAACAGCGTGCTGATGTCGATGGCCCCGTCTGAAGCACAGGGCTTGAACTCAAGGTAACCGCCGCAGCCGGGCTCGACCATCGGCGGCAGATAATTGTCGAAACCCTGATCCACGCCCACGCCCCCCTCCGGCAGTTGTCGCAGCAGACACGAACGCCGACGGCACGACAATCCCACTACGGAGCCTTGGATGGCCTTCCATGCAGTTCGCTTCCCACTCGATATCTCGCTCGGCGCACGCGGCGGCCCCGAGCGCGCCACCGATGTCGTGACGCTCGCCTCCGGCCGCGAGGAGCGGAACAGCCGGTGGGTGCATTCGCGGCGGCGGTACAATGCCGGGTACGGGGTGAAATCGCGGGCCGATATGCAGGCGGTGCTGGCGTTCTTCGAGGAGCGCCGGGGGCGGTTTCATGCGTTCCTGTGGCGCGATGGGCTCGACTATTCGTCTGATGGAACCGAGGAGCCAACGGCGCTGGACCAAGTGATCGGGACCGGCGACGGGGTGCGGGTTTCGTTTGCGCTGACAAAGCGATACGGGGCGAACTTCGACCCGTATCTGAGACCCATCACCAAGCCCGTTGCAGGGACGGTGATGGTGGCGGTGGCGGGCGCCTCCCTCGCTGCCGCCGACTTTTCTCTGGATGCGCTGACCGGGCTGGTGACGCTGGACGCAGCGCCGGCGATGGGCGCGGCGGTGACGGCGGGGTTCCTGTTCGATGTGCCGGTGCGGTTCGATATCGACCGGCTGGATGTCGAGCTGACCAGCTTCGGCGCCGCCGAGGTGCCGGCTATCCCCCTGATCGAGGTGCGCGAATGAGGGTGCTGGAGGCGGGGTTCGCCGCGCATATCGCGAGCGGCGCGACGACGCTGGCGACGTGCTGGCGGATCGCGCGGAGCGACGGGCTGGTGTTGGGGTTCACCGACCATGACGCGGCGCTGAGCCTTGGCGACACCGATTACCTGCCGGCGCATGGGCTGGATGGCGGGACGGGGACGGCCAAGCTCGGGGCAAGCGTGGACACCGCCGAGGTGGTGGGCGTGCTGCATTCGGACGCGATCGACGAAGACGATATCCTGCTCGGGCGGTTCGATGGGGCCGAGGTCGAGACCTGGCGGGTGAACTGGCGCGCGCCGGCCGAACGGATGCTGGCGAGCCGGACGACGATCGGCGAGATCGTGCGCGAGGACGGAGTGTTCCGGGCCGAGCTGCGCTCGGGGCAGCACGCCATCAACCAGAAGCGCGGGCGGATCTATCAGGCGCTGTGCGACGCCGAGCTGGGCGATGTGCGGTGCGGGGTGGACCTCTTGGATCCGGCGTTTCGGGCTGAGGCGACGGTGCTCGGGGTGCGGGACCGGTTCCGGCTGGTGCTCGAGGGGATCGATGGGTTTGCCGAGGGCTGGTTCGCGTTCGGGGTTGCCGTGTGGGGATCGGGGAAGCGCGAGGGATTGCGCGATCGCGTGGTGACGGCGGAGCGGCTGGGCGGGGTGGATGTGCTGGGGTTCGCGGCGCCGGTGGGGGATTGGGTGGTCGAAGGCGATGCGCTGGTGTTGACGGCGGGGTGCGACCGGCGGTTTGCGACGTGCCGGGCGAAGTTCGGCAATGCCGGGCGGTTCCGCGGCTTTCCGCACATTCCGGGCAACGACTTCGTGCTGCGCTATCCGCGGGCGGGTGGGCAACTGGACGGGCGGAAGCTGGTCGGATGAGGGCAGACATCGTGGCGGCGGCCCGCGAGTGGGTCGGCACGCCCTATCGGCACCGGGCGGCGACGCTGGGGGCCGGGTGCGATTGCCTCGGGTTGCTCGTCGGGGTGTGGCGCACGGTTTATGGGACTGAGCCGCCGGAGCTGCCGAACTATCGGGCGGATTGGCGGGATGCGTCGCATGCGGGGGAGCTGCAGGCCTTGGCAGAGACCTGGCTGCGGCCGGGGGTGATCGGGCCCGGCGCGGTGGTGCTGTTCCGCATTGGGGCGGCGGTGCTGCCGCGGCATTGCGGGATCCTCGTGGGCGAGGGGCGGTTCGTCCACGCGCAGGAGCGGCTGGGCGTGGTGGAAGCGAACCTCACCGACGGGTGGATGCGGCGAGTGGCTGGGGTGTTCGCGTTTCCGGAGGTGGAGTGAATGGCAACTCTGGCGCTGTCCGTTGCCGGGCAGTTCGTTGGCGGGGCGATTGGCGGGCCTGTCGGAGCGACCATTGGGCGGGCGCTGGGGGCGCTGGCGGGGAGCGTGGTGGACCAGGCGCTGTTCGGCGAGAAGCCGCAGCAGGTGCCGGGGGCGGATATTCGACTGTCCGGGTCGGCCGAAGGTGGAGCGGTGCCGCGGCTTTATGGCTGGGGGCGGCTGGCGGGGAACATCATCTGGGCGACCGAGCTCGAGGAGCTGGCAGCCGAGGACTCTGGCGCCAAGGGCACGGCGCAGCCGGAGGAGCGCGAGATCGTCGCGAGCTTTGCGGTGGGGCTGTGCGAGGGCGAGGTGCACCGGCTGGGGCGGATCTGGGCCGATGGGCAACTGCTCGAGACCGAGGGGCTGAGCGTGAGGTTCTATCGCGGGACCGAGACGCAGGACGTCGACAGCCTGATCGAGGCGAAGCAGGGGGTGGCGCCGGCTTATCGGGGGCTCTGCTACCTGGTGTTCGAGCGGCTGCCGCTCACGGAGTTTGGCAACCGCATCCCCAACATCGCGGTGGAGCTGTGCCGGGTGGTGGGGGAACTGGAGCCGCTGATCCGCTCGGTGACGGTGATCCCCGGGGCGACCGAGTTCGGCTACGACCCGGTGGCGCGGGTGCGGGTGCTGGGGCGCGGGGCGACGGCGCATGAGAATGCGCACGCCTCGGCGCTGGTGAGCGACTGGACGCTGTCGATCGACGAGCTGACGGCGCTCTGTCCCAACCTCGAGCACGTGTCGCTGGTGGTGAGCTGGTTCGGCGACGATCTGCGGTGCGGGGAGTGTTCGATCCGGCCGAAGGTTGAGGCTGCGAACCGTGCTGTTCAGGGCGCGAGCTGGAGCGTCGCCGGGCTGACGCGGGCGACGGCGGAGGTGGTGAGCCAGTACGATGGCGGGCCGGCTTATGGCGGGACGCCTTCGGATGCGAGCGTGTTGGCGGCGATTGCTGACCTTCGGGCGCGCGGGCTGGCGGTGACGCTCTATCCGATGGTGCTGATGGACATTCCCGCCGGCAACCCAATGGGGCAGCCGGCTTATCCGTGGCGCGGGCGGATCAGCTGTGACCCGGCGCCGGGGACGGTGGGCTCGCCCGAGGGGACAGGGGCGCTCGATGCGCAGGTGGCGGCGTTTGTCGGTTCGTCCAGCGGCTGGGGTTCCCGGCGGATGGTGCGGCACTACGCTGATCTGGCCGAAGAGGCGGGGGCCGAGGCGCTGGTGATCGGCTCCGAGATGGTCGGGATGACGACCTTGCGGGGGACGAGCGGGTTTCCGTTCGTCACGGCGCTGGTGACGCTGGCGGCGGAGGCGCGGGCGCTCGCGCCGGAGGTGACGCTGACCTATGCGGCGGACTGGACCGAGTATCATGGGTTCCAGCCGCCGGAGGCGCCGGGGGACAAGCTGTTTCACCTCGATCCGCTGTGGGCGAGCCCGAACATCGATGCGGTGGGGATCGACAGCTATATGCCGACCACCGACTGGCGCGACGGCGAGGACGGGCCGGATGCGGGGGCCGGCGGGCCGTATGGGCTCGGCTACATCGAGGCGGGGATCGACGGGGGCGAGGGGTTCGACTGGTACTACGCGTCGGAGGCCGACAGGCTGGCCGGGGCGCGGACACCGATCAGTGACGGGGCGCATGGCGAGCCTTGGGTCTGGCGGTTCAAGGATATCGCCGGCTGGTGGGGCAATGCGCATCACGACCGGGTGGGCGGGGTGCGTTCGGCGACGCCGACGGGGTGGGTGCCGGGATCGAAGCCCGTGTGGCTGACCGAGCTTGGTTGCGGGGCGGGCGACAAGGGGGCGAACCAGCCGAACGTGTTCCCGGATGCGAAGAGCGCCGAGGGCGGGCGGCCGTATTTCTCGTCGGGTGCGCCGGATGCGCTGATGCAGCGGCAGTTCTTGCGGGCGCACCTGAGCCATTGGGAGGGCGATCCGATGGTCGAGCGGGTGTCGCTGTGGACCTGGGACGCGCGGCCTTATCCGGCGTTTCCGTCGGACGCGGGCACGTGGGCCGATGCCGAAAACCATGCGGCGGGGCATTGGCTGACCGGGCGGCTCGGGGCGCTGGCGGCGGATGAACTGGCCCGGGCGGTGGCGGCAGATTACGGCGTGACGCTGGGGGCGGCCGACGTGGCGCCGCCGCTGGTGCACGGGGTGACGATCGAGGGCGTGGTGTCGTGGCGCGATGCGACCGGCTCGGCGCTGGCGGCGGCCGGGTTGAGCGTCCGCGACGGGGCGAATGGACTGGAACTGGTGCGGCCGGGGGCGGTGGCGGCGACACTGGCTGCCGATGCGCTGGTGAAGGAGGACGGACCGCTGACCGCGCGGCGGCAGCCGGATCCGTCCGAGGAGGTGGCGCGGCTGGCGCTGGGGTTTGTCGATCGCGAGCGGGATTACCTGGCCGGCACAGTGACGGCGATGCGGCCCGAGGGGGCGGCGGTGGCGGCGGAGAACTCGGCGTTGGTGCTCGATGCGGCGTCGGCGCGGGCGGCAGCGGAGCACCTGCTGCTGGCGGCGAGCGCGCGGCGGGACACGCTGGAATTTGCGCTGCCGCCATCGGCGGCCGGGCTCGAGGTGGGCGACGTGGTGGCGTTGGCGGGGGCGGGCGAGGGGCCGTTCGAGATTGCGGAGATCCGCGATGGGATGGCGCGGAAGATCTCGGCGCGGGCGGTGCCGCCGGCGTTGCGGGCCGCGGTGCTGAGCGACCGGCCGGCAAGGGCGGCGGCGGGACCGGCGCCGGGGGCGGTGCCGGCGCTGCTGGCGGCGCACCTGCCGCCGGACCCGGCGACGCCATCGCAATCGCGGCTGCTGCTGGCGGCTTATGCCAGCCCGTGGCCGGGGCAGGTGGACATCCAGCTTTCGGCGACGGGTGCGCGGTTGGCGCGATTGGCTCGGCCGGCGGCGATGGGTGAATTGACGACCCCGCTTACTCCCGGGCCGCTGCATTTACGGGATCGGCGGAGCGTCGAGATTTCGCTGGTCGGCGGACATCTGTCGCCCTCGGATTTCGAGGTGGCGCTGGCGGGTGGCAACCGCATCGCGGTGGAGACCGACGCGGGCGAATGGGAGGTGCTGGGCTTTGCCGGCGCCGAACTGATCGCGCCGGGGCGCTATCGGCTGACGGATTTGCTGCGCGGGCTCGGGGGCAGCGATGTGGCGATGGGCCCAGCCGCGGTGGGCAACCGGCTGGTGGTGCTCGACACAACTGTCGCGGTGCTGCCGGTGGAGCCGGATTGGCTCGGCGGTGAGCTGGCGCTGCGGGCCTTTGCCGGGCGGCACGATGCGACCGGGACGGCGTTCACAGCTACGCTGGGGTTGGGCCCGGTGCTGCCGCTGCCGCCGGTGCATCTGCGCGCGGTGCGCGGGGCAGGGGGCGACGTGGCGCTGGGCTGGGTGCGGCGGAGCCGGTTCGATGCCGGCGCCTGGGCGGCGATGGAAGTGCCGCTCGAGCACCTGCCCGAGGCCTATCGGGTGACCATCCTCGATGGCGCGACGCCGGTGCGGAGCCTCGATGTCGCGGCGCCCGCGGCGCTCTACACCGCCGCGATGCAGGCCGCTGATTTCGGCGCCCCGCCGGCGGCGTTCGATTTCACCGTGGCGCAGCTGAGCCCGGTGTTCGGGACCGGGCACGCCGCGGCGGGGAGCTTCGATGCGTAAGACGATTTTCGACGGCCTCGGCGACGCCCTGGCCCGCCAGCGGCTCAGGCTGCTGGCCAGCCTCGTTTCTCACAACCTCAGGAGACTATTGATGAACCTCGGTTTTCTCGACGGCTTCAAAACCTACCTCGTCGCCACCGCCATGGTGCTGGCTGCAATCAGCCAACTGGTCGGCGTGGACTTGCCCAGCTTCGACGGGCACTCGGCGGGACAGTTGCTGATGGAGGGGCTGGCGATCTTGTTTTTGCGGAAGGGGATTAAGGGGTAGCGGACACAATGTGAGCGCGCCCTCGGGTGTTGGCCAACTGGACAACTCAGTTTGAGCTGATAAGCATTCCAATCTAATCGGCTGGGGTGTTGGTCAGAATGCACTTGCGAATACTCATGACGTTGCTGCTTGCGCTGGTTTTCGGAACAACGGAGGTAATTGCCCAGGCGTCGCCCCAGCTACCGACCGCCCGAACAGACAAATCTCCGAACCAAAAGACGCAGATCGATATCCTTACCCAGTTCGACGCACTGACGTCGAAGCTGTATGCCGGCGATGGAAACGGAGCACTTGCGGAGGCAAGGAGTATCCTGGCACGGCCGGATTTTGCGACGATGGACGCCGCTCTCCAATTCCGGTGCTATTTGATGGCTGGGATACTGGAACGGGAGTTGGGATCGCCTGAAGTCGCGATGCAGCATCTCACCACCGCCGGCGAGGCGGAGCCGCAGTTCCGCGATGGAACCTACTGGCAGGCCTATACCCAAGTATCCGCGGATGTGGAGGACTATACAGGCGCCGCGAATGCGATGGCCGAGATCGCTGTAGAGTACCCGGATCTGCTCGACACTTGGAACGAGCGCTTTATTACGCGAATATTGCGTGAAGCCGGGAAATCTGCCGATCGCTCGGTTAAAAAGCATGTTCTCCAGGCGCTGTTGAACAGCGGATATCGGCCGAAATCCGGTTACCTGTCGCTCGAGAATTATTGGCTGGATCTAGTCGACATACATCTCGAAGATGGCGAAGACAGCGAGGCCGCTGCCGTTGCCGCGACGCTTACACAACCGACGAGCATTGCGGCCCTCGGTTTCGACGGTCGACTTGCCGTGTTTGCGCCTTCCGATCTCGAAGCGGCGTTCCGCGAGGCGGTGGACAAGCGAGTCGAAGATGGGCGGGCGTTGCTGGCCACTTACCCGCGCGATGCTCGCGCTGTTGCATTGCTGGCTAATACGTTGGCGGACGTCGACAGCTTGCCGGAGGCTCTAGCTCTTCTGGACGAGGCAATTGCCCGGGTGGACGCGGCCATTGGTCGGCCCGCTTTTGACGACGAAGAAAAGTATCTGGAATGGATACACAACGCGCGCACGCGTATTCTGATGCGGTTGGGTCGTTGGGATGAGGCCATAGAGTCGCAAATTCGCTCCCGCGACATTTCACATTCATATGATCCGGGTGCAGTGAGTCAGAGCATCAACCTTGGCGACCTCTACTACCTCCTTGGCGAACCGGCCAAGGCGCTGGAGGCCGTCGGCGACATGGACCTTGAAAAGGCCAATGAGTTCGGTGTTTCGGCGGCAAAGGAGGTCGAGGCATGCGCCTTTCACCAGCAGGGCGAGACGGCCAAGGCGGCCGAAGCCCTTAACCTCTTGGTGGAGCACGTTGCCGACAATTTTCTCTCCGCGAAGTTGGGATTACTGTGCATAGGAGACAGCGATCGCCTGGCCCGACTCATTGTTGCCCGGCTCCAGGATCCAGCGACACGGCGTGACATGCTGCGGGACTTGCAGATCTACTCACCTCTACCGACAAACACCGAGATGGGTCGGCAGATGGATGCACTTTACGATGAGGTAAGGAACCGCCCGGAGGTGAGGGAGGCGGTAGCGGCAACTGGCAAGATATTGTCTTGGCCCATCTTCCGGCCGGGTACCTAGCCCCGTTCATCCCACATTCAGCCATCCTCCCCCATAACCCTCCCATGAAACACATAGTGACATTGGTGGCGGCCGGCGCGTTGGCGTTGGGGCTGGCTCTTGGTATTGCTGCGCCGGCGGTGGCGCAGGAGTGCCTGAGCCGGCGCGAGATTCAGGAAAAGATCGATACCGGTGAACTGATCCAGCTGTCCGAGGCGATGGCGTCGTCGGGGGTCGATGGCAAGATCATCAGTTCGCAGGCCAAGGTCTGCATGGTGGACGGCCAGTGGGAGTGGCAGGTCAACGTCATGGACGAATATGGCGAAAGCAAACCTGTGAGCTTGCCGGCTCAGTGAAGCCTCACGTAAAATCAAAGTCGGACGTTCTTCGCGCGTAGGGCCGGCTGTCGCCGGGCGCGGGAGCTGTCGTGGCGGCAAAGGGGACGTATCGATGCGCATTCTCGTCGTGGAAGACGACACCAATCTCAACCGGCAGCTGAAGGACGCGCTGACCGAGGGGGGCTACGTCGTCGACGTGGCGTTCGACGGCGAGGAGGGGCACTTCCTCGGCGATACGGAGCCGTACGACGCCGTGGTGCTCGATATCGGCCTGCCGCAGATGGACGGCCTCTCGGTGCTTGAGGAATGGCGCCGCGCCGGCAAGAAGATGCCGGTACTGCTGCTGACCGCCCGCGATCGCTGGAGCGACAAGGTGCAGGGCATCGATGCCGGCGCCGACGATTATGTGGCCAAGCCCTTTCATATGGAAGAAGTGCTGGCCCGCGTCCGCGCGCTGGTGCGCAGGGCGGCGGGGCAGGCGTCGAACGAGATCAGCGCCGGCTCGGTGCGGCTCGACGTGAAGGCCGGCAAGGTCACGGTGGACGGGCACTCGGTGAAGCTGACCAGCCATGAGCTGCGGCTGTTGAGCTACCTGATGCACCACAAGGGCAAGGTGATCTCGCGCACCGAGCTGACCGAGCATCTCTATGACCAGGACTTCGACCGGGATTCGAATACGATCGAAGTGTTCGTCGGGCGGCTGCGGAAGAAATTGCCGGAGGATTGCATCCAGACGGTGCGCGGGCTGGGCTACCAGATCGCTGAGGACTGAGGCTGTCATTCGTACCGGGACACTATCGGCGAGCGGGCTTCTCCCCTTGTGGGAGAAGGTGCCCGAAGGGCGGATGAGGGGTATCTCTCCGCGCGCTTGGTCGCTCGTCGCTTTGCTCCGATCGCGCAACCCTTGGTTGCGGAACCCCTCATCCGGCCTTCGGCCACCTTCTCCCTCAAGGGGAGAAGGCATCCCGACTGATAGAGCAGGGGCAGGCCGTGACTGACGCACCGCCGGTGCAACCCGCGTCGCAGCGGAAGGGCTCGATCGCGGCGTCGCTGTTCCTGCTGTCGGCGGGGTGGCTGATCGTAGCGCTGGTGGCGACGGCGTTTCTGCTCACCGAGCTTTACTCGCGGGCGCTGGACAACAGCCTCGTCGAGACGCTGGAATTCCACATCGAGACGCTCACCGACCTGAGCCTTCTCTCCGACACGCCGAAATCGGAGGCCATCAAGGTGGCCGACCCGCGCTTCGATCGCACCGGCTCGGGCTGGTACTGGGCGATCCGCGACGACAAGGGCGAGCTGCTCAACTTCTCCAATTCCTATGTCGGCATGGTGCTGGGCCCGCTGCCCGGCGAATTCGACGAGACGAACACCAAGTCGGCGGTGCTCACCGACCCGTTCAACATCAAGATCCGGGTGATCGAGCGTGCCGTGACGGTGAACGGCCTGCCGCTGCACATCATGGTGACGGGCTCGCTCGACGAAATCCTGTCGCTGGTCGACGAGTTCCGCGGCCAGACGCTGATCGTGCTCGGCGCGGTGGCGATCATGCTGGCGGTGATGTCGACCATCGTCGCACGGCTGGCATTGCGGCCGATTGGCCGGTTGCGGCGCGAGGTGGAGCGGGTGCGCGAGGGCGATGCGGCATCGCTCACCGGCGCCTATCCTGCAGAGCTCGCGCCACTGTCGGAGGAGATCAACGAGCTGCTGCGCTCCAACGAGCAGATTGTCGAGCGGGCGCGCAACCAGGTGGGCAACCTGGCGCATGGGCTGAAGACGCCGATCGCTGTGCTGCGCAACGAGGCGGGGGCCGACAAGAAGAACGGGCTTGCGAAGGTCGTCGCGACCGAGACCGAAAAGATGAGCCAGCTGGTGACCACCTATCTCGACCGCGCCCGGCTGGCGGCGCGCTCGACCGTGGTGGGTAAGAAAGCGGACGCTACCCATGTGATGCTGCGGTTGACCCGGGTGATGCAGAAGCTCAACCCGCAGGTGACCATCGCCATGGTGCGGCCCGACGCATCGCTGCCCTGGTTCCGCGGCGACGAGGGCGACCTCGAGGAGATGGCGGGGAACCTGCTCGACAATGCCTGCAAATGGGCGAAGTCATCGATCGGCGTCACAGTGGTGGCGGAGCGTGGCAGCGGCACGGCAAACCTCCTGATCAAGATCGACGACGACGGGCCCGGGCTGACCGAGGAGGAGGCGACCAAGGTGTTGCGCCGCGGTGTCAGGCTGGACGAGAAGACCCCCGGCTCGGGCCTGGGGCTGGATATCGTCAAGGAACTGGTTGACGTCTACGGCGGCTCCCTGCAATTGAAGCGCTCAGTGCTGGGGGGGCTCCTGGCAGAATTGCGGCTCCCGGCCGCAAAGGTGGCGGGTTTCCGCACTTTCGCCTCAATACGCAAGGAATAAGGGCCCGGCCACCCCTAGAGACCCACATGCAGCTGATCGCCCGCGCCCTTCCAGTCCTCGTTATGCTCTTGCTCGCCGGTTGCGGCACCACGGGCTCCTCCGACATGGCCCTCGGCCCGACGCTGCCGGCTCCGAATTCGGCGCTGGCGACGCAGCCGACGATTACCCCCGCTTCGCTCCCGGCGGCCGGCGCCATCCAGACCGCTGGCACCACCATGAACGACGTGACGGCGTTCCTCGATGCCTCGATCATCGGCAAGCTCAGCGCCAAGGACAAGTCCGAGGCGGCGAGCGCACAGTTCAATGCGCTGACCTTCGGTCGCCCCGGCGCGCCGCGCGCCTGGACCGGCGACAAGGGCACCTCCGGCAACGTGACGGTTGGCCCCTATGTCACCGTCAACAACATCAACTGCCGCGATTTCACCCACACCGTGACCATCGGTGGCACCGCCGTCGCCCGCAAGGGCACCGCCTGCCGCGAGATCGACGGCACGTGGAGTGTCGCCGGCTAACCGCCTGTAGTGTGGCCGGCTGATTGCCGGCCGGCAGCGAAGTGATCGGCCAGAAACGGCCTGCATAGTCATTTGTTTACCGGCGAGCGCTAGGTTCGGGGACTACCCTTGGACCCATGACGCCCACCGGTTTGCATGCCTGACACTTCCGTTCGTTCCCAGCCCTCTGAAACCGCGACGTCGCGCCGGTCCCGGCACGTCGGCCGGCCGTTCCTTGGGTTGATCGATGCGGTGCTGGTGCCTGATCCGGCCGGCTTCGATTTCGACGGCGGCATCGCCGAGGCGCATGCCCAGGCGGCATGGACCTGGCTGGTGCGCGACGTGGCGCCGGACCTGATCGACGCCAACGCCTCCGACAGCGACCCCGCCGCCCGCGCCGCCCTCGAGCTGCTGATGCCCGAGCTGCTGCAGCGCGCCCGTACCGCTTTTGCGGCGACGGCAGCGACGCAGGAATCGGTGCGGCGGATGCAGATCCAGTTCGGCAGCGACGAGGCCTATGCACGGCTGCCGATGGTCCTCAATGCGCTCAAGTGCCGGAGCCTGCTCGACAAGGCGCAGGCTTTTGGCCGCGCCGCCAACTCGATGACCGACGAGACGGCGCTGGGCATGGCCCTGCAATCCATGCCGCTCAACGACCATGCCGTCTCGGCGCTGCTGTTCCAGGCGGCGATGGGGCAGGTGGGCAATCCCGGCCGGCTGATGGCGGCGGCGATCCGGCTGGCAGGCTCGGCCACCGAGAACGCCGTGGCGCGCGCCGGATTTGGGCCGCTGATCGACGCCATGCTGTCGCAGGCGCAGGCACAGATCCCGGCCTTGCATCAATATGGCGCCTTCGCCGACATCGACCTGACCTGCCGCGCAATCGACCGCTTCCACCGGCTGATGCGGGCAGTGACCGGCTATGTCGAGCTCGGACGGCTGACGCGCTGGTCGACGGCGGTGGCCGCGCTGACCAAGACCGTGTCGGAGCTGGTGGAGCCCAAGCTTCGCGACGTGGCGCCGGACGTGAACCTGGCGCTTCGCCGGCACCAGGGGACCGACCGGCTCGACAGCGACCAGGTGCTGGCCGCGCTCAACGGCTGCTACGTGCTGGCGACGGTCCGCGATTGCCGCGATTCGCTGGCGCTCAACGCCATGTTCGACCAGACCTGGACCCAGGTGGGCCAGGCGCTGGAAGTGCACGTGCAGCGCAACCTCGAGATCTTCCGCCAGAACCCCGGCGACCGGGTCACCGGCGCGCGGCTCGATGCGGCGATCAAGATGGCCGAGCTGCGGTTCAACCCGGAATATGCGGATGTGCTGCGCCGGGCGCGCGAGAGCGCGGAGAAGCGGGCGGGGTAAGATCTAGGCCATCGGTGATCGCATTCTCCTCTTGTGGGAGAAGGCGACCACTGAGGGATCAGCGCTCGTTTCTGAGCTTCAGTCGCTCGACCAGCCTTGAGGCCACCGCAGTCCCCGCATCTCGCACGTAGAGCTCAGCCGCCTCGGGCACCTTCCCCATGATCGCAATGCCGCCGTTGGCGCCGGGGCGGTGGGGGGCGTAGGTGACGCCGATGGCTTTGAGGGGGTCGCTGGTTTCGGAGTTTTCGAAGATCAGGCAGCCGGGCTCGAACGAGCGGGCATCGGCGGCGGTGAGCAGCCAGATCTGCGGTTTGTCGCCGAACCGGCCGGTGAGATAGCCGGGCGGCGTGGGGACCTCCTCCTCCGGCGCCGGCGTGACGGGAACGCGCCAGCCGGTGTCGGTGACTTCGCCCGACAGGGCGCAGCGCTCGGCAGCCACTGAGCCGGCATCGCGCGGCGCCATGGCGCCGATGTCGACGGCGGCGGCGATGTCGCCGAGCCCGAGTTGTACGGCGCGGGTGGCGAGGCCCGAGACGCCGTGCTTGCTGGCCGCGGCGGCACGGCGGGTGATCAGCGAGGGGCCGCGATCGAGATAGGTGGCGCCGCGGGCCGCGTCGCGGAATGGCGAGACGGGCGTCCGCGCGTTAGGGGTCTCGAACGCTTCCTCGATGACCGTGTCGACCACCGGTGGGGCGGTCTTGCCGAGAAAGCCCAGCACCGCTGCCTTGCCGCTGCTGAGGGCTGCGGCGGTGGTGTGGAGCCCGGCGGCTGCCCCGGCGAGCGCCATCGCTGGCAGGGTGCCGCGCGGGGCGAGCCAGCCATTGGCGGCGTCCCACGCGGCGCTCCCGCCGGCGCGCAGCCAGAGCAGGATCTCGGGCTGCCAGGCGCCGGCTGCGATCAACTGGTCGGTCTCGATGGCGGTCGAATCCTGGCGGATCTCGTCGATGGCGACGGCGAAGCCGACCCGCAGGCCCGGCTTGTTGCGCTCGAGCGGCTCGGCGTGGCTGGGCGCCAGCGCCGAGGCGAGGGTGATGCCGGTGGCTTTGGCGAAATCGACGAAGCGCGAGGTGGGGGAAAGGCGGCTGTCGACGATGCGCTGCACCTCGACCCCGGCATCGGCGGCGTGCAAAGCGAGCCGGTAGGCGAAGCTGTGCGGGGTGGTGAATAGCGCCCGCCGGCCGGGCCAGACGCCGAAGCGCTCGGCGCGGAGGAAGGCGGTGAGCGCGCCGACGATGCCGGGTGTGCGGTTGCCCGGGAACAGCGGCAGGCGCTCGGTCGCGCCGGTGGCAAGGATGATGTGCCTGGCGACGATGGCGATCACCCGCGAGGCGGGTTTGTCGGCCTCGACCACCACCTGGTGGACGCGTAGCGTGGTGCCGGTGATGGCGAAGGCTTCGGCGCGGGTGAGGGTGGTGACCTGGCCTTTACCGTCGAGGCCGGCGACCAGCTGCTCGATCGTGGTATCCGGCGAGGCCTCGGCATCGACGGCGCCGAAATAGCGGATGGTGCCGCCAAGACTGGGGGTGCGCTCGATCAGCACGGCGCGCTTGCCCGCGGCCGAGGCGGCGGCTGCAGCGCTGAGGCCCGCGACGCCACCGCCGACAATGGCGAAATCGGTCTCGATGGTTTCGTCGATGGGGGCGCTGTGCCAGGGCGGGGTGCCTACCGCACCATCGCCGAAGCGGTGGTTGAGGGTGCGGGCGGGGCCGACCAGCTTGTTCCGTAAGGCGCCGAGGATTCCGCCCGAGGCAATGGGATCGCGGCGGAGGCCGATGGTCACGAGGTTGAGCCCGGGCAACGCCGGGGTGCGGTCCATCGGCAGCGCGCCGCCCTTGCCCGAGGAGACCAGCGGCGAAAAGCTCTCGTCGAGCGCCAGCGCGTCGTCGCCGTGGCGGCCGGCGATCTGGATGCCGGTCGCAAGGGCCGCCGAGAGGACGGTGTCGCCGAGGAAGCCGTCGATCATTCGCCCGTTGAGGCGGAACTGTACCGGCGTCTTGCGATCGAGCTCGGCGCCGCCAAGCCCGTGCGGGGCGTCGGCCCGGAGCCGGTGGGGAGTGTCGCTCACGCCGGCACCGCCTGGTAGTCGGCGGCCTGCAGCCGGAGGTTGCCGCGGGTGGGGCCGCGGGCGGCGAACCATTGCGCCTCGTCGGCGGGCGAAACGTCGGCGATATGGCGGGCGAGCGCGGGGGCGAGGAACGCCGCGGTCGGGCCGAGACCGGCTATGACGGTGGTCTTCTGGCCGCGGGCCTGGCCGACGAACGGCGCGCCATCGCTGGTGCGGAGGCTGCCGACCATGGTCTCGCCAGCAAGGCGCAGTGGCCCGGTCTTCGCCGCGGCGCTACCGAGTCGAGCGCGCGCCGTCGCCGGATCGCCGGCGACCAGCGCCGAGACGCTGACCTTGCCGTCCTGCCCGAGGATGACGCCACGGTCGAGGAAGGCGATGTAAGGGGCGGGGAGGGGCTTGCCGGTCTCGAGGAGGTGCGCGGACCCCGATATCGCCTCGAGGCTACGATCGCGTGCGTCCTCGGGCAGGTGCTCGAGCACGGCGTCGTCGCCCGCGAGGATCACCTGTGCCGCCTCGACGCTGCGGCCGTCATGGACGATGCGGGCGGTACCGTCCTTGCGGATGGTGAGCTCAGTCTGGGCGCGATCGAGATGGCGCACCTCATGCGCGGCGAGCCAGGCCTCGATGGCCGGCTCCAGTCGGCCGTGGCAAAGCATCTGCGCATCGCGGACGCGCAGCATGAGGCCTTCGGAGATGCTGCGGTCGGCGACCGGCTCGACCGCATAGTCGAGCGCCAGGGCCAGATGGCGGAAATGGCCGAGCGCCGCGATGCCGTAGGGGGTTTCGGCGACGAACAGCGGATCGACGCGGCCGAGCAGGCCCTTGCCCCAGCCGCTCACCAGCCTGGTGGTTTCGGCAGCGACGCGCTTGGTCAGCAGCAGCGTTTCCGGCCGGGTGACCGGCGCGACGGAGATATCGATGCTGCGCTGCAGGCGGAACGGCGAGAACGGCTCGCCGACGAGGCAGACGCGGCGCTTGTGCTCGATGGCGAGCAGGCCGGCGAGCAGCCCGGCAAGTGGGGTCGAGCCGACGATCAGGTAGTCGTAGCTGCCATCGGCCATGAGTTTAGCGGACCATTGTTCGGGCTGCGGCAATGCGCCTCCCACACATCGATGTGTGCGTATGCATAAATTGCCAGAATGCCTTTATAGATCGGGCGCGTTTCCGCACCTTCGCATGAGGCAGAGCCCTGCACATGATATTTTGGTCGCTCGCTTTTGTGGTCACAGCCATAGCCTGCGCCGCCCTCTATTATGCGGGGGCCGGGCGGAGGGTCAACGCGACTGCCGCTGTTGTAGACAGCCCTGAGGTCGCGCACCTGAAGCTGCAGCTGAGGGAAATCGAGTCGGACCTGGCGCTCGGGCGGCTCGGGCCGGCTGAGGGCGTGGCCGCGAAAGGTGAACTAGCGCGTGAACTGATGCGGCTGAAGGGGACGACCAAGCCTCTGACCGACACCGGATCGCGGCGCGGCATCGTGGCGGGTGCAGCGGTGGCGACCGCATTGCTGGCCTTCGGCGTCTATAGCGCGCTTGGCCGGCCGGACCTGCCGGCACAGCCGCTGACCGAGCGCAAGGACGTGCCGCCTCCAGAGATGACGCTCGACGACGCGATCGCTCGCATCGAGGCGCAACTCAAGGCCAAGCCCGACGATCTGCGGGGCTGGAGCGTGATCGCGCCAGCCTACATGCAACTGGGGCGCTTTGCCGATGCGGCAGCGGCACTGCGCAAGGTGATCGAGCTCGATGGGCCGACCGCGGATCGCGAGACCGACCTGGGCGAGGCGCTGATGATGGCCAAGGACGGCGACGCCAGCGGCGAGCCGTTGGAGTTGTTCCGCAGCGCGTCGAACCGCGACGTGAAGCACGTGCGCTCGCGCTACTACCTCGCCAGCGAAGCGACGCGCGCGGGCGACTTCGCCAACGCCAAGGCCCAGTGGCAAGCGCTGCTGAAGCTGAGCACCGGTGGCGAAAGCTGGGTCGCCAATGCCGAGGCCGGACTGGCAGCGGCCGAGGCGGGGCTTGGCGGCGACATGCCTGCCAATGCCGACGTCGCCGGCATGGTCGAGGGGTTGTCGAAGCGTCTGATGCAGAGCGGCGGCACGATCGATGAATGGACGCGCCTGGTGCGCTCGCGGCTGGTGCTGGGGCAGACCGAGGCGGCACAACTGGCCTATGATGCGGCCCGCAAGGCCTATCCCGATGCGGGCGCTCGCGCGGAACTCGATGTTCTCGCAGCGGATAATGGATTGGTAGCAAGCAATTGACTCGCAAGCAGAAACGTCTCGCCATCATCGGCGGCCTCGGGGCCGTTCTGGTCGTTGCGGCGACGCTGATCTTCGTGGCTCTGCGCGACCAGATCGTGTTCTTCTATTCGCCGAGCGAAGTGAAGGAACGGTCGATCGCCGTCGGCACGCCGATCCGTTTGGGCGGACTCGTCAAGGAAGGCACCTGGAAGAAGACCGGCGAAACGTCGGACTTCGTGGTGACCGACGGTGAGACCGAGATGCCGGCGCATTATGTGGGGCTGCTGCCCGACCTGTTCCGCGAGGGGCAGGGCGTGGTGATCGAGGGCAGCGTTACGTCCGAGGGGACGTTCGCCGCGACCAACGTGCTGGCCAAGCACGACGAGAATTACATGCCCAAGGAGCTGGTCGAGGAGTTGAAGAAGCGCGGCGAGTGGCAGCGCGAGGGGGCTCCGCTGTGAGGATGTTTTTGGCATCGGGGCTGAAAGATACCGCACCAGCGCCTATCGGGGGTGCTCGATGAGCATCGAACTCGGCCATTTCGCCCTCGTTCTCGCCTTCGCCATCTCGGCGATCTCGGCGACCATCGGGCTGGTGTTCTGGAAGCGCGAGGCGCTGGCCGGGTATCTGCAGCAGGGGGCGATCCTGCAGTTCCTGCTGGTTGCGGCGGCGTTCGCGGCGTTGGTCCAGGCGTTCGTCACCTCGGATTTCTCGCTGAAGCTCGCTTATGAGCACGCCAATTCGGCGCAGCCGCTGATCTTCAAGATCACCGCCGTGTGGGGAAACCACGAAGGCTCGATGATCCTGTGGGTGCTGATCCTCGTGATCATGGGCGCTGCCGTCGCGGCTTTTGGGCGCAACCTGCCCAAGGATCTGCTGACGCTGGTGCTGGCGGTGCAGAGCCTGATCGCGGCGGCGTTCACGGGGTTCACGCTGTTCACCTCGAACCCGTTCCTCAGGCTCTCGCCGGCGCCGTTCGAGGGGCAGGATCTCAACCCGATCCTGCAGGATATCGGTCTCGCGGTGCATCCGCCGCTGCTCTACATGGGCTATGTCGGCTTCTCGGTCTGCTTCAGCTTCGCCATGGCGGCGTTGATCTCGGGCCGGATCGATGCGGCATGGGCGCGCTGGGTGCGGCCGTGGACGCTGGTGAGCTGGTGCTTCCTGACGCTCGGGATCGCGATGGGCTCGTACTGGGCCTATTACGAGCTCGGCTGGGGCGGCTGGTGGTTCTGGGACCCGGTGGAGAACGCCAGCTTCATGCCGTGGCTCGCCGGCACCGCGCTGCTGCATTCGGCGCTGGTGATGGAGAAGCGCAACGCGCTGAAGATCTGGACCATCTTTCTCGCCATCATCACCTTTTCGCTGAGTCTCCTCGGCACCTTCATGGTGCGCTCGGGCATTCTCACCTCGGTGCACACCTTCGCCTCCGATCCGACGCGCGGCATGGTGATCCTGGCGCTGCTCGCGGCGTTTATCGGCGGGGCATTCTCGCTCTTCGCCTTCCGCGCTTCGACGCTGCGGCATGGCGGGCTGTTTGCGCCGATCAGCCGCGAGGGGGCGCTGATCCTCAACAACCTGTTCCTCGCCTCGGCCACCGTGGCGGTGCTGGTGGGGACGCTCTATCCGTTGCTGCTCGATGCGCTGGCGGGCGAGACCATTTCGGTGGGCGCGCCGTTCTTCAACCTGACCTTCGGGGTGATCATGGCGCCGCTGCTGATCATCCTGCCGTTCGGGCCGTTCCTTGCGTGGAAGCGCGGCGACCTGATCGCGGTGACGCAGCGGCTGGCGGGAGCAGCCGGATTGGCGCTGTTCGCGGCGATCCTCTGCTTTGCTCTTGGTGGAGCCGAGGTATCGCTGGCGCCGCTGGGGCTGCTGCTCGGATTCTGGGTGGCGTTCGGGGCACTGGCCGAGCTGGTCGACCGGGCGAAGTTCTTCCGCACGGACGTCTTGACCTCGTTCAAGCGGCTGTTCGGCCTGCCGCGCACCGCGTGGTCGACGGCGATCGCGCATTTCGGCATTGGCGTCACGGTGATCGGCATCGTCGCGGCGAGCGCCTGGGGCACCGAGCTGGTGACCACCGTGGTGCCGGGGCAGGGCGTGGTGATTTCCGACCACCAGGTGACGTTCGACGGCATGCAGCACGTTGAGGGGCCGAACTACGTCTCCGATACCGGGCGCTTTTCGATCCGGGCGCCGGGCGGCGGGGTGCGCGAGGCGCTGGCCGAGCGGCGCGTCTACAATGCCAGCGGCCAGCCGACCACCGAGGCGGCCATCGAGACCTATGGCTTCAGCCAGCTGTACCTGCAACTGGGCGAGCCGCAGCCCGACGGCAAGTCGGTGGTGCGGCTGTGGTTCAAGCCCTACGTGACGCTGATCTGGCTCGGGTGCCTCTTGATGGCCGGCGCCGGCTTCTTGTCGCTGAGCTATCGCCGGCTGCGCATCGGCGCACCAAAACCCGCCGCGCAGCGGGTGGCAGCCGAATGAGGGCGATCCTCGCGCTAGTGATGCTGGCGTTGCTGAGCGTTCCGGCACTGGCCGTGCGGCCGGATGAGCTGTTGTCGGACCCGGTGCTCGAGGCGCGGGCCCGGACGATCTCCGAGGGCCTGAGGTGCCTCGTCTGCCAGAACCAGTCGATCGATGATTCCGATGCGGACCTCGCGCATGACCTGCGCGTGCTGGTGCGCGAGCGGCTGACCGCCGGGGATACCGACGACCAGGTGCGGGCTTATCTCGTGGCGCGGTACGGCGAGTATGTGCTGCTGAACCCGGTGATGGCGCCGCACACGATCTTGCTGTGGGTCGCAGCGCCGGTGGTGCTGGTGATCGGCGGGATCGCGGTGTTCATCGGCGCGCGACGGAAACGGGTGGCGGGGCAGGCGGCGCTGACCGAGGATGAGGCGAAGGCGATCGAGGAGCTGGAGCGGTAGGCACGATGCTGCCGCAGTCGCCTTCTCCCACACGGGGAGAAGGCGCTGTGGAGAGCTCGGGGTCGGTGACGACTCGGTCCGCGACCGGTAGTCCTCTTTCGTGTCCCTCACCGACCTGCTCCCCGCCGATCTCCCCCTCACTACCGCCCTCGCGCTCTTCGCACTGAGCTTCATCACCTCGCTCATCACCGCGACCTTCTCGCTCGGCGGCGGCACGCTGATGGTGGCCGTGCTCGCACTCGTCTTCCCTCCGACCGTCGTCGTGCCGCTGCATGGCGCCATCCAGCTTGGCTCGAATGCCGGGCGGGCGGTGGTGCAGCGAGGGCATATCCAGTGGCCGCTGGTGCTGTGGTTGTCGCTGGGCGGAGTGATCGGCACCGTTGTCGGCGGGCAGTTCGCCAGCCTGTTGCCGGCGACGGCGCTGCAGGTGGCCATCGCGGCGTTCGTGTTGCTGACCACCTGGCTGCCGCAGCCGAAGGTCGTCGGGAAGTCCCGCGTGGCACAGGTGATCGGCGGTGCGGTGATTGCGGCGGTGTCGATGGTGGTCGGGGCCACCGGGCCGCTGGTGGCGGTGTTCATCAAGGGGTTGGCGGACCGGCGGCAGTTGGTTGCGACTCACGCCATGTTGATGACGCTGCAGAACAGCTTCAAAGTCGTCATGTTCGTGCTGCTTGGCTTCGCGTTCGCGGCCTATCTGCCGCTGATCCTGGCGATGATCCTTTCCGGCTTCGCCGGCACGGCGATCGGCAGCCGGCTGCTTGTGAAGGTGCCGGAGGCGGCATTTCGCTGGGGTTTCAAGATCGTGCTGACGCTGGTGGCGCTCGACCTGCTGCGCGAGGCGCTGCTCTGAGCGCGGCCTCCGCCGGGCTGAACATTACCGATTATTAACACCCGGGTCACGGTGCAGAAAGGCGGCCGGCTCCATATGTCTGGCCCATAAATGAGTGCCTGACTGAAGGAGATCATCATGCCCTCGACTAACTCTTCCCGCGCTCGCCGCTGGATCGGGGCCTCGGCTCTGGCGATCCTCGCCGGTATCGGCGGCGGCACCGCATTCGTGGCGGCGACCGCACCTTCCACCGCCCAGAGCGCCAAGCTCCTGCCAGCCGCGCAGATCACCCCTCCGGCCGTGACCAACGCGCCGAACTTCGCCGATCTGGTCGAAGCCGTGAAGCCGGCGGTGGTTTCGATCATCGTCGAAGGCGGCGAGAAGCAGGATACGCGCCAGCTGCAGCGCGGTGGTCCGCAGTTCAAGTTCGATTTCCCCGATCTGCCCGATGACCATCCGTTCAAGGACTTCATGGACCAGTTTGGCCAGCAGTTCGGCCAGGAGGGCGGGCAGGGCTCCGGCCAGCCGCAGCCGCCGCGCAAGTTCATGGCAGCCGGTTCGGGCTTCGCCATTTCCGCTGACGGCTACATCGTCACCAACAACCACGTCGTCGAGAACGCCGACAAGGTGACCGTGGTGTTCGACGACGGCAAGGAAATGACCGCCAAGGTCATCGGCACCGATGAGAAGACTGACCTCGCCGTGGTGAAGGTCGAGGGTGCGACCGACCTGCCGTTCGTCAAGCTGTCGGAAACCGAAGTGCGCGTCGGCGAATGGGTCGTCGCGGTCGGTAACCCGTTCGGCCTCGGCGGCACCGTGACCGCCGGTATCGTTTCGGCTCGTGGCCGCGATATCGCCGGCTCGGCCTACGGCGATTTCCTCCAGATCGACGCGGCGGTGAACACCGGTAACTCGGGTGGCCCGGACTTCAACATGAACGGCGAAGTGGTTGGCGTGAACACCGCCATCTTCTCCCCCAACGGCGGCAACGTCGGTATCGCCTTCGCGATCCCGGCCAGCGTCGTGAAGCAAGTGACCGGCCAGCTGATCCAGAGCGGCACCGTGACCCGTGGCTTCCTCGGCGTCGGCATTCAGGATGTCACCAGCGACATCGCCGACAGCGTGGGCCTCAAGGATGCGGCTGGTGCTCTCGTCACCGAGCCCTCCAAGGACAGCCCGGCCGACAAGGCCGGCGTGAAGTCCGGCGACGTGATCACTGCGGTTGACGGCCAGTCGGTCAGCAACGCGCTCGATCTGAGCCGCACCATTGCCGGCAAGAACCCGGGCACGGCAGTCGAACTGTCGATCTGGCGCGACGGCAAGGAGCAGAAGATCTCGGTGACGCTCGGCAAGCTCGACGAAGCTGCCGCTCCGACTGAAGAGCAGCAGCAGGCGCCTGCCGAAGAGCCCGCCGCTCCGGCTCCGACCAGTGTCGGCCTGACGCTGGTGCCGAACTCGGGTGGCGAAGGCCTGCTGATCCAGGACGTCGATCCGAACTCGCCGGCCGCCGAGAAGGGCTTCGCCGTGGGCGACACCATCCTCGAGGTCAACAACCAGGCGGTGAAGTCGGTCGAGGACTTCGAGAAGGCCATCACGGCCGTCAAGGATGCGGGCCGCAGCACGGCCCTGGTGAAGGCGCAGCGCGACGGCAACACCCGGTTCATCGGGCTGCCGATCACTGAAGCCAAGTCGTAATCACACTACCGGGCCCCGGAGCACTCGTTCCGGGGCCCTTTTTCCCTTACGTCCTCCTCGCAAAGACCGGGATCCGCAAGGGTTCCGGTCTTTGCCGGAATGACGCAGAATAGCGCAGGGCTAGCGACATGAAGATTCTGCTGATCGAAGACGACCGCGAGGCGGCGAGCTACCTGATCCAGGCGCTCGACGAGGCGGGCCATATCGCCCACCACGCCAGCGACGGCGAAACCGGCTACGCCATGGCGTCGTCGATGGACTATGACGTGCTGGTGGTCGACCGCATGCTGCCGCGCCGCGACGGGCTGTCGATCATCGAGAGCTTGCGCGCCGAGGACAACCAGACGCCGGTCCTGATCCTGTCGGCGCTGGGCGAGGTGGACGACCGGGTGACCGGGCTCCGCGCCGGTGGCGACGACTACCTGGTCAAGCCCTACGCCTTCACTGAACTGCTGGCGCGCATCGAAGTCCTGGCACGGCGCTCGTCGCCGGCCGAGGCGGCGACGAGCTTCGAAGTCGGCGGGCTGGCGCTCGATCGGTTGAGCCGCAAGGTGGAGCGCGATGGCGAGCAGATCCTGCTGCAGCCGCGCGAGTTCCGGCTGCTCGAGTACCTTATGAAGAACGCCGGCAAGGTGGTGACACGCACCATGCTGCTGGAGAATGTCTGGGACTATCACTTCGACCCCCAGACCAATGTCATCGACGTGCACATGTCGCGGCTGCGCGCCAAGATCGACAAGGGCCACGCCAACCCGCTGCTGCACACCATCCGCGGCGCGGGCTACATGATCCGCGACTGACCATGTTCAGGCTGGCCCAGCTCTGGCGCACGACCACTGTGCGCCTCACCGCGCTGTTCATGCTGATCTTCGTGATCTTCGCGGTGGTGCTGCTGGGGCTGATCACCTGGCAGACCTCGGTGCAGTTGCAGCGCCAGCAGACCGACGCGATCGATCGCGAGGTGGGCCAGTTCAAGCGCCTCGACAGCGAAGCGGGATTCCGGGGCACCATCGTCGCCGTGCAGCGGCTGGCGAGCCAGCCCGGGCCGGGAATCTACTTCCTCGCCGACCCCTCGGGGCAGCTGATCGTCGGCAATGTCACCGACCTGCCCCCCGAAGTGCTGGCCGAGCCCGGCACCTACAGCTTCAACTATTCCAAGCCGCGGCCGTTCGACGATCCGGATGCCGAGGACGCCGCATCGCCGCAGCGCCAGGGCTACGCCATGGTGCGCTCCGAGAAGCTGACCAGCGGGCTGATCCTCGTGGTCGGGCGCGACGTGGTGGAGCGGCGCGGCTTTACCGCCATCGTGCTGCAATGGTTCGCGGTCGGCGCCGGAGGCATCCTGCTATTCTCGCTGGTGGCCGGCGTCGTGACCGCAGTGCGCGTGCTGCGCCGCATCGACACCATCTCCTCGACCTCCAACAAGATCATGTCCGGCAACCTCAGTGAGCGCGTGCCGGTGACCAAGCGCAACGACGAGTTCGACGCGCTCGCCACCAACCTCAACCTCATGCTCGACCGCATCGAACAGCTGATGCAGGGGATGAAGGAGGTGACGGACAATGTGGCCCACGACCTGAAGACGCCACTGACCCGGCTGCGCAACAAGGCGGAGTCGGCGCTGCGCGAGGGGCAGGGCGAGGAGACGCGCAAGGAAGCGCTCGAGACCACGATCGAGGAGAGCGACAAGCTCATCAAGACCTTCAACGCGCTGCTGATGATCGCCCGCGCCGAGGCGGGGACACCGTCCGGGGCCCTGAGCGAGATCGACCTGAGCGCCGTTTTGGTCGACGTCGCCGAGCTCTACGGGCCTCTTGCCGAGGAAGAGGGGCTGACCCTGGAGACCGACATTCCGGACGGAGTGAAGATCAACGGCAACCGCGAGCTGCTGGGGCAGGCGCTGGTCAATCTGATCGAGAACGCGCTGAAATACTACGAGCCGGAAGAAGGCAAGGCCGGACGGATCAAGGTGAGCCTCAAGCGGGAGCCGGGCCGGGTGCGCATCGAGGTGGCGGACAACGGGCCGGGCATCGCTGCCGAGGACCGGGGCCGGGTGGTCGAGCGCTTCGTGCGGCTGGAGAAAAGCCGGACCGAGGCGGGATCCGGATTGGGGTTGTCGCTGGTGGCGGCAGTGGCGCAACTGCACAAGGGCGAGCTCCGGCTGGAGGATAACGCTCCGGGTGTGCGGGCAGTGATTGATCTGCCGGCCTAGTGCGCCCGCGCTACGAAACTATGCGCAAATTGCTGGCGGCGCGTAAGCAAATGGAGACCGGCACCGTGGCATGAGGCGGCTATGACCACGTTCATAGTCCATCTGCCGGCAACCGATTTTCACCGGCTGTCCATGTTCGACCAGGCATCGGTCGAGCGGGTACATGTCCCACAACTCGTCAGCCTGAGGCCGGATCGCAGGATCACGCTTGTCCGCACGACCTTCCGTACGGTCGGCAAGCTGTCCAAGATGTTTCCCGACTGGCAGTTCCAGGCGCTGCTCGGCGGCTAGTGCGCGGTCTGGACCGAGGTCTCGCCGATGCCGGGGTGATCTGCCGCTACGCCGCTGGCAGTAGTTTCAACAGACCGCTAGGAACCTGCGTCCCGCCGTCATGCGGGAAATGTTTCAAGTCTGTCGGCTGATCCGAGGGGCCGTAGTATTCGTAGTCTGTGCCGCTGACTTCGATCTCCAGCGCACCCCCGTCCGGCGCCTCCCACGCCAACGAGACGGTCGGCCAATAGCTACGGCCAACTTCGTTCGGAGGCCGGCTACGTCCCTCGGCCGCTGTGACAAGCAGATCGACAGCTCGCCAGATGGTGGCTGGAATATTGGGCTCAGCGGCAGCCAGTGCTGACAACTGCTCTCGCGTGAGCTCCCACGAGGCCATTCAATGCGCCGTCTGTACCGAGGTCTCGCCGATGCCGATGCCGGCGACTTTGCCGCTCTTGATCACGTAGCCGATGTACTGCGCGATATCGGAGTAGCCGCCCGGGCGGTCGGCGCGGTAGGCGATCTTGCCGCCTGAAGCGGCGCCGAACGTTGCCTTGAGGTCGGCGGTCGAGGCGCCGAGGCCGGGGATGCCGAAGGACGGAACCGCGAAGCCGGCGGGAGCGGCGTCGCAGCCGGCGGCGGGTTTCTTCGCGGCTTCCGCGGCCACCATCATCACGAACTCGAAGCCGCCCAGCGCGTTCGAGATGAACCACACATTAGCGCCGTCGGTGCCGTAGCAGAGCCAATCGGCCCGGCCGGCCCCGTCACCCTCGTGCTGGATGGTGCCGCCGAAGGCCTTCTGCACATCCTTGAGCTTGGTGCGCTGCAGCTGAACGGTCAGCTTGCCCACGCCGATTGCCTTCACCGGCGGCTTCTCGAGGTTGGCCTTGGCGAAGTTGAAGCTGTTGCCGAAGATCGCTTCGCCCATGCCACCCAGGGAGGCGGCGGAAGCGGGGACGACACTCAGGGTGAGGGCGGCGACGAGGGCGGCAAGCTTGCGGGACATCGGGAGCTCATGGGATTTCGCTGGCGCGGGAACATAGCGATGCCGATGGCGAAATCCAGTGACATTTGGGCGGGGCTTGATATCGAACGGGGATGAAAGTCGCGCTCGAAACCCTGTTGTCGTCCGCCCCCTACCTTAGGGATCTCGCCGAACGCCACGCCGACTGGTTCGCCGCGGCGCGGAAACTGTCGCCGGACGTCGCGTTGGCGGCGGTGCTCGATCAGGTGACGAAGGCCGGGCAATCGGCCGCTACCGAGGACGAAATCGGCCGGGAATTGCGCATCGCCAAGGGGCGCGTGGCGCTGCTGGCCGCAGTGTCCGAGGTCGAGGGGCGCTGGACCACGGCGCAATCGACAGCGGCGCTGTCCGACCTCGCCGATGCTGCACTCGATGCGGGGCTCGAGGTGCTGCTGCGGCTGGCGTCGGCGCGCGGGCTGATCGAGGCGACGGCAGCGAACTGCGGGCTGGCGCTGTTCGCGCTCGGCAAGCACGGCGGGCGCGAGCTCAACTATTCGAGCGACATCGATATCGTGGCGTTCTTCGATCCCGAGAAGGGCGCGGTGACGGAGCGGGGCGAGGAGACGAAGTTCTTCACGCGTATTGTTCAGCGGCTTGCCTCGTTGATGCAGGACCGCACCGCGCATGGCTACGTGTTCCGCACCGACCTTCGGCTGCGGCCCGACCCCGGCGCGACGCCGGTTGCGCTGCCGACCGAGGCCGCGCTCGCCTATTACGAGAGCCGTGGGCAGAACTGGGAGCGGGCGGCCTGGATCAAGGCGCGGCCCTGCGCTGGGGATAAGGCGGTGGGCGAGCGGTTCTTGAAGGACCTCGCGCCGTACGTGTGGCGCAAGCACCTCGACTTCGCGACCATCGCGGATATCCAGGCAATGAAGCGCCAGATCAACATCACCAAGAACGTCGGCGATGCGCGCGTGGCCGGGCACAACGTCAAGCTCGGGCTGGGCGGCATCCGCGAGATCGAGTTCTTCACCCAGACGCAGCAACTGATCGCCGGCGGGCGCGACCAGACGCTCAGGGTGCGGCCGACTGCCGAGGCGCTCAAGGCATTGGCGGCAGCGAACTGGATCTCGAAGCGGGCGGCCACCGACCTCACCCGCATCTACTGGTTCCTGCGCGGCGTCGAGAACCGTCTGCAGATGCTGCGCGACGAGCAGACCCATGTAATGCCCGAGGCGGAAGCCGACATCGCGGTGATTGGCACGCTGATGGGCGAGAAGGATCTGCCAGCGTTCGAAACGGTTTACCGGGCGGCGTTGAATCAGGTTGTGGGCTACTACTCGGACCTGTTCGCCGAGGGCGAGAGCCTTGCGGCGGGTGGCGGCAACCTGGTGTTCACCGGCTCGGACGACGACCCGGAGACCATCGAGACACTGTCGGGGATGGGCTTCAAGCAGCCCTCCAAAGCCATCGAGACGGTGAAGAAATGGCACTACGGCAGCTACGCCGCGACCCGCGCTTCGGCCGCCCGGGCGCATCTGACCGAGCTGCTGCCGGCGCTGCTCTCGACCATTTCGGGCGCCGGCAACCCGGATGAGGCGCTGGGGCGCTTCGACAACTTCCTGTCCCGGTTGCCCTCTGGCGTGCAGCTCTTCGCGCTGCTGCGCAACCACGAGAACCTCCGCAGCCTCCTCGTCGCGCTGATGGCCTCGGCGCCGCGCATGGCCGACGCGGTGATCCACCGCGCGCATGTGATGGACGGGCTGATCGATCCGGCCTTCGCCGACGACGTGCGGCGGCGCGAGACGCTGCTGGCCAAGATCGAGGCGTTCTTCGCCGATGCGCGCGACTACCAGGACGTGATCGACCGGGCCCGCATCATCGGCCAGGAGCAGATGTTCCTGATCGCGGCGGGACTGCTCGCCGGCTCGATGGATGCGGCGCGGGCAGGGGAGCAGTTCACGACGCTCGCCGAGGCGCTGCTGACCCGGCTGTTCGACGCGGTGCGGCGCGAATTCGAAAAGCGCCACGGCGTGGTGCCCGGGGCGCGGGTGGCATTGCTGGCCTTCGGCAAGATGGCGAGCCGCGAGATGACGGCACGCTCCGACCTCGATTTCATCATGCTCTATGACGCGAGCGGCGAGGAATCGAACGGCGAGAAGCCGCTGGCGGCGAGCCAGTATTACGCCCGGCTGACGCAGCGGCTGCTGGCGGCGCTGAGCGCCCCGACCTCAGAGGGTGTGCTCTACGAGGCCGACATGCGGCTCAGGCCGTCGGGCAACGCCGGGCCCCTGGCCACCAGCCTTTCGGGCTTCATCCAGTATCACCACGAGAGCGCCTGGACCTGGGAGCACCTGGCGCTGAGCCGGGCGCGCTTCGTCTACGCCGACGGCGAACTCGGCGCCAAGGTGGATGCAACGGTGGCGGAAATCCTGTCGCGGCCGCGTGAGGTGGCAAAGACCATCGACGATGTGCTGGCGATGCGGGCGCTGATGAGCAAGGAACGGCCGCCGCGGCACGCCTTCGACCTGAAGCTGGCGCCGGGCGGACTGGTCGACCTCGAGTTCATCGCCCAATCGGCCCAACTGGTGGCGGGAGACACCGTCGCGGCGCCCCAGGCCACCACCGGCGTGGTGCTGCGGCGGCTGGCCGAGACTGGGCTGGTCCCCGCAGGGCTGCGGCTGGCCGAGATCCTCGAACTCTATTCGACCGTGCTGCAGGTGATGAGCGCCGCGCTGGCCGACCCGTTCAAGGACGAGGGCTGGACCGAAGCCTTCCGCGAACTGCTGGCGCAGCGAACGAACACGCCGAACTTCGAGCGGCTGGCGTCAGATGTGCGCGAGATGGAGGCTGAAGTAAGCGCGGCGGCTGAAGGCTGGTACGCTCGGGCCGAGCGGATGTAGCCCTCACGGGTGCCGGGTAGCGGGCAGGGGAGTGGCCTCCCGTGCCCGCGCCCACAATCATGCCGCGGTGTATGCGACCTCCACGTCCAGCACCCAGGTAACGCCGAAGCGGTCCTTGAGCATGCCGTAGAGCGGCGACCAGCCGGCGGGGGCGAGTTGCTGGAGGATGGTGGCGCCGTCGGAGAGCTTTTCCCAGTAGCGGCTGATCTCGTCCGCGCCGTCGCCGCGGATCGAGACGAAGAACGGGATTTCGCCCGGGTTCCACGACAGGCGCGACGGCACGTCGTAGGCCATGATGCGGAAGCCGCTCTCGGCGGCGACCTGGCCCCACATCACCTGATCGGCCTCTGCCGGGTTCTGTACCGCTCCAGCATCCCTGTAGGTGATCAGTGCCTGATCGCCACCGAAGACGGAGTGGTAGAACGCCAGCGCGGCGCGGGCATCGCCCCGGAAGTTTAGGTGGGTCGTGGCTTTGAGGGTCATGGTGGCTCCTTCTGAGTTTGGCCTGAAGCTGCTATACGCCACAGCAACTGCCACTTTCTGTCAGTTGGATGATGGCCCGACCCGACCGGCTTTTCCGGCTCCTGCAGGCGATGCGCGTCATGCCCGCGCCGATCACCGCGACCCGTCTCGCCGACGAGATGGGCGTATCGCTGCGCTCGCTCTATCGCGATATCGACAGCCTGCGGGCCGCCGGCGCCCGGATCGAGGGCGAGCGGGGCTATGGCTATCGGCTGATCGAGGACTATGCGCTGCCGCCGCAGACCTTCGATCGGGCGGAAATCGAGGCGCTGGCATTGGGCCTGGCGCAGGTGAAGCTGATGGGCGATCCGGACCTGGCGAAGGCCGCCACCGCGGTGCTGGCCAAGGTCGCGGCGACGCTACCCGATGACGGCGAGCAGCATCTGTTCCACGCTATCTCGCAGGTCTATCGCCCCGAGGTGCGCCATGCTTCGGCCCTGGACATGAACCTGATCCGGCAGGCCTGCTGGCGCGAACAAGCTCTGACCATCCGCTATGCCGATCAGGGCCACGCGGTGACGGAGCGCACCATCCTGCCGCTGGCTGTCGTCTACACAGACCGGACGCTGACGGTGCTCGCCTGGTGCTGCCTGCGCGAGGCGTTCCGCATGTTCCGGTCGGATCGGATCACGGAGCTGCAGATGGCGGGGACCAGCTTTCGGCCACGGCGCGCGGCCTTGCTGCGGGACTACCTGACGGAGTTGCGGGCGCGCGAGACAGGGCCGGCAACTGCCTGATCTTGCCGATGCCGCTACTTCGGCAGCGCCGCGATGCACTCCTCCAGCGGGCCGCTGGCCTCGTGTGAACCCGAGAGGTCGACGGCGAGCTGGCCGGCGCTGTCCGGCAAGGTCAGGACCAATGTACGGGCCAGCTTGATCGGGCCAACGAGCTCCGCCGGCGCTACCTTCGGGGCGACCGTTACCATGCTCAACCCGTCGACAATCTCGACCTTGCCGCTGAGCTCGGTCCACTGCGCCGGCTGGATGTCTAGTGTAAGGCCCTTGAGTGAAGTGGCCGCCGGAATGCTGGCGTCGGCGGCGGTGACTTGCAGCCGGGGCGTCAGCTGCCGCTGGTTCTCACCATTGAGCGAACTGAAGACGGTCAGCAGGAACTTCGGCTGCTGCGGGGTGGCGGGCGAGCGCAGGGTGCAGGTTCCGCCCGCCAGCCATGACGGAGGAGGTGCCTCCTGGGCCATGACGGCCCCAAGGCCGGCGCAGGTCATGGCGATGGCCGCAAGCAGGGTGTGGGTTGGCCTCATAATAGTCTCCAAATGCAGACAATCCGGCGGTGCCCTGTTCCACTATCTAGCCTCTATCCATCGGTCATGTCGACCGGTGGCAGAAATGACTTCGTGTTCAGTGTAAAGCATACCGAACAATCGCCGAATGCGTGCGGCCAAATCTTCGCGAATTTGTATTGCCAGCGATCTTGTCGGCGGAGATCGGCGTGGGAACTAACCTATGCGGTACGGGCGCCCCTAGGCGGCGTTCGCATTTTCCTCCGCCAGCATCGAGGGAGGTGCCGCATCGAGGAGGCGGCACCAACCGGGACGCACCCGCTTCATCACTGCTTGCAGTGGCCCGGGTTGCCTGTGCAGGTGGTAACGGGGTCGTTGCTGAGGTTACCTTGCCCGGTCGTCGTATCCTGCGTCGCCGTGCCGTTGGCGTTTCCGTTAACGTCCTTGGTGGTCACGGGGTACGTACAGGTAGAGTCGGGCCCGTTCTTGGTGTAGGTGCCGCCGTCGGCCTCGCACGCCGTTGATGATCCAGACGCCAGAGCGCTGCTGGTGCCGATCGGCAGGCCACCGCCGAGCAACGCGATCGTCGCTGCCGCGGCCATGACCATAGTGTATCTACGCATGATTTCTCTCCTTTGCTCGTCGCCAGAGCCGATCCACTACTCCGCAAGCAGTCGTCCACCTCTGGCAGTGGCCGGAAGCACAGTGCGGCGTAGAATCACGCACGTTCCGCCAATGCAGGACGGCCGGGTCGGTTGGGATGAGAGAAAAAGTTGGGCAATATGCTCTGCAGATAGAGGGTACACAGACGCTCTCGCAGACGCAGCGAGCCATTCCCCGAATAGGAGACGCACTAACAAGACATACTCAATAGTCGAACACCCTACCCGGGGCGCCATACGCTGACCTGGCTAGATTTTAGCCAAATTGTACTGTGCGCCGACGGATGCTCGATCGCAATAGGCGAGAGATAATGTGATCGCTGGCGTGAATTCGATGTCCTCAGTCGCGCCCGACCCGCTCTTACCGTACCTTCTCCTCGAACTTTTGCAGCGGCAGCTTGAGACCGGGCTTAGGCACGCTGGATGTGCTCTGCGGTGGATTGGCGGGCGGGGCGACGCACTTTCGGCCGGTCCAGATGCCTCCGGACTTGTGACAGCAGTAGCGAATGTGCTCGACGTAGTCAGACGTCAGCACATCGATCTTGTCGTACGGCATCTTGATGCAGCTGTCGTATTCCCCGATGTCCCAGGTGTCGTTATTGGATTCGGCAATTGCGGGTGCCGACCAAGAGAGGCCGAGCGCGAGCGTCGCGGACAACAGCACGGGCCATAGCGCCCTCAGGGCGCATGCCGCGTTGAGACGATGGGTGAGCGTGCTGGTGGCAGACATGGCGATCTCCCTAACTCTGCCGAGTGGGTCCGCCACATGCCGATTATCCTGCTGGAGCGGGGCCGAGTCCAGCCAAATGCATGGCGGCCTCCCTGAGGAGGAGTTTGGCACTAAGCCGCCTTCGCGCCTTCCTCGGCCAGCAGCGGCAAGCTCACCGCTACGGTTGTACCCAGCCCCTGCCGGCTGTCGATGGCCAGATGCCCACCGCTGAGCTCCGCTATCGCCCGCGCAATCGCGATCCCCAGCCCGGCGCCTTCGCGGTCTCGCGTCAGTGCAGCGTCGCCGAACACGAAGGGCTGCGAAAGTGTATCCAGCCGGTCCTGGGTCATGCCGATGCCGGTGTCGGTGATTTCGAGGACGACGCCGTCGGCGGCGGCGTAGGCGGCTAGGGTGACTTTGCCGCCGCGGGGGGTGAAGCGGACGGCGTTTTCGACGAGGTTGGACATCATGCGTTCGATCGCGAAGCGGTCGGCGGTGAGGTAGGCGGTGCACGGGCCGCCGAGGCCGAAGGTGACGCCCGCCTGCTGCGCCTGGCTGGCGAAGCGCCGGAACACCCCGACCAGCAACTCGTCGGCGGTGAAGCGGTCGGACTTCAGTTCGCGTCGGCCGCCTTCGAGTTCGGCGAGTTCGAGGATAGAGCCGAAGAAGCCGAGCAGGCGTTCGCCGGAGCTTTTCACCGCCTCGACATAGCTCACGTATTTGGGGTCGCCGAGCGGCCCATAGGGCTGCTGGCGCAGCATGTCCGCGAAGCCGATGATGTGGTTGAGCGGGGTGCGGATATCGTGGCTGAGGTGGGCGAGGAAGCTGGTCTTGGAGCGGCTGGCGGCTTCGGCGCGCAGCTTTTCCTCGTGATAGCGGCGGGCCAGCAGGCGTTGCTCTTCGCGGATCGAGGTGAGCAGCTGGTTGGTGCGGCGGCTCTCGGTGACGTCCATCACCAGGGTGACGAAGCCGGAGCCTTCGAGCGGGCGCTCTTCGATGAGGAGGGTGGAGCCGTCCTCGCGGTGGAGTTCGAGCAGCCGGTTCTCCCAGTCCTCGCGGACCGATTGCATGTAGCCGCCCTGGGCGAGGCTCTTGACCACCTCATGGTAGGCGGAGCCGGAGGGGAGCGCCTCATGCGTCACGCCGAGCCGTTCGGCGAAGCGGCCGTTGCTGGCGATGAGCCGGGCGTCGGCGCCCCAGCAGGCGACGCCGAACGGCAGCGTTTCGATCAAAGCAGCGTAGCCGCTGGTCGCATCGCGACCAGTCAAACGGGTGAGCAACCACTCCAGCACGCCGACCGCGGTACGACGCAGCCAGCTGCTTCGCACCATGCCGTCAGGCGCACGGAATCGCTTCGCCTCGTCGCCGGATTGCTCCGTCGGCCGCATCAAGTTCTCCGTCTATGTGATTGGGACGACCCAGTGATTTGCCCCGGTGAAGGGACTTTGAATCCGCTTCGCCGTCACTGTCCAGAGGGGTTTCTGAACGGGCGGCGGCGAAGCGCAAAATCATGAGTCGGCTGAATCACTTAGCGCCGAAGAAAAATTCTTCTAGCGCTAAGGTTCTGTTAACCAGCCAGGGTACGCTCGAGGATATCGGCGGTGTTGCGGCTGAGAGTGCCGGATTCCTGAAGCGATTTCAGCGCTTTCTCGGCTTCGCTTCGACGTACGGATTCGTAGCTACGCCATACGCGGAAGGCCGTAAGCACGCGCGCCGCGACCTGCGGATTGCGCTTGTCGACGTCGCCCACGAACTCGGCGAGGAAGCGGAAGCCGGCGCCGTCCTTGCGGGCGAACTGCGTCGGGTTGTTCATGCCGAACGTCGCCATCAGCGCCCGCAGCCGGTTGGGGTTGTTCTGCGGGAAATCCGGCGAGGCGAGGATCGCCTTGATGCGACCGAGCGCGGCATCATCGGAAGCCAGCGCATTGAGCGACAGCCACTTGTCGAGCACCAGCGGATCGGCGGTGAACTGCCGGTAGAAGTCCGACAGCAGCGCATCGGCGTCGGGCGTCCAGGACTGCACGACCGTGGAGAGCGCCGACAGCCGGTCGGTCATGTTGAGCGCCCGCTCATACTGCTCGCGCGCCAGCTGGTCGGCGCCCGTGGCCTTGCCCAGGACGAGCAGGCCGAGCGCCGTGTTCTTCATCGAACGGCGGCCGGTCTGCTGGAAATCCGGCGAGTAGGCGAGGCGGCTGTCATTAGTGAGGTAGACCTTCTCCAGCGTCGGGGCGAGGCGGGCGACCAGTGCCGTCACGAGGCCCGTCCGCACTTCGTGGATGCGGTCGGGATCGACATCGTGGCCGATCTCGCGGGCGATGGTCTGCTCGTTGGGCAGGACGAGCGCCAGCGCCTTATAGGCCGGGTCGAGTTCCTTCGAGGCCAGCGTCTCCTCGAGCGCATCGGCGATGGAGGCGACCTGCGTGTCGCTCCACGGCTTGCCGCCGACGGCAGCGACGAGAAGGCGCATCGAGACGTCCTGCAGCGCCTGCCAGCGGTTGAACGGATCGGCATCGTGCCGGGCGAGGAACAGCTGATCCGTCTCGCTAGCATTGCTGTTGAGCGCCACCGGGGCGGAGAAGCCCCGGAACAGCGATGGCACCGGGCGGTTGGGGATGCCGGTGAAGCTGACACTGATCTTGTTGGTGTCCATGACGATCAGGTCATCGCGCACTTCGCCGCCGGAGACCGAGGCCCAGCTCATCGGGCTGCCATTGGGGCCGATGAGGCCGAACTTGATCGGCAGCACCATCGGTTGCTTCTCGTCCTGGCCCGGCGTGGGCTTGTTCTCCTGCACGATGTCGAGCGTGTAGGTCTGCGTAGCCTGGTCGAACCGGTCGGTGACGGTGACTTCGGGGGTGCCGGCCTGCAGGTACCACTGCTGGAAGTGCTGCAGGTTCTGCCCCGAGGAGTCTTCGAACACCTTGATGAAGGCTTCGATCGTCGTGGCCTCGCCGTCATGGCGCTCGAAGTATAGGTCCATACCTCTACGGAAGCCGGCCTCGCCGAGCAGCGTCGCCAGCATGCGGACGATCTCGGCGCCCTTCTCGTAGATGGTCGCCGTGTAGAAGTTGTTGATCTCCTTGTAGCGATCCGGCCGCGGCGGATGGGCCAGCGGGCCGCCATCCTCGGGGAACTGCGTCTGGCGCAGCTGGCGCACGTCGTCGATGCGGTTCACCGGGCGCGAGCGCTCGTCCATCGAGAATTCCTGATCGCGGTAAACCGTCAGGCCTTCCTTGAGGCAGAGCTGGAACCAGTCGCGGCAAGTGATTCTGTCGCCGGTCCAATTGTGGAAATACTCGTGCGCGATGACGCTCTCGATGTTGATGTAGTCGGCGTCGGTGGCGCTCTCCGGCTTGGCGAACACCAGCTTGTCGTTGAAGATGTTGAGGCCCTTGTTCTCCATCGCGCCGAAGTTGAAATCGGAAACGGCGACGATGTTGAACACGTCGAGATCGTACTCTCGGCCGAAGCGGCGCTCGTCCCAGGCCATGGAGCGCTTCAGCGAATCCATGGCGTAGAGGCACTCGTTCTCCTTGCCGTGCGTGCAGTAGATGCCGAGCGCTACCTTGCGGCCCGACGAGGTCGTGAAGCTGTCATGGATCGAGCCGAGATCGCCGGCGACCATGGCGAAGAGATAGGCCGGCTTCGGGAACGGATCTTCCCACACGGCGAAATGCTTGCCGTCGGGCAGGGCGCCCTTCTCGACGAGGTTGCCGTTGGAGAGAAGGATCGGCGCCAGCACCTGGTCGGCGGTCATCCGCACCTTGAACGGCGCCAGCACGTCGGGACGATCGAGATAGTAGGTGATGCGGCGGAAGCCCTCGGGCTCGCACTGCGTGCACCAGGTGCCGTTGGAGCGATAGAACCCCATTAGCCGGATGTTCTTCTCTGGCTCGACCGCGACTTCCGTCTCGAGCACGAAGCGCTTGGTCGGCGGCTGGTGGATGGTGAGGCCGGTCGCCGTCGCCTCGTAGGCGGTGAGCGCCTGCGGCAGCCCGTCGATGGCGACGCTCCGCAGCGTCAGCTCCTCGCCGTCCAGCACCAGCGGCGTGCCGGGCAGGGTGTCGGCGCGCGGCACCAGCGTCAGCAGCGCCCGGATGACAGAGGTGTCGGGAGCGATCCGGACATCCAGTTCGACCTTCTCGATCGCGTAGGGCGTCTCGGCATAATCCTTGAGGAAGACCGTCTCTTCGTTCTCGCCGCGCATTAAATTCTCCGCAACATCAACTCGTTAACCAACTGTGGCGCAGGCGCAACAGCCGAATCCCATGGTTAGTGTATTCTGTGCGGCTGACAACCAGCCATTTGGACACGATCCTTGCCGATTTCGGCAGTATTGGGATTGGCGCCTGGCTGGCCCGCCAGCACGCACCTCCGTCACGCTATTGGCGCGACGCGTGCGTAATCCAGAATACAGAAGAGGGTAAAGCCCTCGGATGGCAAGAGCCGCTTGACCTCAACCTATGTTGAGGTCGTAGCCGTGCCGCCATCCTGACTAAGAGGGAGACGGTCGTGTTCGACAGAGTGTTCAAGTGGTTCGAGGATCGGCTCAATCCCTATCCGCTGGGCGAACCCGTGCAGCCGCCAAAGGGCCTCGTCGCCTTCTGCCTGCATTACTGCAAGGGCGCCAAGCGCTGGCTGATCGCCATGGCCGTGCTCGGCGCGGGCGTCGCGCTGGGCGAGATTCTGCTGTTCAGCTTCATGGGCTCGATCATCGATTGGCTCGGCACAGCCGATCGCGCCACGTTCCTCCAGACGGAGGGGTGGAAGCTCGCCCTGATGACGGTGCTGCTGTTGCTGGTGCTGCCGTCGCTGCAGATCTTCGACACGCTGATCATCCACCAGACGCTGATCGGCAACCTGCCGCAGCGCATCCGTTGGATGGCGCACCGGTACCTGCTGCGCCAGTCGATGAGCTACTTCCAGGACGAGTTCGCCGGCCGCATCGGCGCCAAGCTGATGCAGACCGCGCTCGCCGTGCGCGAAGTGGTGATGAAGCTGCTCGACGTCACGGTGTTCGTGGTCGTCTATTTCGCCGGCGCCGTGGTGCTGGCGGCGATGAGCGACCTCTGGCTCGCCGTGCCGTTCCTGGTCTGGCTCGTCGTCTACGTGTCGCTGCTGCGCTACTACGTCCCCCGCCTCGGCAAGGTCGCGGAAGTGCAGGCCGATGCCCGCTCGCTGATGACCGGGCGCATCGTCGACAGCTACACCAACATCGCGACGGTGAAGCTCTTCTCGCACTCGCACCGCGAGGAAGCCTATGCGCATGAGGCCATGGATCAGTTCATGGGCACCGTGCACAAGCAGATGCGGATGTTCGCGCTGCTGCAGATCGTCATCCCGCTGATGAACAACCTGCTGCTCTTCGCGGTGATGGCGGTGGGCATCAACCAGTGGCTGAACGGCTCGATGACGCCGGGCGCGATTGCGGTCGCCACGGCGCTGGTGCTGCGCTTCCAGGGCATGAGCCAGTGGGTCATGTGGGAGATGTCGCAGCTGTTCGAGAACATCGGCATCGTCCGCGATGGCATCAACTCGATCTCGCTGCCGCGCGTCGTCGCCGACCAGCCCGGCGCCAAGCCGATCGGCCCGGTGAAGGGCGATGTGCGCTTCGACGACGTGGGATTCCACTACGGCAAGGCGTCCGGCGTCATCGATCACCTCGACCTCAAGATCGCGCCCGGCGAGAAGATCGGTCTCGTCGGTCGTTCCGGTGCCGGTAAGTCGACCATCGTCAACCTGCTGCTGCGGTTCTACGACCGCGAGAGTGGGAAGATCACCATCGACGGCACCGACATCGCCACCGTGCAGCAGGATACGCTGCGCGAGCAGATCGGCGTGGTGACGCAGGATACATCGCTGCTGCACCGCTCGGTGCGTGAGAACATCCTCTATGGCCGCCCCGACGCGACCGAGGAGGAGATGCTCGCCGCGGCGCGGCTGGCCGAGGCCGATGCGTTCATCGAGGGGCTGGTCGATTTCAAGGGCCGCAAAGGCTACGACGCCCATGTCGGCGAGCGCGGCGTGAAGCTGAGCGGCGGGCAGCGGCAGCGTATCGCCATCGCCCGGGTGCTGTTGAAGAACGCGCCGATCCTGGTGCTCGACGAAGCGACGTCGGCGCTGGACTCCGAAGTCGAGGCCGCGATCCAGGGCCAGCTGCAACTGCTGATGCGCAACAAGACGGTGATCGCCATCGCGCACCGCCTCTCGACCATCGCGATGATGGACCGGCTGGTGGTGATCGACGAGGGCAAGATCGTCGAGCAGGGCACCCACGCCGAGCTGATCGCGCTGGGCGGCACCTACGCCAAGCTCTGGGCTCGCCAATCGGGCGGGTTCCTGGAGATGGACGTGCAGGAGGAGGCGGCCGAGTAGGCCGCCTCGCAACAGAGAACTTCAACCATCCCAAGGAGGGATCAAATGGAAACTCGTAACTTCATCGGACTCATCGACCTCAGCGCGGGCCCCAATGCCAGCTGGACCAAACTAAAGCGAAAACAATCTGTTAGAGCCCTGACCTGACTCAGTAAGTCGGATACCGGGCTCGGGAAAATGAGTTCAAAATGCTCAACCGAGTCATCGACTGGTTCAATGCCCGTTACTCTCCGGTAGCGTTGGCGAAAAATCCGCAGCCCCCGCAGGGCGTGCGCCAATTCATTACTTACTTCGTTGCCCAGTTCCGTGCGGCGTTCGCGCTGCGCATGGTGCTGGTCGCCATCGGCTCCATCGCCGACGCGATGATGCCGATCTTCGTCGGCCTGATCGTCGGCATGCTGGCGACAACGCCGCCGGGCGAAATGTTCACCCTCAACTGGCAGACCTTCCTGTGGATGATCGCGGTTGTCGTGCTCATCCGGCCGATCACCTTCGTCATCGATACGATGATCCGTAACCACGCGATCGTCCCCAGCCTCGTCAACGTCGTCCGCTGGCAGAGCCACTGGCACGTCATCCGGCAGAGCTGGACCTACTTCCAGAACGACTTCGCCGGCCGCATCGCCAACAAGATCATGCAGGCGGGCGAGGCGATCGAGACGGCGGTCAACTTAGCGATCGACGCCGCCTGGTATGCGGCGGTGTTTGTCGTTGTCGCGATCGTCGTGCTGGCCCGGCTCGACTGGGTGCTGCTGGTGCCGATCGCGGTCTGGATGCTGCTCTACGGCATCCTGTTCACGGTCACCATGCCGCTGATCGCCAAGCATTCCGAGGATCTCTCGGAGGCGAAGTCGGTGATGACCGGGCGCATCGTCGATAGCTACACTAACATCCACACGCTGAAGACGTTCTCGACCGACGGGCACGAGGACAAGTACGTGTCGGACTCGGTGCTGGAGCACACGGTCGAGTTCAGGAAGCTCATGCGGGTGTTCACCTACATGTGGTCGATCCTGTTCATCCTGAACGCCGGCCTCGTGGTGTCGATCACCTGGATCGCGCTCACCGGCTGGAACCAGGGCACGCTGAACGCGGCGGCCGTGGCAACCGCCATCCCCTTCGCGCTGCAGATCATGAACATGTCGGGCTGGATCCTCGAGATCGGCTCCAACATCTTCCGCCAGATCGGCACAGTGAAGGACTCGATGGACACCATCGCGCAGCCGATCACCATGATCGACAGCCCGACGGCGCCCAAGCTGCTGGTGAAGGCCGGCGACATCGCCTTCGACAACGTCAGCTTCAACTACTGGCGCGGCAAGGAAGGCACGGTGATGGAGAACTTCAACCTCCACATCAAGCCGGGCGAGAAGGTGGGTCTGGTTGGCCGTTCAGGCGCCGGCAAGTCGACGCTGGTGAACCTGCTGCTGCGTCTGTTCGACGTGGAAGCCGGCACCATCCGCATCGACGGACAGGACGTTCGCGAAGTGACGCAGGAGAGCGTCCGCGCCGCGATCGGCCTTGTCAGCCAGGACACCTCGCTGCTGCATCGCTCGGTGCGCGAGAACATCAAGTACGGCCGCCAGAGTGCGACCGACGAGGAGATGATCCGCGCTGCCGAACAGGCGAAGGTGGCCGACGTGATTGCCGGGTTGAAAGACCCGCGCGACCGCACCGGCTATGACGCCCATGTCGGCGAGCGGGGCGTCAAGCTCTCGGGTGGGCAGCGCCAGCGCGTCGCCATCGCCCGGGTGCTCTTGAAGAACGCCCCGATCCTGGTGCTCGACGAAGCGACTTCGGCCTTGGACTCCGAGGTCGAGGCAGCGATCCAGGAGCAGCTGGTGTCGCTGATGGCGGGCAAGACCGTGATCGCCATCGCGCATCGGCTGTCGACCATCGCCGCGATGGACCGGCTGGTGGTGCTCGAAAAGGGCCAGATCGTCGAGGAGGGCACGCACGCCGAACTGCTGGCGCGCGGCGGGCACTACGCCCAGCTCTGGGAACGCCAGTCCGGCGGGTTCCTGGATATGAAGGCCGAGGCGGAAGCCGCGGAGTAAGAATTGGGGGGCGGCGGACACTGGTCCGTCGCCCCTTGCCCTTGCCCTGGAAATATCGATAACTACTGGCTTCAGTATCGGAACCGTATTGTCCTCAACAGGGGGTAGTCGATGAGCGTCGGCGACGAGGGTCGGGCTTCTGTTGTTAAGGGGCAGAAGAGTGAAGCTGCTGTACAGGGCTCGGTATACGCCCCCGGGGTGAGTGCAGAGACTGTAGGTGCGAGGTCTTTGTTCCTGGGCGTCGTGACGTTGCCGCCCGGTAAGCGCACGAAAGCTCATGTGCATCAGTTCCACGAAACAGCAATGTACATGCTGTCCGGTGAGGCGGTGGACCTGTACTCCGGACCCAATCTCGAACATCATGAGCAGCCTAACATTGGCGACTACCTCTATATCCCCGCCAATGTACTGCATGTCGCCGTCAATCGCAGTTCGACCCCGGCCGTTTTCGTCGGTTCCCGTAACGAGGCAACCGTGAACGAGAGCGTGGTCCTGTTCCCTGAGATGGATGGCGTCGTTCCCTAGGCCCGTCCTCCGCAGTCGTGGCAATGTCCGTTCACCCGGAAACCTTTGAGTACAGGCTTTCCGAGATTTCATGTTCGCTCGGTTAGAATCCAAGCTATTGAGTGTTCGACGAGAACACCCATGAAACTGCTCGAACCCATTCACCGGCTGTTCGAAAACTGGATCGACCCGTTCGGGAAGTCCGGCGACCTGCGGCCGCCGGCGGTGACGTGGCAGTTCTTCTGGTTCTATATCTCGCAGGCAAAGCTGCCATTCCTGGCGCTGCTGGTGCTGGGCGGGGCGGTGGCGTTGGTCGAGGCGGCGCTGTTCTATTACGTCGGCCGCATCGTTGACATTCTCGATAGCTCCAACCAGGCCTCGGGGTGGGGCGGGCTGATCGCCGGCTTCGGGCCGGAACTGGTGTGGATGCTTGTGGTGACGCTGGGCGTCCGCTTCGTCATCACCTGGCTGTCGGCGACGGTGGAAGAGCAGACGGTCAACCTCGGATTCTACAACCTGGTGCGCTGGCAGGCTTACGCGCATGTCATCCGGCAGAACCTGACCTTCTTCCAGAACGATTTCGCCGGCTCGATCGCGTCGAAGGTCTGGCAGTCGGGCGGTGCGGTGGGCGACTTCATGGTCAGCCTGCTGCAGGTGGTGTGGTTCATCGGCATCTACACCGTGACCACCATCGTCTTGGTCGGTCAGCTCGACTGGCGGCTGGCGGCGGCGGTGCTGCTGTGGGTCGCGGCCTTCGCGGGGCTGGCGCGCTACTACGTGCCGCGTATGCGCAAACTCTCGGCCGGAGCGGCAGAGCAGGCCTCGGTGCTGACCGGGCGCATCGTCGACAGCTTCTCCAACATCCAGACGCTGAAACTGTTCGGTACTGCCGAGACCGACGACAAGTTCGTCAAAGGCGGGTTCGAGACCTTCATCGCGGCGATGACGAAACTGGCGCGTACCCTGGTGGGCGTGCGGACGGCGATGGGCATGCTGTCGGGCGTGGCGATCGCTGGCATCGCGGCGCTTTCGGTGCATTTGTGGACGGAAGGGCTGATCAGCGTCGGCGGCGTGGCCTTCACCACCGGCCTGATCCTTCGGCTATACAATCTGCTCGGCCGGCTGATGAACCAGCTTAACGGCCTGATGCGCAATTACGGCACGGCACAGAACTCGGCCGAGTTGATCGCGCGGCCGCTCGGGCTGGTCGATGCGCCGGATGCGAAGCCATTGGTGGTGACGAAAGCCGCCATCAGCTTCGACCGTGTGAGCTTCAAGTACGACAACGCGCTGCCGGTGATCGATGACCTGCAGCTTCAGATCAAGGCGGGCGAACGCGTCGGGCTGATCGGGCGTTCGGGCGCGGGCAAGTCCACCATCGTCAACCTGCTGCTGCGCTTCTACGACGTGCAGGGCGGCACGATCTCCATCGACGGGCAGGACATCGCGCAGGTCACCCAGGAGTCGCTGCGCGCCAATATCGGCGTGGTGACGCAGGACACCTCGCTGCTGCACCGCTCGATCCGCGCCAACCTCACCTATGGCCGGCCGGATGCCACCGACGACGAGATGTTCGCCGCGGCGGCATCGGCAGAGGCCGACGATTTCATCGAGCAACTGATCGACCAGAAGGGCCGCACCGCCTACGACGCCTTCGTCGGGGAGCGCGGCGTGAAGCTGAGCGGCGGGCAGCGCCAGCGCGTCGCCATCGCCCGCGTGCTGCTGAAGAATGCGCCGATCCTGGTGCTCGACGAGGCGACCTCGGCGCTCGACAGCGAAGTCGAGGCGGCGATCCAGAGTCAGCTGAAGACGCTGATGGACGGCAAGACCGTGCTGGCGATCGCGCACCGGCTCTCGACCATCGCTGAAATGGACCGGCTGATCGTGCTGGAGCAGGGTCGGATCGTCGAGCAGGGCACGCACGCCGAGCTGCTGGCGACGGGCGGGCACTACGCTTCGCTGTGGGCCCGGCAGTCGGGCGGGTTCCTGGATCTCAAGGCGGCGGAGTAACGGCCCTCAGCGCCGGATGCGGTAGCGGAGGTGCGTGACGCCGTCGCCCTCGAGCACCCGGACACGTTCCAGTTCGCGCTGCCCGACGCCGAGATGCTCGAACAGGCGCCGGCCGTCGCCGAACAGCACCGGCACCAGGTGGATCTCCAGTTCGTCGAGCAAGCCGGCCTTGATCGCCATGGGGCCAACGCTCGCGCCGTGCACCAGCACGTTCCTGCCGCCGGCAGCCTTCTTGGCCTCGCGCATGGCGTAGGCGAGATCGTCGACGTAGTGGACCAACGGCCACTTGGCTGCCCAGTCGGGAGCAGCGTGGCGGCTGAGGATGTAGATGGGGGCCCCGCCGTGATTGTCGCCGTTCCAACCGCCGGCCGGCTCGAACGTGCCGCGTCCGGCGACCACGGCGCCGGTCGCCATCATCTCATCCCAGACCTGCCGGTTTACCCCGCTCAACCGGGCCAAGGCCGCGTCGAAATCGCCGCCTTCGGCATCGGGGAACATCCACTCGTGCAGCCGGTCGCCGCCGTCGCCAAGGCCGTTGTCGGGGCGCTCGTTGGGGCCGGCGATGAAGCCGTCGAGGGACATGGACATGTAGAGCACGCTCGAAGACATGGGTTTCACTCCTTTTCGGTGGAACGCCGGAACTGGCCTCCTATGTTCCCGACGAACGAGCGATCCCGATTTCGACAGCGCCTAGCCGATCTCCTTCAAGATCGTCTCCAGCGACGAGGTGAACGCCTCCTCGACGCTGCCGCCAAGGCTGAAGGCGTTGCCGATCTCCATCAGGATAAAGCCGTGGAGGAACGCCACCAGGGTGCGTGACAGCGGCAGGATGCGCGCCTCGGCGATGCCGGCGGCCTTCAGTTCCTCGAACAGCGGCTGGGCCGAGAACAGGCAGGCGGCGCGGATCTCCGGGTCGTTGAAGGCGTTGCCGCTGTAGATCGCCTTGTAGCGGTTGGGCGTCGTGAGGCCGAAGCGGCGATAGGCGGTGGCCATGGCGAGGAGCCGCGCCTTGGGTGTGTCGCCCTGGGTTTCGCGACGGAGATAGGCCTCTAGCCCGTTGAGGATCTCGATCTCGACGACCTTCAGGATCGCTGCGCGGTCGGCGAAATGCTTGTAGAGCGAGGGGGCTTTCACCCCCGCGCTCTGTGCTACGGCACCCATGGTCAGTGCCTCCGGACCCGACGCCTCGACCAGCGTCAGGGCGATGGCGGCGAGTTCTCTGGGCGAGGTTTTAGCGGGCGTCGGCAAGCTTTTGCGCCTTCCTGGCTGGGCCGATGAGGCCGAGATGCGTGTGGTGGTCGAAGCCGGGATACTTGAACCCGTAACCCACAGCGCGGTCCATGCCGATATGGGCGGCCCAGATCAACGCCAGTTCGGTGAGCCAGAAGATGCCACCGAACCAGCCGATGGCGCCAAGCACGGCGGGCACCGCATAGGTATGGGCCAGGTTGTAAATCTTCGCCCCGGTCTTCGGACCAGCATAGAGGCCGAAGAACGACAGGTCCGGGGCGAGCAGCAGGATGGCGAACAGCCACCAGTTGCCGCCGAGGAACCAGTAGGCGGTAACAGCGGCGGCGAGCGCCATGAAGCCTTCGATGCGCAGGTGCGTGACGACGGACTTGGGCGGAAAGCCGGGGGTGACGGACATGGGGGAACCTCAATGGCTAACGTATGTAGCCATGATAGCTACATGTGTTAGCCATGAGAGTCAAGCGGTGTGTGATGCGGGGCGTAAGGATGGTGCGGATACACGTCCGCCGTCATTCCCGCGAAGGCGGGAACCTAGTGGGATGCTGCGTCGCAAGTGAACGTTGAGAAATCCCACTGGATCCCGCCTCCGCGGGGATGACGCCGGTGGGAGGGAGTAGTGGGGGCTGAATGGCGCGGCTACTGCGGTCGGCTCCGCTATTTCCGCCCGAACGCATCGGCGATGGCGTGGAAGGCTTTGACGATGTCGTCGGGGGTAGGGGACCTCTCCGGGTCGACCAGCCACTGGGCAATGACACCGGTGGTCACCGCCAGCATCAGCGAACCGACGGCGCGTTTGGTTTCGGCATCAGCATCGGTGGCGGCGAAATCGTCGCCGAGACCGGCGCGGGCATCCTCCTGTCCGCTCGCGATGATGGTGGCGAGTTCGGGGATGCGCATGGCGGTGGCGGCGTTCTCGAAGCTGGCGAGCGACAGTTGGCGGTCGCTGGCGACGGCCGCGGCGAGGTCGCGCCAGTGCTTTTCGAAGCGCTCGCCGTAGTCGGGGATCGAGGCGGCCGGCTCGGCGCCGAAATGCTCACCCCACTCGCCCAGCATCTCGACGATCGCCTGGGTCATCAGCGCGTCCTTCGAGCCGAAATGATAACCGATCGAGGCGAGGTTGGTGCCCGAGGCGGCGACGATGTCGCGCGCCGTGGAGTTGGCGTAGCCCTTCTCGCGGAGGCACTTCTTGGCGCCGGCGAGCAGATCTTCCTTGTGTCCCATAACCCTTCCTAACGGCTTCGACGAGTCGGTTCTATACGAGCGTATGAAATTCATCTAGACAACCGTTTTATACATACGTATGAATATCGGCATCGCAACAGGGAGATGCCGTGATGACCCACCACCCGATCCGTACCGTGCTGATTTCTGGCGCCAGCGTCGCCGGCCCCTCGCTCGCCTTCTGGCTCAGCCGCTTCGGCTTCGAGCCGACCATCGTCGAGCGCTCGAAGAAGCTGCGCGAGGGCGGCTACGCGGTCGATTTCCGCGGCACCTCGATGGAAGCGCTGCGCCGCATGGACCTGCTCGAGGCGGTGCAGGCCGAGGCGACCAATATGGGCGACATGTACTACGTCGACCGCCGCGACCGGGAAGTCGCCACCATGCCGGCCGCCGCGTTCAGCGGCGAGCTCGAGATCATGCGCGGCGACCTGGCGCGGATCTTCTACGACGCCACCAAGGCCGGCACCGAGTACATCTTCGGCGATTCGATCGCGGAGCTCGCCGAATTGGGCGACGGCGTCGAGGTCCGCTTCGAGAGCGGCATGCACCGGACCTTCGACCTGGTGATCGGCGCCGACGGTCTCCACTCCAACGTGCGCGCGCTGGCCTTCGGGCCGGAGGAGCAGTTCGTGCGCGATCTTGGGCTCTATGCCTCGATCTTCACCGTGCCGAACCGCCTGAGCCTCGATTATTCCGGCCGGCTGTTCAGCGCCCCCGGCACGCTTGCCGGCGTCTACAGCGCGCGGCAGAACCGCGAAGCCCGGGCGTTGATGTTCTTCGACGGCGATGTCGGCGATTACGACTATCGCGATGTCGGCGCGCAGAAGCGGTTCGTGCGCGAGCGCTTCGCCGGGCAGGGCTGGCACGTGCCGCAGATCCTCGCCGACATGGAGGTGGCGCCCGACTTCTACTTTGACACCATCAGCCAGGTGGTGATGGAGCGCTGGTCGAAGGGCCGGGTGGCGCTGCTTGGCGATGCCGCCCACTGTGCCTCGCCGCTATCGGGCATGGGCACCGGCATGGCGGTGGTCGGGGCGTACATCTTGGCGCATGAACTGAACGCCTCGCGCGACGATCACCAGACCGCATTCGACAACTATCAGCGGAAGCTTCAGCCCTTCGTGAACGCCAGCCAGTCACTAGCGCACAAGGCGGTCGGCGGCTTCGTGCCGAAGGGCAACTTCGGCATCTGGGTGCGCAACCTGATGATGAAGCTGCTGCCGCTGCTGCCGGTCGAAGTGATGCTGAAGGAGACCTACGCTGCGGCCAACGCGATCAGCATCTGAGTGGAGTGGGCGGCGTCGGAACGCCGCCCATCCTATTCACATCGGCATCAGTTCGGCGACTTCGACCGAGCCGCCGGCCGCATAGATCGGGCAGCCGCGCGCGAGCGAAATCGCGTCGTCGAGGCTCTTGGCTTCGAGGATGGAGTAGCCGGTCAGCGCGTTGCCGTTGGTGCTGGTGACGCGTCCATCGGCGCCGATGGTCTTGCTCGGCCCGGCCGGGTTGCCCATGTCGGCGACCGCGCCGCCCATGCCCTTGTACCAGGCGATCCATTTGGCCATCGAGTCTTCGACGTCTGCGGGTGAGGAAGCGGGCGATCCGTGAAAGCCCAGGATGTACTTCGCCATTTTTCTGTTTCCCTGTTTGCCGCTGCTTACGGTCACATACTGGTCGGCAGGTTCAGCGGTTTGCCTGTCTCGAGCAGCGTCTTGAGACCCGCGACGACCACCGGCCAGCCGGTATCGATGCCGGCATTGGCCTTCTCGTAGTCGTGGTGGGTGATGGTGAACTTGACGACCTCGCCCATCGGCTCGATCGCGAAGGTGACGACGGTTGGCTGCGAGTTCTCGGCCCAGCTCGGAATGAAGGTCGAGACGATCTTCTTGAGCGGCTCGATCTCGATCACTTCGCCGTCGAGCATGACCTGGCCGTCGCCGCTCAGATACCGGAACGCCCCGCCGCGCTTGAGGTCGCTGTCGACGCGCGTGCCGTAGTAGTAGAGCGCGGTCAACTCGGGCTTGGTGAGCGCATCCCAGAGCGCTTCCGGTGTCGTCCGGATATAGGTCTCGAGCACGAAGTTCGGTTTGTCGGCCATCGGTACTGAACTCTCCAATTGGTTCTTCAAATCGAGTGCGAAGCGCGCGAACGGTTTCTGGTACGGCGCGATCCAGCGATCGGCGACTTCCTGGATCGGGGCGGCGTTCAGGTAGTGGTACTTGAACCGCCCCTCCTTGCGGCTCGTCACCAGCTTCGCCTCTTCGAGCACCTTGAGGTGCTTCATCACCCCGAACCGCGTCATCCCGAGCCCGCTTTCGAGCTCGGTCAGGGTCTGTCCGGCCTTGTCGCGCAGGCTGTCGAGCAACTGCCTTCGGGTCGGATCGGCCAGGGCTTTGAAGACGGCATCCACGAGGTACACAATAGGTGACTTAATGGTCACGTGTCAAGTGTGGACGATTGCGGGTGCTACGGAGGAGGGGATTGGCAGCTGGAATGGTAGCGGCTAGAGAGTCGTCCGCTGGCGGTGAAATCGATTTCGCGGCCGCGCATCGATCGGAGGATCCCCAAAGTGGCGAAGACCAAGACTGCGGCTGTTTCGGCCGCAACCGGCTATGGCGAACTCAATCTCGCGGGCCAGTTCCAACTCACCTCGCCAAAATCCAAGATCAAGGCGCCGATCACGCTGCCCGGCGACGTGCACACCGCGCTGCTCGACGCCAAACAAATCCCCGATCCGTATTTCGGCCAGAACGAAGTCGACGTCATGTGGGTCAACAAGACCCCGTGGACTGTGGAGCGGAAGTTCGACGCCACTGCCGCCGACATCGATGGCTACCTGACGCTGACGCTCGACAACGTCGACACCATCGCCACTGTGATCCTCAACGGCGAGGCGATCGCCGAGACGCAGAACCAGTTCATCCGTTACGACATCGACGTCACCGACAAGATCAAGGTCGGCACCAACACGCTGCGCATCGAGTTCGCGGTGACCCGCGATGTGGCCAAGGCCCGTTCCGACGCGCACCCGTTCCCGATCCCCTTCACCTACAACTACCTGTCGAACGGCCTCGAAGGCGTGCACATGAACTTCGTGCGCAAGGCCGCCTGCCACGCCGGCTGGGACTGGGGCATCTGCCTGATGCCGACCGGCGTCTACGGCAAGATGGCCATCCGCCGCTCGCGCCTCGCCCGGCAGGAGAGCGTCACGGTCGAGCAGGCGCATGGCAAGAAATCGGTCGAACTGTCGATCACGACTCGCGTTTTCGCCTTCGCCGAGGGTTCGGTTGAGCTGACGCACGAAGTCGATGGCCAGAAGCTGGCCGACAAGGTGGTGGTGCGCGCGGGCGAGAACGTCTTCACCCACAACGTCACCATCAAGAACCCAAAGCTCTGGTGGCCGAACGGGCAGGGCGAGCAGCCGCTCTACGAACTCTGGACCACGCTCGACGGCGAGGTGACCAAGCGCAAGCTGGGCTTGAGGAAGCTCGAGTGGCTGGTCGAGAAGGACGAGATCGACCACAGCTTCAACGTGCGGATCAACGGTCGCGATATCTCGATGTTCGGCGCCAACTGGATCCCCGCCGACGCCATCCCCTCGCGCATCACCCCCGACACCGTTCGCGACCTGCTCGAAAGCGCGAAGGCCGTGAACATGAACATGCTGCGCATCTGGGGCGGTGGGCAATACGAGCCGGATTATTTCTACGAGATGTGCGACGAGCTCGGCATCCTCATCTGGCACGACTTCATGTTCGCCTGCATGAGCTACCCCTCGGATCGCGCCTTCCTCGCCGACGTGCGCACCGAGATCACCCAGCAGATCCGCCGCCTTAGCCACCACGCCTCGATTGCGCTGTGGTGCGGCGACAACGAGGTGATCGGCTCGCTGCACTGGTACCCCGAGACCAAGGCAGCACCCGAGCGCTATGTCGCCAACTACGACCGGCTGAACTCGATGCTCGGCTACATCGTCGAGGACGAGGACCCCTCGCGCCGCTTCTGGCCGTCCTCGCCATCGCTCGGCTACATGGACTATTCCGACGGCTGGTTGATGGATACGCGCGGCGACACGCACTACTGGAGCGTCTGGCACTCGGCCAAGGACTTCTCGGCCTACCGCGACGTCAACCCGCGCTTCGCCTCGGAATTCGGCTTCCAGAGCTTTACCTCGATGAACGTCATCGAGAGCTTCACCAAGCCCGAGGATCGCAACCCGACCTCGCCGGTGATGGAAGCGCACCAGCGCAACACCGGTGGCAACTCGCGCATCCTCGAGACCATGACGCGCTACTTCCGCTTCCCCTCCGATTTCAAGCAGATGGTGTTCCTGAGCCAGGTGCAGCAGGGCCTCGCCATCAAGACTGCCATCGAGTACTGGCGCTCCACCAAGCCGCGCTGCATGGGCACGCTCTACTGGCAGATCAACGACGTCTACCCGGTCGCCAGCTGGTCGAGTCTCGACTATGGCGGGCAGTGGAAGCTGCTGCACTACATGGCGAAGCGCTTCTTCAACCCCATCAACGTTGTGGCGGTGCCGGACGGCGACACGATCCTCCTCAAAGCCATCAACGATACCGCCGAGAAGGCTGAAATCGCTGTGGAAGTCCAGGCGGTGGATGCCAATGGCAAAGCCCGCGTGATTGCTACCGCGAAGGCGAAGACCAACCCTGACAAGGCGGTGGTCGCGACCAAGGTGAAGCTCAGCGATCTCGGCCCGAACGAGTTCCTGTTTTTCGCCTGGACCGCCGAAGACGGAAAGCTCCTGGGCGAGAACGACTACTTCCCCAAAGCGTACAAGGCCTACGACCTCGCCGAAGCCAAGGTAAAGGCAAGCTGGTCGGGCGGCGACAAGGCGCCGGTGCTGACGCTGACCGCCGACAAGCCGGCGGTGTTCGTCACCGCCACGGTGGACGTGCCGGGCTACTTCTCCGACAACGCCGTGACCCTGCTCCCCGGCCGCGAAGTAAAGCTGAGCTTCACGCCGCGGCATGGGGCGAAGGTGAGCAAGGACGACCTCGCTAAAGGGCTGAAGCTCAGCCATCTGCGCGAGACCTACTGACCCATAAAGATCCGTTGAGACGCATCGTCAAAAATGCGTCCCGACCCTAGCGAGGCGGGGGCAGTTGTGGTTTTGTCCGCCGCGCATTGTAACGTTGCAAAAGAGGATATTCGCATGGCTCTCTCCATCGAGCAGCGGCTGGACCGGATCAAGGTGCGGCTGGAAGAGCTCACCTGGTGGCGGGAGCGCGAGACCGTTCCGGTTAGCGGCTGGATGCTGAACGGCAAGCCGATCGAGGTCGGGGCGCCGTGGCCGAGTCGCGACGGAGTGCAGAGCTTTGCCGTGGGTGTGTCGGTGCCGCCGAACTGGCCGATTGGTGAGGCGCGGCTGTTCCTCGATCTCGGTGGCGAGGCGCTGGCGACGCTGATCTATGCGGACGAGAATGTCGGCTTCGGCAACGACCCCTATCACAAGGAATTCCCGGTCAGGGCCCACAACTTTCGCATCGAGGCGGAGGCGGTGGCGCGGTTGCCGTTCGGCGAGCCGGTGCGAAAGCCGCACCTCAACGAGGCGAAACTCTATTGGCTCGATGGGGCGGTGGATGCGCTGCGCTTGCGGTTGCTGCAGGCGCATGAGGCAGCGGGGGAACTCGGGGATCACGAGGTGGTGCCGCATCTCGTCGCGGCGGCCGAGGAGGCGTTCTATGCGCTCGAGTGGCCGTCGGCGACGCAGGACTATGTCTCGCGCTTCGCAGCGGAGCGGGGGCAGCAGCGGATCTGGCAGTTGCCGCCGCTGAAGGACAATCCAGCCCCGCTCACCGATGAGCAGCGGCAGAGCGTGGTGAAGGCCGATCTCAAGCTGATCCGCAGGCTGCGCGAGCTGCAGGAGCGGTTCCCGCAGCAGGGCGAGATCGCGCTCACCGGGCATGCGCATATCGATCTCGCCTGGCTGTGGCCCTATGCCGAGACGCGGCGGAAGATGCGGCGGACGTTCTCCACGGCGGTGACGCTGATGGAGGGCTCGAACGAGTACCTGGCGCAATCCGGCTTCCGCTTCAACCAGTCGACGGCGCACTACTACGCGCAGATCGAGGAAGACGATCCGGCGCTGTTCCAGAAGATCAAGGCCAAGGTCAGCGCCGGCGGCTGGGAGACGGTGGGCGGCATGTGGGTCGAGCCCGACACCAACATGCCGACGGGCGAGAGCCTGACGCGGCAGATCCTCTACGGGCAGCGCTACTTCCAGCAGAAGTTCGGGGTGCGGCATACGGTGTGCTGGCTGCCTGACTGCTTCGGCTTCTCCGGGGGGCTACCGCAGCTGCTCAAACAAGGCGGCATCAGTTCGTTCTTCACCATCAAGGTGAACTGGAACGATACCAACACCATCCCGGCGGACCTCTTCTGGTGGGAGGGGATCGACGGCTCGCGGGTGCTGACCCACACGTTCAACAACCCCTGGCACGGCTACAACGGGGCGGTGAACCCGCTGAGCATTTTGAAGACCTGGCGCAACTTCATGCAGAAGTCGGCGCATCCGACCTCGCTGTTGGCGGTGGGCTATGGCGACGGCGGCGGCGGGGTGACGCCGGAATATGTCGAGCGCGAGATGCAGTTGCGGGATTTCCCCGTGCTGCCGAAGGCGCGCTGGAGCCGGGTCGAGGACTTCTTCGCGGCGGCGCATGAGACGGGGAAGCGGGCGCAGCTGCCGGTGTGGCAGGGCGACATCTACCTCGAACTGCACCGGGCGACGCTGACCACGCAGAGCGCCACCAAGAAGGCCCACCGGCAGGCGGAGCGCGCGCTGATCACGGCGGAAACCCTGGGGTCACTGGCGGCGCTGCTGGGTGGCGAGCAGCCGGAGAGCCTCGAGCATATCTGGCGCGTGGTGCTGAAGAACGAGTTCCACGACATCCTGCCGGGCTCCTCGATCGCCGAGGTGTATGACGACGCTGAGCGCGAGCTGAACGAGGCCATCGGGCGGGCGCTGGCGCGCCAGCAGATGGCGATGTCGGCGATCGTCGCGAAGATCCCGGACGGCGACGTGGAGGATGCGGTGGTGGTGGTCAACCCCTCGCTCAGCCGCCGGCCGGTGCGCGTGACGATGAGCGATGGCGCGCACTACTCGAGCACCGACGTGATGGCACCGCTCGGCATCAAGGTGTTCACGCGCGCCGATCTCGAGCCGCTACCGGGGCTGTCGGTAGGCGAGGGGCATCTCGAGAACGCGCATATCCGCGCAACCATCGGGCTCGATGGCTCGGTCACCAGCCTCATCCACAAGGCGACCGGGCGCGAGGCACTGGCCGGGCGGGGCAACCAGCTCTGGGTCTATCCGGCCGACAAGCCGCGCGACTGGGACGCCTGGGACATCGAGGAGGACTACGCCAAGAAGGGCATCGAGCTGAACCGGCCCGAGAGCATCAAGGTGGTCGAGGACACACCGGCGCGCGCCGGGGTGCGGATCGTGCGGCGCTTCCGCGCCTCGACGGTGACGCAGACCTACATCCTCGAAGCCAATGGGGTGCGGCTGGACATCCTGACCGAGATCGACTGGCACGACCGGCATTGCCTGCTGCGGACGCAGACGCCGGTGGCGGTGCGGACGACGCACGCGACGTTCGAGCACGCCAATGGCGTGGTGCAGCGCACGACGCACACCAACACGTCGTGGGATCAGGCGCAGTTCGAAGTGCCGGGGCATCGCTTCCTCGACATGAGCGAGCCGGGGTTCGGCGTGGCGCTGCTCAACGACGCCAAGTACGGGCACAGCGCCAAGGGCAACGTGCTGGGGCTGAGCCTCGTGCGCTCGCCGGTCTATCCCGATCCGCTCGCCGACGATGGCGGGCAGCGGTTCACCTATTCGCTCTATCCGCATGTCGGGGATTGGCACGAGGGCCGGGTGCGCGAGGAGGCCGAGGACCTGAACCAGCCGCTGCTGGCGGCGGCGGCGAGTGGGGTGGCGTCGGTGCACTACGAGCCGATTGGCGCGGAGGGTATTCCGGCGGCGCTGTCGGGGCTGAAGCCGGCCGAGGACGGGAACGGGCTGGTGCTGCGCGTCTATGAGCCGTCGGGCCGCCGCGGCGATTTTGCACTGAGCGTGCCGGATGGGTGGGCTTTGGGTGAGAGCCTCAGCATTCTTGAGGAGCCGATGGACCGGGGACCGGGGGCGGAGCTGCGGCCGTTCGAGGTTCGGAGTTGGCGGATTTCTCGGGAGTAGGCCGGAGCGCGTTGCTCCCACTGGCGCCGGTGGGGGCAACTCGCGCCAGAGCAGCGGTCACCCTCAGCCCTTGTCCACCGGAGCATCCGCCCGTCCGCCCCACTCGGTCCACGAGCCATCATACACCGCGACGTCCTTCGCCCCGACAATGGCTAGCGCCAGCGCTACCGTCGACGCCGTAACCCCCGAGCCGCAGCTGGTGACGATGGGTTTGGTCATGTCGACACCGGCGGCGGCGAACAGCGCGCTCAGTTCGGCCGCCGACTTCATCTTGCCGTCGGCGGTGACGGCCGAGGACGGCACGCTGAGGCTGCCCGGAATATGCCCCGAAGCCAGCCCCGGTCGAGGCTCGGGCACTTCGCCACGGAAGCGCTCGGCAGGGCGGGCGTCGACGATCGTCTTGGCCTTCGACGAGGTGAGGCTGAGGACGCTGTCGAAGTCTTCCACTTGGTTGGGCTGGAAGTTGGGGACGAACGTACGCGCCGCCCGCGTCACTTCGCCCGATGCGGTGGGGCGGCCTTCGGCGCGCCATTTCGGGCCGCCGCCGTCGAGCACGCGCACGTCCTTGGCGCCCATGGTGCGGAGGCTCCACCAGACGCGCGGGGAGGCGAAGATGCCGGCTTCGTCATAGACCACGATCGTATCGGTATCGGCGATGCCCAGCTTGCCGATGGCTTCGGCGAAGGCCTCAGGTGTCGGCAGCATGTGGGGCAACGTGGTGGTCTTGTCGGCGATGTCGTCGATGCCGAAGAACACCGCGCCGGGGAGATGGCTCTCGAGGTATTCGGCATGGCCCTTGCGGCCTGTCGCGGGCATGTACCAACTGGCATCGACGAGGACGACGTTGGGGGCGTCGAGGTGTTCGGCGAGCCAGTCGGTGGTGACGAGAGGGTTGGTCATGGGTGCTCCGCTATTCGGCGGCGCACCCTAAGAGCTTCGTCCGGTTTCGGCTAGCGCTCCAGCACCAGCACATCGCTGGAGGCGATGCCGACGCGGACCGGGGCGCCATGCGCCGGCGGGGGCGTGCGTTGGTCGTTGAAGGTGTCGAGGCTCACCGAATTGTCGCCGAGATCGACCTTCAGCCGGATCACCGAGCCGAGGAAGCTGACCTCCGAGACCTTGCCGTCGAGCACGATGTCGCGTGCCACGCCATTCGCCAGCGACACCGCTTCGGGGCGCATGGTCAGCGCGATGGCCTCGCCATTACGCGCAGTGGCCGGCAGGGCGGGGATGGTGACGGTGTTGCCGCCGAGCGTCACAGTCTTTGCGCCGGCGTCGGCGACGGTGGCATTGAGGGTATTGAGGGTGCCGACGAAGGTCGCGACGAAGCGGGTCTGTGGCCGGTTGTAGATGTCGAACGGCTTGCCGAACTGCTCGACATTGCCGGCGTTGAGGACGACGATCCGGTCGGAGATCGACAGTGCTTCTTCCTGATCATGCGTCACGAACACTGTGGTAATGCCGAGTTCGCGCTGGATCTGGCGGATCTGCTCGCGCAGCGATACACGGATCTTGGCGTCGAGCGCCGAGAGCGGCTCATCGAGCAGCAGCATACGCGGGCTGGGCGCCAGGGCGCGGGCGAGCGCAACGCGTTGCTGCTGGCCGCCCGAGAGCTCGAACGGATAGCGCTTGCCGTAGCCGGCGAGGCCGATGAGCTTCAGCATCTCCTCGACGCGCGCCTCGCGCTGCGGCTTGGGCATCGCGGCGATCTTCAGGCCGAAGCCGATATTGTCGGCGACGTTCATGTTGGGGAACAGCGCGTAGGCCTGGAACACCATGCCGATCTTGCGCTGGTTCGGGGCCAGGCCGGAGATGTCCTTGCCCTCGACGAGGATGCGGCCCGAATCCGGCCGCTCGAAGCCGGCGATCATCCTGAGGATAGTGGTTTTGCCGCAGCCGGAGGGGCCGAGCAGGGTGACGAACTCGCCCTTGTCGAATGAGAGGTCGACGCTCTTGACCACGGCGTTGCCGGAGAAGGTCTTGACCAGCTTTTCGATGCGAAGGAATTCCTCGGCCATGGTCTAGTCCCTACGAGCGGTTTTGGGGGCGAAGCGGGCGAGCAACTGGATCATGCCCATGGCGCCCCAGGTGATGACGAAGGAGATGATTGCCAGCGCAGCGGGCTCGAAGGCCCGGTTGGCGCCGACGTTCTGCATGTAGACGCCGAACACTTGCCGGTTGAGCAGGCTCGCGATCGTGAACTCGCCGATGACGATGGCGAGCGTCAGGAAGGCGCCCGACAGTACGGCGACGATGATGTTGGGAAAGATCACCCGGGCGATGATGGTCACCTGGTTGGCGCCCAGGATGTTGGCCGCTTCCGTGAGCGTTTGCACGTCGATGGTGCGCAGGCCCGTGTCGACCGCACGATACATGTAGGGCAGCGCCAGCGCGACATAGGCGAGGGTCAGCAGGATGTCGGTGCCGAGGTTCGTGCCGAGCAGCGGCAGGACCGACGACGTGTTGTACATCCTGATGTAGCCGAACACCAAAATGATGGCCGGGATGATCAGCGGCAGCAGTGTGACGAACTCGATGATCGGCCGCAAATGCGGGGCGCGCAGCCGCACGTAGTAGGCGGCTGGCACGACGATCAGGAGGCCGACGATGATGGCGCAGACGCCGACAATCAGCGAGTAGCTGAAGGCGGCCTGGAAGCGGCCATCGGAGAACACCGAGGTATAGGCATCGAAGGTGTAGCCAGTGCGGCGGATGCGCAGCGAGAACTCGAAGGTGGCGAGCAGCGGCACGAGGAAATAGGCCGCGCCGAGCCCGAAGATCACCCAGCTCCAGAGCTTGCTCGACTTCATTTGAGCCACCTCTCCGCGCGAGTGCGAATGACAAGATAGATGACGTTGGCGAAGGCGGTGATGACGATCATGCCGAGCGCTAGCGCGGCGCCGAGGCCGGGATTGTGCAGTACGTCGCCGCGGATTTGCGCATAGAGCAGGATCGGCACGATGTTGAGCGACGAGCCGGTCAGCGCGTAGGCGGTGGCGATGGCGCCAAAGGCGTTGGCGAACAGCAGCGACAGCGTGCCGAGCAGGTTCGGCCACAGCACCGGCAGCCCGATATAGCGCCAGAACTGGCCGTTGGTGGCGCCGAGCGTCGCGGCGGCCTCGCCCCATTCCTTCTTCAGCCCGTCGATCGCCGGCGCGATGATCAGGATCATCAGCGGGATCTGGAAATAGAGGTAGGTGATCGTGAGGCCCCAGAAACTCAGCACGTTGAAGCCCGACTTGTAGAGATCGAAGCCGACGAACTTCAGCAGCACCGTGACCAGCCCGAGCCGGCCGAGAGTGGCGAGGAAGGCAAAGGCCAGCGGGATGCCGGCGAAGTTGGAGGCGACGCCGGAGAAGGTCATCACCGTGGCCCGGATCGCCGGCGGCAGGCGGCCGCGGATGATGGCGAGCGCGATGACCAGCCCGATGCCGGCGCCAAGCAGCGCCGAGGCAGCCGAGACCCGGATCGAGATCCAGAACGAGGCGACGATTTGCGGCGTGCCGAGATCGATGACGTTCTGCAGGGTGAAATTGCCCGCCGGATCCTGGAAGGCGCCGACCACGAGGCCGAGCGTCGGGATCAACAGGAACAGCAGGGCGAACAGAATGAACGGCGCGATGGCGAGGATGTCGCCCGGGCGGAGACTGGTGATGAACCGGAACGGGTTTCCGCCGACGCGCACAACCGGCCCGGTCGAAACCGGGCCAGTCGCGGTGTCAGCTGCAGAGCTGACGTTGGCCATATTACTCTGCGACGTTCGCGCCGACGACGCTGTCCCAGTTAGCGGTGATTTCCGTCTTGGCGGCACCCTGCTCGTCGAGCGTGGGGAACACGGCCTTGGCATAGGCATCCGCCGGCGGAAGCTTGGCGAGCAGGTCGGCCGGGATCACGCCGCGGGCCGCCATGTCGTTGAAGCGGATCGGGTGGCAATAGCCCGCAAGCCAGCCGAGCTGGCCTTCGTCCGAATAGAGGTACTCCATCCAGAGCTTGGCCGCATTGGGATGCGGAGCGTAGGCCGAGATGGCCTGGATGTAGACACCGGCGACCACTGCGTCGCTGGGCACGATCACTTGCGCGGCGGGGTTGCCGGCAAAGCCATCCTTCCAGGCAAGCGCGTTGTAGTCCCAGGCGGCGACGATCGGGGTGGTACCCTGCGCCACCGAGGCGGCCTTACCGATCACCGGCACGAAGTTGCCGGCTTTGTTCAGTTCGGCAAAGAACGCGAGGCCGGCCTTGCCGGCATCGGCACCGGCGGCGGCGCCAGTTGCGAGGCCGGCGGCGTGCACGCCCGAGATCGCCTGGTTGGCAGCGCGCGGATCACCGGCGAGCGCGAAGGCGTTGGCATATTCCGGCTTCTTGAGGTCGGCCCAGCTGGTCGGCGGAGTGGCGACGAGGTCGGTGTTCACAAGGAACGACAGCACGCCGTAGTAGTCGCCGGTCCAGAAACCGTCGGCATCCTTGGCCGAGTCCGGGATCGAGTCCCAGGTCGAGACCTTGTAGGCCTGCACCAGGCCGTCGGCCTTCGAGGACGGGCCGAAGCTCAGGCCGACGTCGATCACGTCGGGAGCCTGCGGGCCGGTGTTGCCCTTGTTGGCCTTGATGGCCTCGATTTCGTCAGCCGAGCCCGCATCGGGATTCAGTTCGTTGACGGTGATGCCGGGGTACTTGGCCTTGAAGGCCTCGATGACGGCACCGTAGCCGCACCAGTCGTGGGGCAGCGCGATAACGGTGAGCTGGCCCTCGGTCTTGGCGGCGTCGTAGAGGGCGGTGAGGTCGGTCTGCGCCGAGACGGAAAAGGTCGAAGCGGCGAGTGCCGCGACCGAGACCGATGCGACGAGCGCGTTCTTGAAGATCATTCTGCGTCTCCCTGGAATATTTGGCTTCTTGTCCTGACTCGGGAGGAGCCCCAAAAGCCGCGTTTCACCTATTTTGGCCGTGTGACAGGCGCGTGACACCGACGAGCGGCGTGCACAGGGCGCCGTATTGCCAGGGCTGCAAGAAAGTCCCGCAGCGCAGGCGATTCACCCGTCGGATTTCCCCCGAGGTCATTTGTGACAATTGTGACAGTGCCCGTTTTACTTGGACGAGTCGAGATGGACCGCTGAGGGCGATGGAGGGCTAGTTTAGAGCCGTTCCAGCCTTGGTCGATATTTCTTGAAGCACGCAATCCACTTTGATAGGTCGCGCTCCAATGGACGCTAGGCGTCCCGCCGGAGAACCCCAATGAAGACGATCAGCACGCTCGCCATTTCGATCGGCATCGCGGCCATGGGCAGCGGCCTCGTGTCGGCGGCCGAGCCCACCGCCGATGCCATCCTCAAGACCTATGCGGATATCGGGCTCGCCACCTACGAGGACGCGCTCGCCACCGCCAAGGCCCTGGATGCGGCGACCGACGCGCTGATCGCCAACCCGAGCGACGAAACGTTGACCGCAGCGCGCGAAGCCTGGAAGGCATCGCGCCCATCGTATCAGCAGACCGAGGCGTTCCGCTTCGGCAACGCCATCGTCGACGAGTGGGAGGGCAAGGTGAATGCCTGGCCGCTCGATGAGGGCCTGATCGACTATGTCGATGCGTCGTACGGCACCGAGAGCGACGAGAACGGTCTCTACACCGCCAACATCATCGCGAACTCCAAGATCACTATCGACGGCACCGAAGTCGATGCGGCCGAGATCACTCCGGCATTCTTGCAGGATACGCTGCAGGAAGCCGGCGGCATCGAGAGCAATGTCGCGACCGGCTATCACGCCATCGAGTTCCTGCTGTGGGGCCAGGACCTGCACGGCGCCGAGGCCGGCGCCGGCGAGCGTCCGTTCACTGACTATTCGACCGAGGCCAACGCCAAGCGGCGCGGCCAGTATCTCGATTCAGCGACCGACCTGCTGGTCGCCGATCTCGAGGAAATGGTGGCCAACTGGCAGGAGGGTGGGCCGGCTCGCACCGCTCTCGCCGAGACCGGCGTGGCGACCATTCTCACCGGCATGGGCTCGCTGTCGTTCGGCGAACTGGCCGGCGAGCGCATGAAGCTCGGCCTGCTGCTGCACGATCCCGAGGAGGAGCATGACTGCTTCTCCGACAACACTTATATCTCGCATCTCAACGACGCGATCGGCATCCAGAACGTCTACCTCGGCAAGTACACCCGGGTTGATGGTTCGGTGGTCGAAGGCCCGTCGATCTCGGAGCTGATCGCCGCCAAGGATGCGGCGCTCGATAACGAGATCAAGGCGCTGCTGGCTGACACGGTCGCCAAGATGGAAACGATGAAGACCCGCGGCGACACCGTCGAGAAGTACGACCAGATGATCGCCGAGGGGAACACTGAGGGCAACGCCGTGGTGCAGGCCGCGATCGACGGGCTGATCGCCCAGACACGCGGTGTCGAACGCGCCGTGGCGCTGCTGGAACTGGGCGACACCGTGACCATCGAGCAGTCGGACAGCCTCACCAATCCGGACGCTGTGTTCCAGTAAACGAGCGTTTTCCATAGTTTTCTCGGCGTCGCGGGTTGAAAGAATCCGTGGCGCCGCATTTCATCCGGTCTGTGGCCGGGAAGCCTAGGGTGCGAGACATGCACAAGCGCTTGACCGCGTTCCTGGTCATAACCCTTATCGCGGGTCTCGCCGTCGCCAGCGATGGCGGGACCCGTACCGATTTGACGCCCAAGGACCTGAAGCGGGTCCAGAGCGTCACGGCGCTGACCAGCGATTTTACCAAGCCTGAGAACTTCGAGCAGTTGCCCGGTGGGGCAGGCACGATCAAGAAGCGCGTCAACCAGGACATCTTCTCGTTCTCGTCGGCCAACCTCACCTTCGAGCAGGAGAGTGAGTTCAAGCTCGGCAACGCGTTGTTCCGCAAGCTCTGGGTCTCGTCACCATCCTCGACCGAGGCCTCGGACGGGCTGGGGCCGATCTTCAATGCGCGCGGCTGCCAGAACTGCCACCTGAAGGACGGGCGCGGACATACGCCGTCGGGCAATGGCGACGATGCCGTCTCGATGTTCCTCCGCCTGTCGGTCCCGCCGCATAGCGATGCGGACAAGCAGGCGCTGGCCGATGGCGCCAAGGTGATCGCCGAGCCGACCTATGGCGGCCAGCTGCAGGATTTCGCCGTTCAGGGCGTGAGACCCGAGGGCAAGATGGTGATCAGCTATGCCGACGAGCCGGTGACGCTCGGCGACGGCACGGTGGTGACCCTCAGGCGGCCGACATACTCGGTGACCGATCTCGCGTACGGGCCGATGGCCGACGATGTGATGCTCAGCCCGCGCGTCTCGCCGCAGATGATCGGGTTGGGCCTGCTTGAGCAGGTTCCTGCGGAGGATATCCTGGCCAAAGCAGACCCGGACGACCGTGACGGGGATGGCATTTCGGGTCGGGCGAATATCGTGCTCGACTCGGTGAGCGGGCAGCGCAAGCTGGGTCGGTTCGGCTGGAAGGCCGGGGCGGCGAGCATTCGGGCCCAGTCGGCCGATGCATTTGCCGGCGATATCGGTATCGCGACTCCGCTGGTGATGAAGCCGCATGGTGATTGCACCGCGGCCGAGGCCGAGTGCCTCGCGGCGCCGACCGGCGAGCAGGCCCGGCTGGGCCCGTCCGAGGCGCCCGATCCGGTGCTTGATCTCGTGACGTTCTACTCGCAGAACCTAGGCGTGCCGCAGCGGCGCGATGTCGGCGAACCGCAGGTGCTGCGCGGTAAGCAGGCGTTCTACGAGGCCAATTGCACCGCTTGCCACACGCCGAAATACGTGACCTCGCGGGACGCGCCAACCAAGGCGCACAAGTTCCAGCTGATATGGCCCTACACCGATCTGCTGTTGCACGATCTAGGCGAGGGGCTGGCGGACAACCGGCCGGAAGGCGATGCGGATGGCTACGAGTGGAAGACGCCGCCGTTGTGGGGGATCGGGCTGACCGAGACGGTGTCCGGGCACACCGAGTTCCTGCATGACGGGCGGGCGCGCAACCTGACCGAGGCCATTCTCTGGCATGGCGGTGAGGCGCAGAAATCGCGCGACGCGTTCGCAAACATGCCGAAATCGCAGCGCGATGATCTGCTGGCCTTCTTGGGGTCACTGTGATGCGCGTACTGCTTGCCCTCGTTCTGGCGCTGATTGCGATGCCGGCGATGGCTGAGGAGCAGAAGCTCACGGCGGAGCAAGTGGTGTCGCTGGCGATCACCGAGGCGATCCGGCCGGGTTTTGCGCAGTATGCCGAGGAGACGGCGGCGCTGACGATCAGTGTCGGCGGGCTCTGCCTGGCGCCTTCGGACACCGGGCTTGAGGCAGCACGGGCGCAGTTCAAATCGACGGTGGTGGCGTGGTCGCGGGTCGAGCTCTACCGGCTCGGGCCGCTGATGAGCGAGAACCGCTACGACAAGATCCTGTTCTGGCCCGACCGCAAGGGCATCGCGCTGAAGCAGGTGCAGGGGATCCTCGCCGAGCCCGATTGGGACGCAGCCGATCCAGCCAAGCTCGCGATCAAGAGCGTGGCGGTGCAAGGGCTGGGGGCGCTGGAGTTCGTGCTGTTCGGCACCGGGGCAGAGCAGCTGGAAACGCCGCAATGGGCCTTCCGCTGCCGCTACGCGCTCGCCGCCGCAACGCTGCAGGCTGACATGGCGGCGCAGCTCTCGGCCGAGTGGAACGACCCCGAGGGCATTTCGAAGCGGCTGCTGGCGCCGTCCGAAAGCGATCCGGACTATCGCAGTTTTCGCGAGGTGGCCGAGGCGTTGACCGGGCTCCTCGCCCACGGCACCGAGGCGATCCGCGATCAGCGGCTGCTGCCGTTCCTTGGTCGCGATGGCGCGGCGCCGAAGCCAAAATCGGCGCTGTTCTGGCGCTCCGGCATGACGGTGCCGTCGATCAACGCCAATTTCGAAGGCCTCAGAGCCTTGCTCGAAAAGTCCCGTATCGCCGAGGCGACGACGCCAGACCAGCTCTGGGTCGGCAACAGCGCCAGCTTCGAGTTCGGCAATGCCGAACGGGCGGGCAAGGTAGTCACCCAGCCGGTCGAGCAGGCGCTGGCCGACCCCAAGCAGAAGAAGGCGCTGGATTACTTGGTGATCGTGACGCAATCGCTCGACACCATTCTGGGCGAGAACCTCGCGGCGGCGCTTGGCCTGTCGGTTGGGTTCTCGTCGCTCGACGGCGACTGACGATGTGGCAGCGTCGGGCATTCCTCAAGGCAGCGGGGGCGGGGTTCGCGGCGTCGCTGCTGCCGCGACGGGCCGAGGCGCTGGAGCGGGCCGAGCTGGTCTTCGCCTCCTCGATCCAGAAGCGAGAGGGTGGTTTTGCCGCGGCGCTGGTGAACGAGGCCGGCTCGGTGATCTCGACGATCGAGCTGCCCGATCGCGGCCACGACATCACCTTCTCACCGACCACGGGGCAGGGGGTGGTGTTCGCCCGCCAGCCGGGCACCTTTGCGGTGATCTTCGACCCCAAAGGCGGCATGCCGCCGGTGACGCTGACCAGCATCGAGGGGCGGCATTTCTTCGGGCACGGGGCGTTCTCGCCGGACGGCAAGCTCCTCTATGCGACCGAGAACGACTTCGACAACGCGCGCGGCGTCATCGGCATCTACGATGTTGCGGGCGGCTACAAGCGGATCGGCGAGTTCGACACCTATGGCACCGGCCCGCACGAGATGCTGCTGATGCCGGACGGCGAGACGTTCGTTGTCGCCAATGGAGGGATCGAAACGCATCCGGATTACGGACGGACCGAGCTCAATATCGAGACGATGGACCCGTCCATTGCCTTCGTCGATCGGCGTTCGGGCGATTTGATCGGGCAGCTGCGCCTGGATGGCGGGCTGCACCAGCTGTCGATCCGCCACATGGCGTTCGACCACAAGGGACGGGCCTGGTTCGGCTGCCAGTTCCGCGGGCCGTCGGATGGACGGCCGCAACTGGTGGGTTATGCGACACGCGACGGCGAGATCCGGCTGATCGAGCTGCCTGATGCGACGCTGGGGGAGCTGCGCAACTACATCGGCTCGGTCGCCGCCTCCGCCGATGGCGGGCTGATCGGCGTCTCGTCGCCGGAGGGGAGCACTATCCTGGCTATCGACCCGGACACCGCCACCGTCATCGCCAGCCTCGGCCTCGAGAACGGCTGCGGCATCGCCCCGGACACGGTCGGATTGCTGGCCTCAAGCGGGGAAGGCGCGTTGGGCGGCTTCGCCGGTTCACCTGCGCCGCTGACGACGTTCGAGCTGAACTTCGACAATCATCTGAGGCTGCTGCGGGCGGTTCGACACCCGGCCTCTCGGCCATCTCTCCCCCGCCAGGGGGGAGATGGGCATCGCGCGTGTGGCACGCTCATCCCCCACCTTTCGGCCAGTTGCCCGGAGCTATCGGCACCGGTAGGATGCAATTAGGAAAACGTTTTCCTGTCTGCTTTCAAACATGGAATCCGCCGCATACCGGCGATCTGAGGGGATCAACTTGAAACTGAAATTTCTGGCTGCGCTTGGCGCGGCCGCGATGGTGTTTGCCGGCTCTGCAGCGTTCGGCGCTGGGATCGTGGAGTTTGGGCTAAAGGCGGAGAGCCTGACTTTGGGGCGGCCGATCCCCTATGCAGTCTACACGCCGTTTCCGGCGCCGGCCGATCGTGAGCGCTGGCCGGTGGTGTACCTGCTGCATGGGCTGACGGGAGCGGATGGCGACTGGTTCACCTGGGGGAACCTGGCACCGATCCTCGACCGGGCGATTGCCGATGGGCGGCTCCCGCCGCTGGTGGTGGTGGCGCCGGGGGCGGGGGATAGCTGGTACGTGGACAACCCCGATCCGGGTGGGTTCGGGCTGATCGACACGGCGTTCGCGACTGACCTCGTGGCAGCCATCGACAAGAAGTTCCCGACGGCGAAGTGCCGTGAGGGGAGGGCGATCGGCGGCGTGTCGATGGGCGGGGTTGGGGCAGTGCTGCAGGTGATCAACCATCCCGACACCTACGCGGCGGCGATGAGCTTTGCAGGTGCGCTGCACAAGCCGCTGGAGAAGAGTGATCCGCGCAGCCGTTGGATCCCGGACCTCTATCGCAACGTCTTCGGCGCGCCGTTCGATCGCGACCGGTTCAATGCCGCCAACGCCTTCACGCTGATACCGAAACTGCGGCGGGCGGAGCACAAGCCAGCGTTCTATTTCACCATCGGCGACGACGACTTCCCCGACCTTATCGCGGCAGCCGTGGAGTATCACAGCGGCCTCAGGCAGCTGAGCATCGACACGACGCTGCGGGTGGGGCCGGGGCGGCATTATTGGGACACCTGGCAGCAGCAGATCGTCCCAGCGCTGGAATGGCTGGTGCCGAAGCTCGATGCGACGTGTGGGCGAGGCTAGCGGCCGGTCGTTGACACCCCGGCGGGTCGACCTCATCGTCGTGCCCGAGCGGAGGGGAGCGATGATGCAGGACTTTGTCTGGAGCGGCAGCGTCGATCCGTGCCTCGATGGGCCGCGTATCCAAGCCGCCGGCCGGGTCACCGTCGGGCTCTACGGCGGCAACGCGGCCTTCGGGGCGAAGAAGAACGAAGACGCGGCGCTGGTCTGGGCCGGGGAGGACTGGGTCTTCGCCGTCCTCTGCGACGCGCATGCGAGCTCCGCCAGCGCCGACGCTGTGCTCGGGCTGTTTGCGGAAAGCAGGGCGGAGCTCGCTGCCCTGATGGGGCGGCCGGAACCCTCCCACATCATCGAGGTGCAGGCAGCCGTGTCGCGCCTGCTGCTGTCCGCGCGAGAACGCATGGCGAAGGTGCGCGGCGAGACGGCGTGCCTCGTCTGCTACCAGCACGGCAGCTATCTGTACTGGCTGTCGATCGGCGACAACGCGCTCTACCTGCTGCAACCCGATCTGCAGCGGCTGGGCCAGCATACGCTGACCGTCCGCAACTACTTCGAGTGGGTCGGCGAGCGCAGCAGCCTGGCGCTCGAAGTGCCGTGCTTTTCGAGCGGCGTTCGCGAACTGAGGCAGGGGTTGAGTACCATCGCGATGATCACCGACGGGCTGCTCGAGGTCGCGCACCGGCCTTATGAGGATGCGGCGGCCTTTAGCCAGGCGCTGTTGTCCGATGCAGGGCTGGGCGGTTCGGTGTCACGGATGCTGGACGACGTTCACGCCCTCGGTGGAACTGACAGCGCCACGGTGATCGCCTGGCAGGTCAACAATCCGCGCGCCGGCTTAATGCCGAGCGGCTAGCGCTACTTCGGCGCCGGCCCCGTCGACTCGCGCAGCACCAGTTCCACCGGCCACAGCTCATGGATCGACGCCACCGGCTTGCCGTCCTGCATCTGCAGCAGCAGTTCGGCGATGCGCGCGCCGGCGGCGCGGATCGAGGAACGGGTGGTCGACATCGAGGGGACCATGTTGTCGGCGTTGAGATAGGGGAAGACGTCGTCGTGGGCGATCATTGACACGTCCTTGCCGAGCTCGAGGCCGGCGAGGCGGATGGCGCGGAACACGCCGAGCGCGGTCATCATCGAGCCGGCGAGGAAGGCGGTGGGACGCGGGCGGCGCTCGAGGAAGGCCTGGGCGAGGCGGAAGCCGTTTTCGTCGGTGAAACGGCCGCCGCCGATCAGTTGCGGATCCGCGGTCAGCCCGCGCGCCTGGAGCGCGCTGCGGAAGCCGCGGTCGCGGTGGATGGCGAAGGTCTGGTCCTCGGGGCCGTTGATCATGGCGATATGGCGGTGGCCGAGATCGAGCAGATGGCTGGTGGCGCGGCGGAAAGCGCCTTCGTTGTCGATGTCGAGCCAGGCGTGCGGGACGTTCACTTCGCAGCGGCCATGCAGCAGGAAGGGCATGCCGAGTTCAGTGAGGGCGGCGATGCGCGGATCGTTCGGCGTGGGGGCCGAGAGCACCAGCGCGTCGACGCGCTTTGATGCGGCGAGGCGGCGGAACACCGGAACTTCGTCGTCGGCATCGATCGGAGTGACGACGATGTCGATCTCGTGCTGGGCCAGCCGCTCACTGATGCCAGATAGGAATTCGGAGGTATGCGGTCCGAAATGCAGCGAGCGCTGCAACGGCAGGGTCACGCCGATGGCGCCGGCCCGCCCGGTGGCGAGACGGCGGGCACTGACATTGGGGCGATAGCCCAAGCGGCGGGCGGCTTCGCTGACGCGCTGGCGGGTGGCCTCATTGACCTCCGGAAAGCCGTTCAAAGCACGGCTGACCGTCGTCTGCGACAGCCCCAGCTCCGCGGCCAAGTCTTTGAGTTTCATCACCAAATGCGTATTCGCCCAACTGCGGCACGCGGCGGTTTCCGCTCGCGAACCAAGCCCCGGACCGGAGCCCAATGCCGGACGTCCTCCTCCTCAAGTGCGCCATTCAAAGCGATTTGAATCGCAAACGCAAGTGGCGCGTTCATACTAACATTTCTGAGGTTCGTACCTCAGGCCGGACGGCGCTGGTTTCCGAGCGTTAACAGATGCGCCAACACAACATGCTGTTATCAAAGGATAATTTTGGCAGCCAACGCCGATGTTAAGGAATGGCGGCTGAATCCCGCTTGACAGGATTTCGTCCATTTGGGTAGGTTTCATTCAAAGCGCTTTGGAAGACTTTAGCGGGGCGAACTGCTCGCTTTCCGGAGTGTTTTTGTGGGAGGAACTAGTGCCGATCAACGCCACCTCGGCGTCGATCGCCTTTGGCTGCCTCCTGGTCATGTTTGTCCTTTGGGAGGAAGAATAATGAGAATGAAGTCCCTGATCGCGGCCCTGCTTGCCAGCGCCACGCTCGGCGTCGTGGCTGCCCAGGCCGCCGATCTCTCGATCGTTTCGGGCGATACCGGCAATGGCCTCGAGTTCCTGCGCTCGCAGCTCGACCGCTTCGAGAAAGAGACCGGCAACAAGGTGACCGTGGTCCCGATGCCGTCCTCGACCACCGACCAGTTCGGCCAGTACAAGCTGTGGCTCGCGGCCGGTAACTCCGACATCGACGTCTACCAGACCGACGTGATCTGGGCTCCGCAGCTGGCGGACCAGTTCCTCGACCTGACCGACGCCGCCAAGGACGTGGTGGCGAACCACTTCCCCTCGATCATCGAGTCGCAGACCGTGAACGGCAAGCTCGTCGCTCTGCCGGCTTTCACCGACGCCCCGGCGCTCTACTACCGCAAGGACCTGCTCGAGAAGTACGGCAAGACGCCGCCCAAGACCTGGGCCGAGCTGACTGCCACCGCACAGGAAATCCAGGACAAGGAGCGTGCTGCCGGCAATCCCGACATGCAGGGCTTCGTGTTTCAGGGCAACGCCTACGAAGGCCTGACCTGTAACGCCCTCGAGTGGGTGATGTCGAACGGCGGCGGCCAGATCGTCGAGCCCGATGGCACCATCTCGATCAACAACGAGAAAGCCGCTGCGGCCATCGACATGGTCAAGGGCTGGGTCGGCACGATCTCGCCGGCCGGCGTCCTCGCCTACCAGGAAGAAGAAAGCCGCGGCGTGTGGCAGCTCGGCAATGCCGTTTTCATGCGCAACTGGCCGTATGCCTACCAGCTCGGCAATGGCGACGACTCCGCCGTGAAGGGCAAGTTCGACGTGGTGCCGCTGCCGATGGGCGAGGGCGAGGGTGCTCGCTCGGCCGCAACGCTCGGTGGTTGGAACGTCGCTGTGTCGAAGTACTCCAAGGCCCCGGAAGAGGCGATCAAGCTCGCCCTGTTCCTGTCGTCGACCGAAGTGCAGAAGGAACGCGCGATCAAGCAGTCCAACCTGCCCACGATCGTCTCGCTCTATGACGACGCCGATGTTGCGGCTGCCCAGCCGATCATCCCGAACTGGAAGGAAGTGTTCCAGAATGCCGTGCCGCGTCCGTCGGCTCCGACCAAGGTGAAGTACAACGAGGTCTCCTCGCTGTTCTGGTCGGCCGTGCATGATACGCTGTCGGGCAATGGCACCGGTGCCGAGAACCTCGAGCTGCTGGAAGCCAAGCTGACCGAGCTCAAGGGCGACGCCTGGTAAGGCTTTCGTCCTGACGATTGGCGCGGACGATCCGTTTCGGGTTGCCCGCGCCGTCTCCTCCTCTTCTGCAGCAGGAAGACCGCCCCCATGACCGTCGAAGCCACAGCCGGACCGGTTGTCCGGACCCAGCCCAAGATTCAGTCCGAACTGCTCAAGTCCCGCGTCGGCGCGGCGATGTGGTTCCTGCTCCCGATGCTCGCGGCGCTCGCCGTAGTGGCCGGGTGGCCGCTGCTCCGGACGATCTATTTCTCGCTGACCAATGCCTCGCTGACCAACCTTTATGAGGCGCAGTTCGTAGGCTTCAAGAATTACCTGAGCTGGACCACCCTGAAGAGCGGCCGCACGGTGTTCTCCGGCCTCCTGGTCGATCCCGCATGGTGGAATGCAGTGGGCAATACGCTGCGCTTCGCGGTGGTGTCGGTCACACTCGAGACGGTGCTCGGCATGGTCGTGGCGCTGGTGCTCAACGCGGAATTCAAGGGCCGCGGCATCGTTCGCGCCGCCATCCTGATCCCGTGGGCGATCCCGACGATCGTTTCGGCCAAGATGTGGTCGTGGATGCTCAACGACCAGTTCGGCATCATCAACGACCTGTTCATGAAGCTGGGGCTGATCAGCCACAAGATCGCCTGGACCGCCTCCGCGGATACGGCGATGACCGCGGTGCTGATCGTCGATATCTGGAAGACCACGCCGTTCATGGCGCTGCTGATCCTCGCCGGCCTGCAGATGATCCCCAAGGATATCTACGAGGCGGCCGAGATCGATGGCGTGCACCCGGTGAAGGTGTTCTTCAAGGTGACGCTGCCGCTGGTACGGCCGGCGCTGATGGTGGCGGTGATCTTCCGCCTGCTCGACGCAATGCGCATCTTCGACCTGATCTACGTGCTGACGCCCAACAGCGCGGCCACCAAGACCATGTCGGTGATCTCGCGCGAGAACCTCTTCGACTTCGACAAGTTCGCGTACGGCTCGGCGCAATCCACCTTCCTGTTCCTGCTGATTGCGGTGATGACCGCGCTCTATATCTGGCTGGGCAAGGTACGGTTCGACGGGGGAGATCGCTGATGACTCTTGACCTTTGGGCAATTGCCAAGCGGACGGCGTTCTACGCGCTCGTCATCTTCATCGTCGTGGTGTCGATCTTCCCGTTCTACTACGCGATCCTCACCAGCTTCAAATCCGGCACCGACCTGTTCCGGGTCAGCTATTGGCCGACCTCGTTCTCGATCGAGAACTATCTCTCGGTGCTGACCACCGGCAGCTTCCCGCGGAACCTCCTGAACTCGATCTTCGTCGCCTCGGTGACGGTGCTGGCGGCGCTGTTCCTCGCCATCACCGCGTCGTTCGCGCTGAGCCGCGTGCGGTTCCGGGGCAGGGGGCTGTTGCTGATGACCATCCTAGCGGTCTCGATGTTCCCGCAGATCGCGGTGCTCGCCGGCCTGTTCGAGGTGATCCGCTTCCTCGGCATCTACAACACGCCGTGGGCGCTGATCTTCAGCTACACGATCTTCACGCTGCCGTTCACCGTGTGGGTGCTCACCACCTTCATGCGTGACCTGCCGATCGAGATCGAAGAGGCAGCGATCGTCGACGGGGCGACCCCGTGGATCATCATCTGGCGCGTGTTCCTGCCGCTGCTGTGGCCGGCGCTCGTGACGACGGGCCTCCTGGCATTCATCGCGGCCTGGAACGAGTTCCTGTTCGCCCTGACCTTCACCTCGTCGAACAACACCCGCACCGTGCCGGTAGCCATCGCGCTGCTGTCGGGCGGCAGCCAGTACGAAATCCCGTGGGGCAACATCATGGCGGCATCGGTGATCGTCACCGTACCGCTGGTCGTCCTCGTCCTCATCTTCCAGCGCAAGATCATTTCCGGCCTGACCGCCGGCGGCGTAAAGGGCTAAATTCCATGGCGCATATCGAACTCAAGAACATCAAGAAGTCCTTCGGCCTCGTCGACGTCATCAAGGGCGTAGATCTCGAAATCTTCTCGGGCGAGTTCATGGTCTTCGTCGGCCCTTCCGGCTGCGGCAAGTCAACGCTGCTGCGCCTGATGGCCGGGCTCGAGGACATCACCTCGGGCGAGATGACCTTCGACGGCACACTGGTGAACGCGCTGGCGCCCTCCAAGCGTGGCATCGCGATGGTGTTCCAGTCCTACGCGCTCTACCCGCACATGACGGTGTACGAGAATATGGCGTTCGGCCTGGAACTCGCCAAGTCGAGCAAGGAAACGATCAAGGAGCGGGTGGAGAAGGCGGCTGAGCTGTTGCAGATCACCCCGTACCTGAGCCGCCTGCCCAAGCAGCTCTCCGGCGGGCAGCGCCAGCGCGTCGCCATTGGCCGGGCCATCGTGCGCGACCCCAAGGTGTTCCTGTTCGACGAGCCGCTCTCCAACCTCGACGCGGCGCTACGCGTCGCCACCCGGCTCGAGATCGCCAAGCTACATCACGCTATGAACAGCGCCACGATGGTCTACGTGACGCACGACCAGGTCGAGGCGATGACGCTGGCGGACCGCATTTGCGTGTTGCGCGACGGCCTCGTCGAGCAGGTCGGCACGCCGCTCGAGCTCTATGAGAACCCGCAGTCGCTGTTTGTCGCGGGCTTCATCGGCTCGCCCAAGATGAACTTCCTCAACGGCGAGATTGCCTCGAAGTTCGGCGCTAATACCATCGGCGTCCGTTCCGAGCATATCGAGATCGCCGATCGCGACGGCGCCTGGAAGGGCAAGGTCGTGCACTCCGAAAGCCTCGGCTCGGACAGCTATGTCTATGTCGATATCGGCGCCGGCGGCGATCCGATCATCGTGCGCCAGGAAGGCACCCACATGCACCAGCCCGATGCGGCAATCTCGATCGCTCCAATTCCGGGCAAGGTCTACCGCTTCGACAAGGCCGGTAAGCCGGTCAAGAACTGACGATATTCAGCTGACGTTCCGCCCGGCGGCAAAATTGCCGCAGGGCAACCGATTTTTGACGCACTTGCTTGCCATTCACGGCAAGCCGATGCAGTGAATCGCTTCAAAGTTCAAACCGCTTTGGAAGATATGTTCGAAGCCTGGGGCCGGAGCCGTCGTCCGGCCCTTTCCACGAATTCAAGGAGTTGACCCATGCCGATCAGAGCCACCATTTGGGGCGAGAATGTCCACGAGCAGAAGAACAAGGCCGTGGCTGAGAATTACCCCATCGGCATGCACGGCCAGATCGCCAAGCTGATCGGCGAAGACAAGAATATCGTCACCTCGACCGTGACGCTGCAGGACGCCGAGCACGGCCTGACCGTCGACAAGCTCGCCAACACCGACGTGCTGGTTTGGTGGGGCCACGCGGCGCATGGCGAGGTGAAGGACGAGATCGTCGAGCGTGTGGTGCAGCGCGTCTGGGAAGGCATGGGGCTGATCGTGCTCCACTCCGGCCACCACTCGAAGGTGTTCAAGCGCTTGATGGGCACGCCGGCCAACCTCCACTGGCGCGAAGCCGGCGAACGTGAGCGCATCTGGGTGGTGAACCCGGGCCACCCCATCGCCAAGGGCCTGCCGGCCTATTTCGAGCTCGAGAACGAAGAGATGTACGGCGAGCCGTTCTCGGTTCCCGAGCCGCTGGAGACGGTGTTCGTCTCGTGGTTCCAGGGGGGCGAAGTGTTCCGCTCGGGCCTCACCTACCGCCGCGGCGCCGGGAACATCTTCTACTTCCGCCCCGGCCACGAAACCTATCCGACCTACCACGACGCCACTGTCGGCAAGGTGATCCGCAACGCGGTGAACTGGGCCTACAACCCGGACAACCACGCGCACCTCTTGAAGGCGCCGAACACTCCGGTGGACAAGGCGATCGAGCACATTGTCGAGCGCGGCGCCAAGCTGACGCACCACCCGAAATGATCTGACACCAGGGCCGCCTTCGGGCGGCCCCACGCCATTCTGTTACGGACGACCTAGACCATGCGCCTGCTGATGCTCGGCACTGGCCGAATGGCCATCAATCACGCGAAAGCCTTCCAGGCCATCGATGGCGTGGAAATGGTAGGCGCCGTCGATCCCGTCGCCGAGAACCTCAAGAGCTTTGCCGACACATTCGGGATCGCCAACCGGTTCGCCTCGCTGGACGATGCGCTAGCCTGGGGCGATTTCGATGCGGTGGACAACATCACACCGGACTCGATCCACCACCCGACGACGCTGAAAGTGCTGGCCGCCGGCAAGCACGTGTTCTGCGAAAAGCCGCTGGCACCGAGCTATGGGCTGGCCATGGAGATGGTCGAGGCAGCGGAGCAGTCCGGCCTCATCAACATGGTCAATCTTACCTACCGTAACGTCGCCGAACTGCACAAAGCCCGCGAAATCATCGCGGCGGGGACGATCGGCGAGGTCAAGCATGTCGAGGCGAGCTACCTGCAGCACTGGGTGGCGCTGCGCGATTTCAACGATCCCGGTCCGTGGCTGTGGCGCCTGAGCAAGGGTCACGGCTCGAACGGCACGGTCGGCGATATCGGCATTCACATCATCGATTTCACCACTTTCGCCATCGACCAGCCGATCGTTGCGATGAACAGCCGGCTGCAGACCTTCGAGAAGGTGCCGGGCGACCGCATCGGCGAGTACGTGCTCGACGCCAACGACAGCTTCATCATCAGCGCCGAGTTCGCCAACGGCGCCATCGGCACCATCCACTCGTCGCGCTGGGCCTCGGGCCACTCGAACGACCAGCGGCTGCGTGTTTATGGCAACAAGGGCGGGCTGGAACTCAGCCACGGGCACTGGGGTTCTCTGCTGCGCGTATGTGCGGGCGAGGACGTGGCCACCTCGACCTGGCGCGAAGTGAAGGCCGAGCCAGTGCAGACCAACTACCAGCGCTTCGTCGAGGCCGTGCGAACCGGCGTCCAGACGGAGCCGGGCTTCCGCCACGCCGCGGGGCTGCAGAAGATCCTCGATCTGGCGCTCGTCGCCGATCTCGACCGCAAGGAACACCGGATATGAACGAACTTTCCGCGACGCTTCGCGCGTCCGACTCTCTAGGGAACACCAACATGCGCATGCTCATCCTCGGCACCGGCGGCATGGCCGCCCAGCACGCCAAGCACTTCGCCGCCATCGACGGGGTGACCCTGGTCGGCGGCGTCGACGTCGATCCGAACCGGCTCGAGAAGTTCAACACCACGCACAACATCCCGAACGGCTTCGCTTCGCTCGACGCGGCGATCGCCTGGGGTGAGTTCGATGCGGTGGCCAACGTCACGCCGGACTCGATCCACCACGCGACTTCGATCGCGGCGCTGAAGGCCGGCAAGCACGTGTTCTGCGAGAAGCCGCTGGCGACCGACGCGACCAAGGCCTTCGAGATGGTCGACGTTGCCGAGAAGGCCGGGCTGATCAACATGGTCAACCTGACCTACCGGAACGTCGCCCAGTTGCAGAAGGCCCGAGAGATCGTGCTGTCGGGCGCGATCGGCGCAGTGAAGCACGTCGAGTCGAGCTACTTGCAGAGCTGGCTCGTGTCGAAGGCCTGGGGCGACTGGCGCACGGAAAGCCAGTGGCTGTGGCGGCTGTCGAAGAAGCACGGCTCGAACGGCGTGCTCGGCGACATCGGCGTGCACATCCTCGATTTCGCGTCGTATGGCTCGGGGCTCGAGATCGAGCACGTGTTCGCGCGGCTGAAGACCTTCGACAAGGCTGATGGCAACAAGATCGGCGAGTACGAGCTCGACGCCAATGACAGCTTCACCATGGCGGTGGACTTCGACAATGGCGCCCTGGGCGTGATCCATGCCAGCCGCTGGGCCACCGGCCACATGAACGAGCTGCGCCTGCGCGTCTATGGCGAGAAGGGCGGGGTCGAAGTGCAGCACCGCCACGACGGCTCGCGCCTGCGCGTCTGCCTCGGCGAGAACGTCGAGAGCGGCTCCTGGGAAGAGATGGAAGTGCCGCCCGTGCCGACCAACTACCAGCGCTTCGCCGAAGCGGTGCGGACCGGCAAGATGCAGGAGCCGAGCTTCCGCCACGCGGCGGAACTGCAGAAGGTGCTGGACCTCGCAACGGTGTCCGAGCAGCAGCGCAAGGAACTGGCGACGCACTGAGCGTCGCCAACCCGGGCCTCAGGGCACCAGCACGATCTTGCCGATCGAGGCCCGGCTCTCGATCAGGCGATGCGCATCGGCGGCATCGGCCAGCGGAAAACGGTGGCCGATGTCGACGCCGAGCGTGCCGTCGGCGACGGCCGCGAACAGCCGATCGTACGAGGCCTGCAGGGTAGGGCCGCGACGTTCGGGATCGCCGAGCAGGGACCACAGTGAGAAGCCGGAAATGGTCTGCGCCGCGGCGGTGACGCCGGCCATCTGCGCCGGGGTGAAGCCGGGATAGGCGCCGCTGGCGCCGCCATAGACGGCGTAGCGTCCCTCGGGTGCCAGCAGCGGCAGGCTCGCGGTGCTGACCTCGCCGCCCATCGCATCGAAGATCACGTCGTATGGGCCGGGTGCCTGTTCGGCCCAGCCCGAGGCGGACACCACGACCTGGTCCGCGCCTGCCGCCAACGCCGCATCGACCTTGGCCGCATTGCCTACCGTTCCGACGACCCGCACGGCACCGGCGAGCCGAGCCAGCCGCACCAGTAGTTGGCCAACCCCGCCGGCCGCAGAGTGGACCAGCACGCGTTTGCTGGCGGCCGGATGGCGCGCCAGCAGTTGCTCCGCCGTCAGCCCCTGCACGGCCAGCGACACCGCCGCATCGAACGATACGGCGGCCGGCAGTCTAAACGCCACGTCCGCCGCGAGCGCTACATGCTCGGCATAGCCGCCATCGAGCCGTGGCTCGGCGAAGATCGCTCCGAGCACCCGGTCGCCAATCGCCAGCCCGCTGACGCCATCTCCGAGGGCGATGACGGTACCTGCAATCTCGCCGCCCGGGATAAAGGGCATCGGCAGCTGCAGTCCCGAACGACCGGAGCGGATGATGGCGTCGCCGAGGTTCAGCCCGATTGACGCCACCCTGATCAGCACCTGGTCGGGGCCGGCGACCGGCATCGGCACCTCGCGGACCTGCAACTCACCGGGACCACCGAACTGCGAAATCGAAACCACCTGCATGGAACTCTCCTTGTCGAAGGCGTCCCTTGTTCCGATATCGAGCCGAGCCCGCTACAGACTTTCTGGTGTCATACGCACCGGCTGGTGCGCTTGGAGAATGCGATGAACCGGCTCTCGACCTGGCCCCTCGAACGCACCCTGCAGATCATCGGCGGGCGCTGGAAACTCTATATCCTGTTCCACGTCCTCGCCGGCCCACAGCGGCTGTCCGAGCTGCAGCGCGGCATTCCAGGCATTTCGCAAAAGGTGCTGGTGCAGCAACTGCGCGAGATGGAGGAGCACGGGCTGATCACCCGCACGGTGTTTGCCGCCGCGCCGCCGCATGTCGAGTACAGCGCCACGCAGCTGGGCCTTTCGCTGGCGCCGCTGATGGATAGCCTGCAGCAATGGGGCATCCATCAGGCCAAGGCCACCGGAGACCACGAGCGCATGGTCTATTGCGATGCCTTCGCCGCCGAGAACCGCGCCGCTACCGCGGCCTGAGACGCACTGGGCAGTTGACCCTTCACGGCGTTCGCCCGACAATCGGTGGAGGAGAAGCCCGTGACCAATAGCGAACGACTGGCCCTAGGATTGATCGTTGTCGGCGTGCTGAGCCGGGTGATCCCGCACCCGCCCAACGTCACGGCCGTCGTCGGCGTGACGCTGCTCGGCGCCTACGCCATCCGCAGTCCGTGGCTCGCGGCGCTGATCCCTCTTGCGGTGATGGCGCTATCCGACCTCGTCCTCGGCTGGCACAGCTCGGCGCTGTTCACCTATGCCGGCATGCTGGCCGGCACCTTTATCGGCCGCGGCCTGCTTCGGCAGCTTTCGGTTGTCCGACTGGGCGGAGCCGCGTTCCTCGCGAGCCTCGCGTTCTTCGTCATCTCGAATTTCGGCGTCTATCTGGGCGGCTACTACGGCTTCGGGATCGATGGGCTGGTGGCGTGCTACGTGGCAGCCATTCCGTTCTGGGGTTACAGCCTCGTGGGCGACATCGGTTCGACCGCGCTCCTGTTTGCCCTGTTCGTACTCGCACGCCGCTATGTCGACCGCGGCGCCGGCGCAGCAAGCGCCAGACTTTAGTTCAACTGAACCGTTTGCCGCCGCCGCGCCATTGACAGGCCGGGGCGGCGCGCCCTTTGGTGATCCTGCCGCCGCAGACCTTCGCGGCCTCCGGACCAGCCCATGACTTCCACCATCGCCCCCGTCGAGGAGCGCCGCAATCTCGGCATCGGCATCCTGCTGTTCTCGCAGCTGTTCTTTGCCACGCTCGATACCTCAGCCAAGTACCTCTCCGTCATCGGCATTCCCCTGACCGAGATCGTCTTTGTCCGCTATGCGATCCACGTGGCGCTGGCGATCGCGCTGTTCGCGCCGATGCAGCGCGGGCTGTTCGTCACGCGGAACTGGAAGCTGCAGCTGCTGCGGGGGCTGTGCCTGCTTGGCGTAACCGGCGCCAACTTCCTCGCCATGCGCTTCCTGCCGTTGACGGTGACCGGCGCGCTGATGTTCACCATGCCCCTGATGGTGACGGCGCTCTCCGGCCCATTGCTCGGCGAGACCATCGGCTGGCGCCGTTGGGCCGCGGTGGGGGCTGGCTTTGTCGGCATCCTGATCATCGTGCGACCCGGCACCGAGGCGTTCCATCCGGCCTCGCTGATCTGCCTCGCCGGTGCGCTCTCGGCGGCGTTCTACTCGATCATCACTCGCAAGCTCGCCGGCGTCGATTCCGCCGCGACGCAGCAGGTCTATTCCGGACTGATCGCGCTGACCTGCATCACCCCGTTCGCCTTTAACGGCTGGGTGTGGCCGAGCACCGGGTCAGGCTGGTTCGCGTTCATCGCCATCGGCGTCACCGGCATGATCGCGCACCAGCTCAACACCATCGCGCACCGCTTCGCCCCGCCATCGGCGCTGGCGCCGTTCAGTTACACCGAACTGCTGCTGCTGGCGCTGGCGAGCTGGCTGATCTTCGCCGAACCACCGGACGTCTGGTTCTATGTCGGCGCTCCGATCATCATCGGGTCAGGCGTCTACATCTGGTTCCGCGAGCGCCAGCTGCATCGCCAGATCACGGTCGAGCCGGTGGAGGACTGAGCCGTGGCCAGCGTGGTGAAACCCGTCGAGGACCGCCGGCCATTCGCCATGGGCCTGATGATCGCTGCCCTGTTCTGCTACACGGTGATCGACAGCTGCGCCAAACTGATGGTGCAGGCCGGGCTACCTCCGATGGAGGTGGTGTTCGTCCGCTATGCCGGCCAGTTCATCCTCGTGCTTGCGTTCTTCGTGCCGCGCGACCGCAAGGCGCTCGTCGCGACGCGGAACCTGAAGCTCGAGGTGGCGCGTGGGCTGTTCCTGCTCGGCTCGACCATCTTCAACTTCATCGCTGTGGTCTACCTGCCACTGACCATCACCTCGGCCATCTCCTTCACCATGCCGTTGATCCTCTGCGCACTGTCGATCCCGCTGCTAGGTGAGACGGTCGGCTGGCGGCGCTGGCTGGCGATCGGCGTCGGCTTCCTGGGCGTGATGATCATCGTGCGGCCGGGCACCGATGCCTTCCATCCGGCCGTGCTGCTGTCGCTGGGCACAGCCGTCTGCAGCGCGCTCTACAACCTCTCGACCCGCCGCCTTGCCGGCGTCGACAGTACCTCGGCGCAGCAGTTCTATGCCGCCGGTGTCGCGACGGTTTGCGTGCTGCCCTTCTCGTTGGGCGGCTGGACCTGGCCGACCGATCCGCTGATCTGGGGTTGCTTTGCCGGCATCGGCGTCGCGGCGCTGATCGGCCACCTGTTCATCACCACCGCGCACCGCTACGCCCCCGCCTCGGTGCTGGCCCCGTTCGGTTACCTGCAGATATTCTTCATGACCGGAGCCAGCTGGCTCGTCTTCAACCAGCCGCCCGACGTCTGGATCTACATCGGCGCCCCGATCGTCATGGCCTCCGGCCTCTACATCTGGCTGCGCGAGCGCCAGCTGTCGAAGTCGGTGGTCACGGAAGTCACGATCGAGGACTAGGCTGCCGGTGTCGCCGTCCGCTTCCTGAGCATCCCGCTTCCCGGGGCGAACAGCAGGGCGAGCAGGAACACTCCCGCCTGGATCAGCACGATGCAGGGTCCGGTGGCGCCATTGATGCTGAAGCTGATCAACGTCCCCAGCACGCCCGAGGCGATGGCGACGGTCATGGCGATGGCCAGCATCGTTTCGAAGCGCTTGGCGAGGAGGAAGCCGATGGCGCCGGGGGCGATCAGCATGGCGACGACGAGGATGATACCGACAGCTTTCAGCGAGGCAACGATGGTGATCGAGAGCAGCGCGAGCAGGCCGTAGTGGAGGAGTTTGACCGGCAGGCCGATGGCGCGGGCGTGTTGCGGATCAAAGGCATAGAGCAGGAAGTCGCGGCGCTTGGCGAGGACGATGAGCAGCGTGCCGAGCGCGATGATGGCGGTCTCGATCAGGTCCTGCCAGGTGACGCCGAGCATGTCGCCGAACAGGATATGGCTCAGGTGCTGGTCGGTTTCGATGCGCGAAAACAGCACCAGACCGACTGCGAACATGCCGGTAAAGACGATGCCCATTGCGGTATCTTCTTTGATCCGGCTGTTGTCTTTCAGGTAGCCCGTGCTCACCGCCGCGAAGAGGCCGGCGACGAAGGCGCCGATGGCGATCGGCAGGCCGATCACGTAGGCGATGACGATGCCGGGCAGCACCGCGTGCGAGATCGCATCGCCCATCAGCGACCAGCCCTTCAGCACCAGGAAGCACGACAGCACGGCGGAGACGGCGCCGACAAGGATCGCGACCAGCAAGGCGCGCTGCATGAAGTCGTAGGTCAGCGGTTCAACGAAGAAGGCGTAGAGCGCGTCCATCAGTTTGCTCCCGCTTCGCGCAGCGCCCGCCGGCGGGCGGCGATGCGCCCGTGCTTGGGGGCAAAGAAGAACGCGAGGAGAAACAGCAGCGTCTGCAGCGAGACGATCACCCCGCCGGTCGCGCCATCGAGGAAGAAGCTGACATAGGCGCCGATCGCTGCGCTGGCCGAGCCGAGCACCACGGCGATGATGATGAGGTTCCGGAACCGGTCGGTGAGGAGGTAGGCGGTGGCGCCCGGCGTCACCACCATGGCGATGACGAGGATGGCGCCGACCGTCTGCAGCGCCGCGACGGTGCAGGCAGCGAGCAGAGCGAAGAACAGCACCTGCAGCAGGCGCGGGTTGAGGCCGACCGTGCGGGCGTGGTTCTCGTCGAAGAACACCAGCATCAGGTCCTTCCACTTGAGGATCAGGATCGCCAGCGACACCAACGAGATGATCACCACCTGGATGACGTCGCCGTCGGAGATGCCGAGGATGTTGCCCATGACGATGGCCTGCACGTCGACTGCCGTCGGGTTGAGCGAGACGATCAACAGCCCGAGCGCGAAGAACGAGGTGAAGATGATGCCGATGACGGCGTCCTCCCTGAGCTTCGTCCGCGCCCGCACCAGCACCATCGAAGCTGCGGCGAGGCCGCCCGCGACGAACGCGCCGGCGGCGTAGGGGAGGCCGAACAGGTAAGCTGTCGCGACGCCGGGAACCACCGCGTGGCCGAGCGCGTCGCCGATCAGCGACCAGCCCTTGAGCATCAAGTAGGCGGAGAGGAAGGCGCAGACGGCGCCCACCAGTGCCGACACCCACATCGCCTTGACCATGTAGTCGTAGGTGAAGGGGACAAGCAGGTCTTCGATCATTTCTCGTCCTGCGACTTGCTCGGCGAGGCCGGCTTGCTGCCGCCGTTCTCGCCGTAGAACACCACCGGCCGCTCGTCGTCGGTGAGCACGGTGACGCGGCGCTGGTCCTTGTCGTCGTGGAGGTCCTCGCCGGCGAGGTGGAAGTGCCGCAGCACGCCGCCGAACGCCTTCTCGAGGTTGGCCTGCGTGAACACTTCGGCTGTTGGGCCGGAGGCGAGGACGGTGCGGTTGACCAGCACCACCTGGTCGCAGAAATCGGGAACGCTGCCGAGGTTGTGGGTCGAGACCAGCATCAGCTGGCCCTGGCCGCGCAGTTCGCGCATCAGGGTGATGATCGCTGCCTCGGTCTGCACGTCGACGCCGGTGAACGGTTCATCGAGGAGGATGATGCGGCCTTCCTGCGCTAGGGCGCGAGCCAGGAACACCCGCTTCTTCTGCCCACCCGACAGCTCGCCGATCTGGCGCTTGCGATAGTCGCTCATGCCGACGCGGGCCAGCGACTGCTCGACCAGCTCGCGGTCGCGCGCCGATGGCATGCGGAAAAAGCCCATGTGGCCCTGCCGCCCCATCATCACCACGTCCTCGACCAGCACGGGGAAGTTCCAGTCGACTTCCTCGGCCTGCGGCACATAGGCGACGATGTTGCGCTTCAGCGCCTCGCGGACCGGCAGCCCGGCGATCCGGACCTCGCCGGCAATTGGCTGTACGAAGCCCATGATGGCCTTGAACAGCGTGGATTTGCCGCTGCCATTGACCCCGACGAGGCCGGCAATGGTGCCGGCGCCGAGCCCGAACGTTGCGTCGCGCAACGCCACATTGCCGTTGGGGTAGGCGACGGTGACGCCCTCGACCTCGAGGCTCGGCTGTGGGGCAGGGTTCCATGCCTCGTGCGGCACGTTTGCGGTAAGCGTCACTTCCCGAACCCCTTGGCGATGGTGTCGACGGTAACTTCGAGCAACTTGAGATAAGTCGGCGTCGGGCCGTCGGCTTCGCTGAGCGAGTCGACATAGAGGACGCCACCATAGGCGGCGCCGGTTTCCTTGGCGACTTGCTTGGCCGGCTTGTCCGACACCGTGCTTTCCGAAAATACCACCGGGATCTTGTTGGCACGCACCGCGTCGATGACCTTGCGGACCTGCTGCGGCGTGCCCTGCTGGTCGGCATTGATCGGCCAGAGATAGAGTTCCTTCATCTGGTAGTCGCGGGTCAGGTAGCTGAAGGCGCCTTCGCTGGTAACGAGCCAGCGCTGCTCGACCGGGATCTGCTCCAGCCGGGCGCGCAGCGGCGCATCCATCGCCTTGATCTGCGCCGAATACGCAGCGGCGTTCGCGTCGTAGGCCGCGGCATTGGCGGGGTCATACTGCACCAGCGCCTTGCGGATGTTCTCGACATAGATCAGCGCGTTGTTCGGCGACATCCAGGCATGCGGGTTCGGCTTGCCGGAGTAGGGGCCCTCGCCGATGCTCATTGGCTCGACGCCGTCGCTGACCACGACCTGGGGCACGTCCTTCACATTGTCGAAGAACTTCTCGAACCAGCGTTCGAGGTTCATGCCGTTCCACAGCACCAGGTTGGCGCCCTGCGCCCTGACGATGTCGCGCGGCCCCGGCTGGTAGCCGTGGATTTCGGCGCCCGGCTTGGTGATCGATTCAACCACAGCCGCGTCGCCGGCAACGTTGCGGGCGATGTCGGCAATGATGGTGAAGGTCGTCACCACCTTGAACTTCCCCTGTGCAAGGGCAGGCAAGGTCGTCATCCCGGCCAGCGCAGCGAGGGCCAGGACAGCGAGGCGGCGGCGGGTGATCATTGTTCGGGCAATCTCTTGTTGCGAATGGTTTGCAATAGCATCTAGTTTCGCCCCGTTGTCAACTCTTTCCGGCTTGAGTTGCTTTCGTCGGCGCTTTCCGTGACAACCAAAGAAAAGTGCCTCCGGGATGGGGACCCCGCTCAATGCCTGCCTTCCGCATGATCGACGCCAAGCTGCCTGAGTTCGGCATTCCCTCAACGCGTCCTGAACTCGACCGTTCCGTCTATCTCGCCCGCTTCGCCGCGCTCGGCAGGGCACGCCGTGCGGCGGGGCTCGATGCGCTGGTGGTCTATGCTGACCGCGAGCATTCGGCGAACCTCGCCTACATCACCGGGTTCGATCCGCGCTTCGAGGAAGCGCTGCTGCTGATCACCCCGGACACCACGCCGACGCTGCTGGCCGGCCCCGAGAACCTCGGCCGCGCCGCCAATGCCGCCATCGATCTGGAGGCCCGGCTCTACCCGCCATTCGGCCTGTTGGGGCAGGATCGCACCAAGACCCCGGCGCTGGCCGAGGTGCTGCGCAACGCCGGCATCGCCCACCACCAGCGGATCGGCGTACTTGGCTGGAAGTACTTTGGCCCCGATGAGGCGGCCAAGCCCGAGGCCTGGCTCGAGACGCCATCGTATATCGTCGACACATTGCGCCAGATCGTCGGGCCGGATGGCCGGGTCGTGAACGCCAACGCGCTGCTGATGCACTCGGTGACCGGGCTGCGCGCCGTCAACGAGATCGTGCAGATCGCGCAGTTCGAGTTCGGCGCGGTGGCCTGCTCGGAAGCCGTGAAGGCGGTGATCGCCAATGTACGGCCGGGGATGAGCGAGTTCGAGGCGGTGCAGCAGATGCGCCTCGGCGTGCTGCCCCACTCGTGCCACACCATGTTCTCGTCCGGCGATCGGTTGGTCGGGCTCAACAGCCCGTCCGGCAAGAAGCTCGAGAAGGGCGACCCGATGACCTCGGCGGTCGGCTACTGGGGAGGCCTGTCGAGCCGTATGGGCTGGCTGGTGGCCGATGAGTCGGAACTGCCGGAGAATGTCCGCGACTATGTCGACCGCCTCGCCGGACCCTATTTCGCCTGCGCCGCCGAGTGGTACGAGACCATCGGCATCGGCGTCACGGGGGGCGAACTCGACGCGCTGGCGCGCCGGCACCTCGACACGCCGTTCTTCAAGCTGGTGCTCAATCCCGGGCACCTGATCCACATCGACGAGTGGATGAACACGCCGGTCTATCCGGGTTCGAAGGAGCCGTTCCTGTCGGGCCAGGCGGTGCAATGCGACATCATTCCGGCGGCCGGGCCGCCATACCAGGGCGCCAACATCGAGGATGGCATCGCGCTGCTCGACGACAAGGGCAGGGACGAGCTGAAATCCGACTTCCCCGACGTGTGGAATCGCGTCGAGGCGCGGCGCGCCTTCATGGGGGATGTGCTCGGAATTCGGCTGAAGCCGGAAGTTATGCCGCTATCGAATTTGGCCGGCGCCATGCCACCTTACTGGCTGTCGCCGGACCGGATCGTTTCCAAAGCGTGATGCGCACATCGAGCCATGCTTGCCAATTTGCTAAACGCCATTTATCTCGTTTGCATCGACATTTGGCTGACTTCCGGCCGTAAGCCACCGCGATCGGTCAGGCGCACGATAGGACTTCCAAAATTCGACTGACCGGGCAGGGTGATAGCACGTCGTTCTGTCCACCAACATCACTGCGAAGAGGGACTACCCGATGGAAAAGGGCACCGTCAAATTCTACAACGATCAGAAGGGCTACGGCTTCATTCAGCCCGATAGCGGCGCGAAGGACGTGTTCGTGCACGCCACCGCTCTGCAGCGCGCTGGCCTGACCGGCCTCAGCGAGGGCCAGAAGGTCTCGTTCGAGACCGGCGAAGATCGCCGCACCGGCAAGATCGCCGTCACCGAGATCTCCGCCGCCTGATCTGGCGTAGGATTTTGCATTGAAGAGGCCGGGTACCGCGAGGTTCCCGGCCTTTTTGTTGCCGTCGCGCGGAGCCGCGCCGCTACTTCTTCCCGCTGCCTGCCTCGCCCCAGGTGATCAGCCGCGCACTGCGGTGGCCGGTAAGGTAGATCCACAGCCAGCTGATCGCCACCGAGACGCGGTTCTTGAGACCGATCAGGAAATAGATGTGGGCGAGCCCCCAGGTCCACCAGCCGATCCAGCCGGTGAGCTGGATCCAGCCGAAGTCGATCAGCGCGGCGCTCTTGCCCACGGTCGCGATGTCGCCCAGGTGGCGATAGCGGAACGGTCCCACGGTCTGCCCCTTGAGCCGCGCCATGATCACCGAGGCGGCATACTTGCCGCCCTGCTTTGCCGCATCGCCGATTCCCGGCACGGGTTTGCCATTAGGCGCCAGCACCGTCACCGTGTCGCCGATGGCGAAGATGTTTGGGCTGCCCGGCACCGTAAGGTCAGGCTCGACCTTGATCCGCCCGGCACGATCAGCCTCGACGCCGAGCCACTTGGCTGCCGGCGACGCCAATACGCCCGCCGCCCAGATGATGGTGTTGGCATGCAGCACATGGCCATCGAAGCGGACAGTATCCGCCGTCACCTCGGTGACCGGCTGGCCCAGCAGCACCTCGACGCCGAGCTTTTCCAGCGCCGACTTGGCGTAGCCCGAGAGGTTCTCTCGGAAGTTCGCCAGCACGCGCGGCCCCGCTTCGATGAGGATGACGCGCGCCTCTTCCGGTTTGATCGAGCGGAACTCGTGCCTCAGCGAGGTGCGCGCCAGCTCGATCACCGCGCCGGCCAGCTCTACGCCGGTGGGGCCTGCACCGATGATGGCGAAGGTCAGCAAGGCCTTGCGCTTCTCCGGATCGGTCTCCCGCTCCGCCGCCTCGAATGCCAGCAGCAGCCGGCGGCGCATTGCGGTCGCGTCCTCCAGCGTCTTGAGGCCCGGCGCGAATGGCTCCCAGTCGTCATGGCCGAAATAGGCGTGCCGGGCGCCGGTGGCGATGATCAGGCTGTCATAGGGAACGCGCCCGCCATCCTCCAGCTCGACCAGCTGCGCCGCCTTGTCGATGCCGGTGACGTTGCCGAGCAGCGTCGTGACCTCCGGCCGGTGCTTGACCAGCATGCGGATCGGCCAGGCGATTTCCGACGGGCTGAGGGCGGTGGTCGCCACCTGGTAGAGCAGCGGCTGGAACAGGTGGTGGTTGCGCCGGTCGATGACGGTGATGTCGACATCGGCGCCCCGGAGCTTCTGGATTGCCGCCAGTCCGCCGAACCCGCCGCCGATGACGACGACGCGATGTCTTTGAGCCGAGTTGGTCATCTCAAACCCCAAACTTTGCGCCCGTCCTGCATGTAAGCCTCGGCGGGATCAGCAACAACGGCCGAGCCAAGGCGACAGCGCAGGTCACGCATGCGAGGGTCGCAGGGGCCTCGCCGGCCCCTAGAGCGAGGGCGCGTCGAAGTCTCGGCGCGCTGCCTCGATGCTCTGCTGGTTGCGCACGGCGAACGCCCCCAGCGGGCGAACGCTGGCGACGAAGTCCTGGCCAAGCTCCGTGAGCTCGTATTCCACCCGCGGCGGGATGGTGGCGAAGGCGACGCGCAGGGCGAAGCCGTGACGCTGCAGGCTGCGCAGCGTCTGGGTGAGCTGCTTCTGCGAAATGCCGTCGACGGTGCGCGCAATCTCGTTGAAGCGCAGGCGCTCGCCGCGCAGCGCAGTCAACACGTCGATGGTCCAGCGGGCGCCGGCCAGATCGAGGATCTCGTGCACAATCTCAAACTGGCTGGCTGCGGCCATCATGCTCTCCTTCAATCTCGGGATATCCTTCGAACAGCACGCGGGCGGCCATGCGCCCGAAGGCCCCAGCGACCCCGGCCCGTACGGCGTCGATGTTGTCAAAACTCTGCCAGCTGCTGACGCGTCCGACGATAGCGGTGACATAGAGCCGGCCCAGCGACGGTAGCCGGCGCTGCTCGGTCATGACGAAGCGGAGCACTTTGGCAGCGGTAGGCTGCGCGAGGCCGGCCTCGATGGCTTGTTCGGCCGTGCCCACGGGCGTCGCCGGCAGGCAGTGGGTGGCGACGACACTGGCCACCAGCGCCAGCTTCGAGCCGAAGTGGTAGAGCACCGCCGATTTGCCGACGCCGGAGAGCTTGGCCACGTCCTCGATGCGGCCGCGCTCGTAGCCCTTGTCGAAGAACACCTCGAGCGCCGCGTCGATGATCTGGTCGCGTCGCCCCGCCTGCCGGCGGAAGTTCGGCACGCGGCGTTCGGCAGGTCTGCCGGGAAGAGCTGAAGTCATAGAGCACCCATAGTCGTAGTTGCCCCGGTCGCCGGCTGACGACCGGGATTGGTCGGTGTCTCGCGCTATTCCCCCATGGCGTGCGCGCGTTCCTCGGCGGTCATCGGCTTTGCCGCCTTGGGGCGGCGCAGCAGGAAGACGATGGGCAGCGAGGCGAAAGTGATGATCATCATCAGCTTGAAGTCATCGAGGAAGGCGAGCATCGCGGCCTGCTGCGTGATCATGCCGTGCAGCGAGCCGACGACATTGGCGAAGCCGCCCGCGGCCGTCGCGAAGTCGCGCAGCGGGCCCGAGTCGAGGGTGATGCGCTCGGCCAGCTCGCCATAGTTCACCACCTGCATCTGCGCGAGGATCATCGTGACGAACGAGATGCCGACACCCTGGCCCACGTTACGGATGAGGCTGAACATCGAGGTCGCATCGACACGGTACTTCGCGTTGATGGTCGCGAATGCCAGCGAGTTGAGCGGCACGAAGATGAAGCCCATGCCGACGCCCTGGATAAAGCCCGATACGAGGATCGGCCCGGAGCTCATCACGATGTCGAACTCGGTCATCATGAACAGCGAGTAGCCCATCAGCAGGGTACCGGCGACGATCAGCAGGCGCGGGTCGTACTTTGACACCAGGCGGCCGACGACGATCATCGACACCATCGTTCCGATGCCGCGTGGACCCATCAGCAGTCCGGTTTCGATCACCGGAAAGCCCATCAGCCCCTGCAGCATCGGCGGCAGCAGTGCCAGGCCGGAGAACAGGGTGATGCCGGTGATGAAGATCAGCGTCAGGCCGGTGACGAAGTTGCGATCCCTGAACATCGCCATGTCGATGAACGGGTTTTCGGCGGTCAGGCAGTGAACCACGAACACCCACACGCCCGAGATGGCCAGCAGCAGGTAGATCCAGATTTCGGCCGAGTCGAACCAGCCGACGCCCTGGCCGCGATCGAGCAGCATCTGCAGCGACGCGACGGCAAGCGCCAGCATGCCGAAACCGAAGAAATCGAACTTGCGGACCTTGATGGCTGTGTTCGGCATCAGCGCGAACAGCATGAAGAAGGCAAGAATGCCGACCGGCAGGTTGACGAGGAACACCGCGCGCCAGTTGAACGTCTCGGTCAGCCAGCCACCCAGCGTCGGCCCGATGATCGGCCCGAACATGATGCCGGCGCCAAAGATCGCCATCGCCTGCCCGAGTTGCTCGCGCGGGTTGATGTCCATCATCGTCGCCTGCGCCAGCGGCACCAGCATGGCGCCACAGACGCCCTGGATGACGCGGAACAGCACCATCTGGGTCAGATTGGTGGCGATACCGCACAGCAGCGACGCCGCGGTGAAACCCACGACGGCAGCGAGCAGCAGGTTACGCCGGCCGAAGCGGTCGGAGAACCAGCCGGTGAGCGGCGTCGCGATGGCCGCGGCGACGATGTAGGAGGTCAGCACCCAGTTGATCTCGTCCTGCGACGCACCAAGGCTGGCCCGCATGTGGGGCAGGGCAACGTTCGCGATAGTGGTGTCGAGCACCTGCATGATCACCGCCACCATGATGGCGGCCGTCAGCAGGCCCTTGTTCTTCACCACAACGGTCGGGGCCGAGATAGCGGGAGCGGCGGCAGCCATTTTAGAGCGCCTTCGGGCCTTCGGCAGCCTGGGCCCCTTCGGGCTTGGTGTCGACGTTGACGGAGGCGCTCATGCCGGCGCGGAGCAGGTCCGTTCCCGTGTCGCACGAGATGTTGACCGGCACGCGCTGCGTAACCTTCACCCAGTTGCCGGTGGCGTTCTGCGCCGGGATCAGCGCGAACTCCGCGCCCGTTGCCGCGCCGATCGACGCGACCTGGCACTCGATCGCCAGCCCGGGATAGGCGTCGACCTTCACCTCGGCCGGCATGCCGACCGATAGAGTGGTGAGCTGCGTTTCCTTGAAGTTGGCCTCGACCCAGGTGTCGCCGGTTTCCACCAGCGTAGCGATGGTCGAGCCGGTGTTGATGAACTGGCCGACATTGAGGCTCGCGACCTGGCTGACGATGCCGTCCGCGGGAGCGACGATCGTGCTCTTGTCGAGGTTGCGCTGGGCGTTGTCGCGCGCCGCGAGGGCCGCGCGCACCGCGGGATGGTCGTCGGTCTTGATGTTGGGATCGCCACCGAGTGCCGCCGTGGCGTTGGCCACGTCCTGCTCCTCGAGCGACACGTTCGACTGCGCCTGCTGCAAGGCAAGACGTGAGTCATCGAGTGCAGACTCGGCCGAGATGCCCTGCTTCTGGAGGTTCGACGCGCGGTCCCATTCCTTCTGCCGGATGGCGAGGGTGGATTTGGCGGCCTCGAGCTTGGCGGTGGCCGTCGAATAGCCGACGCGCAGCTGCTCGACATTCACCCGGGCGGTGGCGAGCGCGGCGTCGGCCTGGCTGAGGGCGATACGATAGGGCTCGGCGTCGATGGCGAACAACGCATCGCCGGCTTTGACCAACTGGTTGTCCTTTACCGCCACCGAAACGATGCGGCCTGCGACGTCGGACGACACCGACACCTTGGGCTGCTGCACATAGGCATTGTCGGTTTCGACATAGCGCCCGCCGGTCAGCCAGAAATAGCCGCCACCTGCCGCCAGCACCACCGGCACCGCCAGCATCAATGCCAGCCGCTTGCCAGAACGCTTCTTCTTGGCCGGCGCCTCGGGGGTGGCGACCGCCTCCGGCTTCGCTGCCTCGGCGGCCGGGACCAGAACCGGCTTGGCTTCGCCGGGAGCAGGGGGTGTAACGCGGGCGTTCATTTCAGACTTCCTCGAGTTCGGCCGCCTGGCCGGAAAGATTGTCGCGCATCCTCATGAGCGCAGAAATTACTGTTTGCCGATCCTCGGGGGAGACTCCCTCGAGGGCGGCCTCATACATGGCGAGCCCGACCTTCCGGGCCGTTGCATAAACTTCTTCGCCCTCGGTCGTCAGCCGGGCGAGCTTGGCGCGGCTGTCGGTGGGGTCGGCATAGCGGTCGATCAGGCCCCGCTTCTCCAGCCGGTCGAGCACGCCCGATACAGTCATCGGGTCGGTGTCGGTCGCCGCGGCCAGCGCCACCTGCGTGATGCCTTCGTTCATGCCGACATGCGCCAACACCTTCCACTGTGGCAGCGTGATGCCGTGGATGCGGGCCTCTTCCTCGAAGCGGCGCTTCATCAGTCGGCCCACTTCGTTGATCAGGTAGCCCAGCGGGGCTTGGTGCTTGTATCCGAAATTCGATTTCATAAGTGCACATATAATAAGTGCACATACGAAGTCAATGAACCGGACCGTTAGCATGCTATCTAAAGACGCTTTGCTGCCATGCATGGCGCGCGGGACGACTCGATCGCCGTTGCATCGAGAAAGCGTTGCGCGATGAAACTTAAAGCAGGGTCAGACAGTTATCTTCGCAGAGGCCCAAAACACGCGCGCGAAGGCGAGCGAAAATGGACAGCCACATCAAGCACGCGCCACTGTCGGGTCGACTTGTCATGTTGGGGTTCGGCAGTATCGCGCAGGCAAGCCTGCCGCTGCTGCTGCGTCACCTCGACCTGCCACCAGAGCGGATCGAGATCATCACGGCCGATGACAACGGCGTTGAGATTGCTCGCGCCTATGGCGTGGGGCACCGGATCCTACCGCTGACGGAGCACAACTATCGCGAAGTGCTCGAGCCGCTGATCGTGCCGGAGAGCTTTGTGCTCAACCTGTCGGTCGGTCTTTCCAGCACCGCCTTGATTGAGTTCTGCCGTGCCCGCGGCGCCCTCTATCTCGATACCTGCATTCAGCGCTGGCCGGGCGACGACCCCTTCGGCTTGCGTACGCAATCAGAGCGGTCCAACTACGCCCTGCGCGAGGAGGTGCTGGCCCTCCGCGGTGAGCGCCCCGCCGGTCCCACCGCGGTCATGACAATGGGGGCCAACCCCGGCCTTGCCTCGATCTTCGTCAAGGAGGCGCTGTTGCGCATGGCGGACGACGCCGGCATCGACCCGCCCCACGAGGCAGAGCGGGTCGCCTGGGCCAAGCTCGCCCGCACGCTCGGGATCAAGGCGATCCATGTCGCCGAGCGCGACACCCAGCTGAGTGCGCAGCGCAAGCAACGGGACGAGTTCGTCAACACCTGGTCGGTGCCGGGCCTCGTGACCGAGGGGCTGCAGCCGGCCGAGCTCGGCTGGGGCACGCATGAGCGTCACTGGCCCGAAGATGCCGAGCGGCACTGCTTCGGCTGCGGCACGGCGATCTATCTCAACCGCCCCGGCGCCTCGACCCGCGTGCGCAGCTGGACGCCGGTCGAGGGCGCCTACCAGGGGTTCCTCATCACCCATTGCGAGTCGATGTCGATCAGCGACCACCTGACCGTCCGAGAGGCCGGGCGCGTGGTGTACCGGCCGACCGTCCACTACGCCTACCACCCCTGCGACGACGCCGTGCTGTCATTGCACGAGATGGCGGGCAGGGGCTGGGTGCCGCAGCACCGCGCGCGGATCATCCGGGACGATGTCGTCTCCGGCATGGACGAACTGGGCGTGCTGCTGATGGGCAACGAACGGGGCGTCTACTGGTTCGGCTCGCGCCTCGGCATCGAACAGGCCCGGGCGCTGGTGCCGCACAATAACGCCACCAGCCTGCAGGTCGCGGCGGGCATCCTCGCCGGCACCGTCTGGGCCATCCAGCACCCCGATGCCGGCATCGTCGAACCCGACGACCTCGGCCACGAGGACATCATGCGCGTGGCGCGGCCCTATCTCGGCGACGTGGTCGGTGTCTACGGCGATTGGTCGCCGCTCGATGGCCGGGGGCAGCTCTTCGCCGAAGACCTGGACCGGGACGACCCCTGGCAGTTCAAGAACCTGCGCGTCTGCTGAAGACGCCCTCGATGGGGTGACCCCGACCCGGTGGTCGTGGCGTCTGGCATTTTCGATCAGCATGCCCTATTTCCCGGGCATGGCACACGACCTCGCAACCGCCCGCCGCCTTTCGGTGGCCCCGATGATGGATTGGACCGACAGGCATTGTCGGTACCTGCATCGGCTGCTGACGTCTCGCGCACTGCTGTTCACCGAGATGGTGACCAGCGCAGCCGTCGTGCATGGGCCGCGCGAGCGGCTGCTGGGGTTCGATGCGGTGGAGCAGCCCGTAGCGGTGCAGCTCGGAGGGTCGGACCCGAAGGAACTGGCCGAGGCGACCCGCATCGCCACTGAGTTCGGCTATGCCGAGATCAACCTCAATGTCGGCTGCCCGTCCGATCGCGTGCAGTCGGGCCGTTTCGGCGCCTGCCTGATGGCGGAGCCGGACCTGGTTGCGGAGTGCGTCCGCGCCATGCGCGACGCCACCGACAGGCCAGTGACGGTGAAGTGCCGCATCGGCATCGACGATCAGGATACCGAAGAGAGCCTCGACCGCTTCGCCGACACCATGGTCGCGGCCGGCGTCGATGCGCTCTACGTTCATGCGCGCAAGGCCTGGCTCAAGGGCCTGAGCCCCAAGGAAAACCGCGAAATCCCGCCGCTCGACTACCCTCGCGTTCATCGCCTGGCCGAGCGGCTGGCGCCACTGCCGGTGATGCTGAACGGCGGCATCAAGTCGATCAAGGACGCCGAACTGCACATGGCGCACATGTCGGGCGTGATGCTCGGGCGGGTCGCCTATCACGAGCCGATGCTGCTGACGCTGGTCGACGAGCGCTTCTTCGGCGCGCGGGAGCGGACCGTTGAACTGCGCGACGTGATGCTTGCCATGGCCGACTATGCCGAGCGCGAGATCGGCAAGGGTGCGCGGCTCAACAACATCACCCGCCATATGCTGGGCCTCGCCAACGCCCGCGCCGGCGCCCGCACCTTCCGCCAGATCCTGAGCGTCGACGCCTGCAAGCGCGGCGCCGGTCCAGAAGTCATCATGCGCGCCTTCGACGCGCTGGAGCCGGAACTGGCGCTGGCGGTTTAGTTGAGGCCGTCCCCGTGGGACGACCCTCATCCGTCTCGGCCTGCGGCCGATCCACCTTCTCCCACAGGGGGAGAAGGCGCCCGACTGAGAACCCACGGTCCCATCGCCTTCTCCCCTTGTGGGAGAAGGTGCCCGAAGGGCGGATGAGGGCAGGGAGCCACCGGCCTCTAGTGCTTGTCCTTCCAGAAATCCGCCTGTAGCTGCGCCGCTTCCTCCGCTAGCATCGGCCCTACGATCTCCGTCGGCCGTTGCCCCGCCTCGAACACAATGTGGCAGGGCAAGTCGAGCGTCGGGTTCTCCTCGTGCGCGCCAGTCTGCGCCTTGAGGTCGCGTTCAGTCTGGCCGAACACCACGCGGCCGATGCCGGCCCAGTAGATGGCGCCCGAGCACATCGCGCAGGGCTCGGCCGAGGTGTAGAGCGTACAGTCCTTCAGCTCTTCGAGGCTGAGGTTCTTGGCCGCCCAGGAAGCCAGCAGCTTCTCGGCATGCGCCGTGCGGTCGCCGCCTTCCGAGCTGTAGCCGTTGCCCTGTTCGCGCAGCACCTTGCCGTGCTTGTCCGCCAGCACCGAGCCGAACGGATGATCGCCGCCATCGCGCGAGCGCTTGGCCACGGCGAAGGATTGGCGCAGCAGGGCTTCGTCATAGGGGCGTGCGGGCATCGGGGTCTCCGTTGATTGCCCACAGACTATGCCCGAGCCGGGCTCAGTCGACCAGTTCGAGCGCGTTGCCAGTCACCGCATAGCGGCTCAGCGTGCCGAGAAAGCTCATGCCGAGGAGGCTCGTTTCCAGCGCGCCGCGTTCCGCAATGAAGGCGCGCACATTATTGCGCACGATGCCGCCGACCTCGATCTGGTCGAGCGTAACGCTCGCCGCCTTGCCGGTGCCGTTGGCGGTGGAGACCGAGACGTTGTAGTTCAGCACGTCCGTAGCGATGCCGGCTTTCTCGGCGTCGCCATGCGTCAGCACCACGGCGCTGGCGCCGGTATCGAAGATGGTCCGGATGTCCGAGCCGTTGATGGTCGCGTTGATCTGGAAGTGCCCGTCGCGCCCGCCGCGGAACGTGGCCGTGCCGCGCTCTCCGTCGACCACCGCGATGCCGGGCATCAGCTCGCCGAATACCCGCGACGCGACCCCCGAGAGGTCGTCGCGATAGGTGTAGCCGACCAGCACGACGCCGAAGATGCCGGCCCACAGGATCAGGTTGCCGAACAGCTCGGAGAACCTGTATCGCCGAGAGAACAGCCCGCCCGCGATGAAGATCAGGATGACCAGCAGCGGCAGCAGTTGGCCCAGTTGTTCCTGCGTGAGGCCGACCATCGTTCCGGCGTCGGCGCTGACCAGGAGTGCCAACCCGATGGCGATGACGATGGCGAAACCGATGAACAGCATGCAGATCCCTTCGCTGGCGCTTCCACGATAATGGGGTGGCGCCGGCGCAATTCAAGCAGTGCGCTGACCGGCAAACAGTGAACTCTGCGCGATCAGCCCATCGCCGACGATATCGAAGAAGGCCCGGACTCGCGCCGTCTTCCTGAGGTCAGCATGGGTGACGATCCATAGCTCGCGTGTCAACTCGATGACCGGACCGGCACTGGCCCGCACCAGCCCCGGCTCGATGTCGCCGAGGTAGCAGGGCAGCACCGCATAGCCGATGCCGGCCTTTGCGGCAGTGAACTGGTTGATGAGGCTGCTGGCGCGATAGACGATATGACGCGGCTCGATCTTCTCGCCGAGCCAGTCCGCCGCAGCGATACCGGTCACCTCCGCGCCCCAGCCAATGAAGTCGCGCCCGGCCAGGTCGTCGACCGGCCCGAGCGAGGGCGCTCCGTAGATGGTCCAGGCGATGTCGGCGAGCTTCCGTCCGAACAGGTCTGGCTCCTTCGGCCGGGTGACGCGCAGCGCGATATCGGCCTCGCGCCGGCTGAGGCTCAGCACCCGGTTGTCGACCACCAGCTCCACCACGATCCCTGGATGCGCCCCGCGGAACCGAGCCAGCTGCTGTGTCAGGACGCTGTAGGCCAGCGTCTCCGACGAGGTGACGCGCAACGCGCCGGTGAGCCGCTGGTCGCGCCCGCCGACCTCGCGGCTCAGCGCATCCGCCTCCGTTTCGACCCGCTCGGCGGTGGTCGCAACGCGTTCGCCTTCGGTGGTCGTCTGGTAGACACCACCAGGCAACCGCTCGAACAGCCGCACGCCGAGCTTTTCCTCCAGCGTATTCAGCCGCCGGAAGGCGGTGGAGTGGTTGACGCCCAGCGCATTGGCGCCGCCGCCGAGGGTGCCGGCGCGGGCGATGGCGAGCACCAGCTTCAGGTCGTTCCAGTTTTCCATGGCTCTCGATATAGCATGGGCGCCGCTTGCAAACATGCAAATGCCGATGGCGAAATCACCATTCGCCTTTCGAAGTCGCCGCGACTAGCTCTCTGGCATCACCAACCCGGAGAGACCAAATGCAGCTCTACTATCATCCCTACGGATGCTCGCTTGCCCCAGCCATTGCCGCCGCCGAGGCTGGCGTCCCGCTCGATTTCACCTATGTCGACATCATGGGCGAGCCGCACACGCTGGCCGACAGCACGCTCTACACCGACATCAACGCCCGCAACTATGTGCCGCTGTTGGCGCTTGAGGACGGCAGTGAAATCAGCGAAGCCGGCATTATCCTGCAGTACCTCGCCGACCTGAACCCGTCGGCCGGTCTCGCACCCGCCCTTGGCACGATCGAGCGGCGGCTGCTCAACCAGTGGCTGACCTTCCTCGGCACCGAACTGCACAAGACCTACTCGCCCTGGCTGTTCCACCCCGAAGTCGGGGAACAGGCGCAGGACTATGCCCGCAAGCGTGTCGCCGCCCGCTACGCCATCGTCGAGCAGCAACTCGCCGGCAAGACCTGGCTGCTGGGCGAGCAGTTCACCGTCGCCGACGCCTACCTGTTCGTGATGGTCAACTGGGCCGCCGCGGCGAAAACGCCGCTCAGCGACTTCCCCAACATCCGCGCCTGGTTCGAGCGGATGAAGGCCCGGCCGCACGTCCGAGAGGCGATCCGGCTGCACTCGGCCAGCCCTGAGGCCAAGGCCGCCTAGACGAACACCAGCAACACGGTCAGCACGGCGATCTCGATCAGCGCTTGCAGCGCCCCGATCAGGTCGCCGGTCTGCCCGCCGATCAGCTTGCGGCAGGCCCACACCCACGCCGCTGCGACACCCGCTGCGACGCCCAGCGACACGATCACCGCGACGACGCTGGTGAACGGCGCCGCGAGCACGAAGGCCAGCAGTACGGCAAAGCCCATGCCACCGAAGAACGCCCGTCGCGACACCCGGCCAACCGCCGCCGAAGCACCGCCCTCGCGCGCATTGGGCAGCGCGACGCTGAGCCACAGCGAGGCGGACCGTCCGATCACCGTCGAGGCGAGCCAGATGGCGCCGGCCGCAAGCGGGTTGTGGGCAGCGACCCCGCCGATCGCCGTGATGCGGAACAGCAGATAGAGTCCAAGCGCCGCCACCCCATAGGTGCCGTGCCGGCTGTCCTTCATGATCTCGAGCCGGCGCTCGATGCTTGCTCCGCCGAACAGCCCATCGGCGCTGTCGGCAATCGCGTCGTCGGCCATCGCCCCGGTGGCCACCAGCATGGCGGCGACGCCCAGCGTGGCGGCGAAATAGCTCGGGATCCCGGCCCAGGCCGTCAGCATCATCAGCAGCGCCGGCAGGAACCCGATGGCGACGCTGGTGAAGCCCAATCCCACCGCGATGCGGTTGAGAACGGGCTTTTCGAACGGGCTGTCACCGGTTGGCAGCCGCGAGAAGAACCGCAAGCCCATGATCAGGTCGTCGGTCAGCCGCCAGCCATAGGCAGGAGGCGCCTCGGGTGGCGTGACCGGGCGATGATTGTCTTGCCGTGGGGGCGATCCGGGGGCGTCGTCACTCACTTGCGGTTCCCTTGCCATGGGGCGATGCTCGCTTGTCCTTCAGCCTTGGGGGCAATGCAAGATGAGTGTCACCCAGTTCGAACTGGTGTCGCATTGGCGGATCGCTGCGCCGTTGGATCGCGTCTGGCCCGAGATCGCCGATGTCGACACCTGGCCCTCGTGGTGGCGCGCCGTTCGCAAGGTGGAGCGGCTGCGCGACGGCGACGCGAGCGGGGTCGGAGCAATCCGCCGCCTGACCTGGGCCACGGCGCTGCCCTACACCATCACGTTCGACGTCGAGTCCACCGGCATAGAGCCGATGCGCCTGATTGAAGGCCGCGCCAGCGGCGAGCTGAACGGTGTCGGACTTTGGACGCTCACCACCGACGGCGACGGCACGGCAGTGCGCTACGACTGGCGCATCGACCTCGGCAAACCCTGGATGCGCGCCTTCGCGCCAATCCTGCGTCCCGCCTTCGCCTGGAACCACAATGTGCTGATGGGCTGGGGCGAGTCCGACCTCAAGGCCCGGCTGGGCATCGGCTGAGCCCGGGTCAGCACTGCTGATCCCGATCGTGCTGGACTCTTGGGGCCGGACTCGCCCATGAGTGGCGTCCCCCGATCCGGAGCTGAAATTGCCGTCCCCCTTCGCCGACATCATCGACCTCCTGCATATCGCCCCCTCGGGCGACGAAGCCGCGGTCGCTGCCATCCGCCAGCGCGATCGCCAGCTCACCAAGCCGCCCGGTTCGCTCGGCGAGCTAGAGGGGCTGGTCGAGTTTCTCGGCCGCTGGCAGGGGAAGGCGAAACCGACGCTCGATAACCCCATGGTCGCGATCTTTGCCGCCAACCACGGCGTCACCGACCAGGGCGTCTCGGCCTTTCCGCGCGAGGTGACGGCGCAGATGGTCGCCAACTTCACCGCCGGCGGCGCTGCGATCAGCCAGATCTGCGCGCTGCACGAGCTGAACCTACGCGTCTTCGAACTCGCGCTCGAACTGCCCACCGGCGACATCACGCGTGAAGCGGCGATGGACGACAAGATGTGCGCCGCCACCATTGCCTACGGCATGGAGGCGATCGCCGGAAAGCCGGACCTGCTCGCCATCGGGGAGATGGGCATCGGCAACACCACCATCGCCGCCGCGCTCTACACTGCCCTCTATGGTGGCACCGGTGCTGACTGGGTCGGTCGCGGCACGGGCGTCGATGATGCCGGCCTCAAGCGCAAGGCCGATGCGGTTGATCGCGCCATCGCCTTCCATGCCGGCGCGCTCACCGATCCGCTCGCCATCCTCGCCCGCCTCGGCGGTCGCGAAATCGCCGCCATGCTCGGCGCCATCATCGCAGCGCGCCAGCAGAAGATCCCGGTGATCGTCGACGGTTTCGTCGCCACATCCGCCGCCGCCATCGCCCATGCCGTGAACCCGGATTCGATCGACCACTGCATCTTCGGTCACGTGTCCGCCGAGCATGCCCATGCCCGCGCGCTCGAAGCGATGGGCAAGCGCTCGCTGCTGAGCCTCGGCATGCGGCTGGGGGAGGGGAGCGGCGCGGCCCTCGCGGCGGTGCTTGCCAAGACCGCGCTTCACCTGCACAAAAACATGGCGACCTTCGGAAGCGCCGGGGTCAGCGACAAGGAGGCGTAGGCGATGATCGCGGCCGGTGCGCAGTCGACCATCGGCCTCGCCACTGGCCATCTCGTCGCTCTGTTGCAGCGCAATACCGGCGACCTGGTCCGCAGCCTGCATCTTGTCGGCTCCGTTGCCGATGGCGATTTCCGTCCGGGCAGGAGCGACCTCGATTTCGTCGCTGTTCTATCGCGGCAACTGACTGATGACGACGCCGAGGCGCTGGTCGTCGTCCACCGCAGCTATCGCACCGACCCGACCCTGCCGAGCCTCGATGGCGTCTGGCTGACGGAGGACGAGCTGCACGCCGGCCCCGACGCTGTCGCGGATGGGCCGACGTCCCAACAGGGCGATTTCGTCGTGGTGGCGCGCGGCAACCGCAACCCGGTGACGTGGTTCGCGCTCGCCGACGCCGTGACAGTCATCGGGGAGCTAGACCGCGACGCGCTGTGGCACGACCGGGAACGGCTCGTCGCCTGGGTGCGCGGGAACGCCGAGAGCTACTGGCGGCGTTGGTTGGCCCGGGCGTCGGGCGTTTCGTCGACAGGAGTCCAGATGCTCGGCCGCGCCATGCCGATGTGGGGCGTCCTCGGCATCAGCCGCCTCCACTACACCAAAGCCACGGGCAAGATTGCTTCCAAGTCCGCGGCTGGCGAGTGGGCACTGACGGCGTTCGATCCGCGCTGGCGGCCGATTGTGGAGGAAGCGCTAGCCTATAGGAGAGGCGGGCCGTCGCCATATGGCAACCCGTTCGCCCGGCGGCACGATGCACTGGCATTCGTCGATATGGCGATCGGGGAGATCGTTGACGACCGCCATGCGAGAGCGAGCAACCACTAGGCGACGCGATGTACTTCCTTCGTCCCGGCATCAAGCGCGATCCCCAGCGACGCTGGGCGCTTCCGGACCGCATCTTCTTCGGTCACGGCGCCTGCCACATCCTCGCCGGCACATATCTGGCCGCTCCGCCGCTAGCTGGATTTCGCGCGGAGCGAGTAATCCCCGCCAACGACTTTGCCGGCAATCACATCTACCTGACCGATGGTGAAATCGCGTTCGACTACCACGGCTATTCGGCGCGAGGCCGGCTGCTGGCACACCATCGAAAGAAATGGTCCACGAGGCACGCGGGGTGGGATTGCCTTATCGAGCGCGTGGACTTCGACTTGTTGAGCACCGAAGCGCTAAACGCGCGCAAAATGCTTGGACCGGATCAGTACCTGTTCGACGCCGTTGCGCGCGCCGCACGGTTCATCGCCAGGATCGATCATCGAAACGCGATCGCCAAGGCGACCAAGACGCTCCCAATCTCGGCATCGGAAGGCGGTACTCAGCTCGCTTCCGAGTAAATCTGCAACCGTGGCTTCTTCTCCACCACCGGCGCCAGGGCATCCATCACCCGCGCCCGCGGGAAGGTCGCGATCACCTCGGTTCCGAACCGCAGCTTCGAGAAGAGGTCGAAGCGCCCCTGGTGCAGTTCCATGATCTTCTGCACGATCGGCAGCCCCAGCCCCGCACCCTGCTCGGCGGTCTTCTGCGCCAGCGAACCCTGGCCGAACGACGACAACACCGTCTCGATCTCGTTCTCGGGAATGCCCGGACCGTTGTCGCGCACGCTCAGCAGCTGCCCGCCATCGCCCGAGCGCGTCACCATCAGGTGCACCTTGCCCGATTGCGGGGTGAACTTGATGGCGTTGGACAGCAGGTTCAGCACCACCTGGCGGATCGCCCGCTCGTCGCCCCAGAGCTTGGGCAGGTTGTGCGCATAGCTGACGCTCAGCTCGATGCTCTTGGCCTTGGCACGGATCTCCACCATGCGCCGGCAATCCTCGGCGATATCGATCAGCGACACCGCCTCTTCGTTGAGGTCGTACTTGCCCGCCTCGATGCGGCTCAGATCGAGCAGTTCGTTGATAAGGTTGAGCAAATGCTGGCCGGACGAATGGATGTCGCCGGCATATTCCTTGTACTGCGGCACGTTGTGCGCCCCGAGCAGCTCGGACTGCAGCACCTCCGAAAAGCCGATGATGGCGTTGAGCGGCGTCCGCAACTCGTGGCTCATCGTGGCGAGGAACTGCGACTTGGCGATATTGGCCTGCTCGGCGTGGCGCCGAGCCTCGTCGCTCATCTCGCGCGCTTCCTCGAGCTCGTTGATCAGCGAGTCCTTTTCCGCCTGGTGCTCGATGGTCTCGAGTTCCGACTTGTAGAGCTGCTTGGCCAGGTACACGAAGAACATCTCGCCGCCAACAACGACCGCGGCCAGCGCCCAGTTCAGCGTGCCGCCGGCCGTGACGAGGCTCATCGTCACCGTCACCGCGGAGGGCAGCGTGCTGGACAGCGTGGCGCCAGGCAGCGTGCGCGTCGATACGGCATTGGCGGCGATCCCGATCAGCGCCATGGCGAACATTGCCACCAGCAGCGGTCCGGCATCGGTGGTCATCAGCGTGAACAGCGACAGCAACGCCCAGGCGATGCCGTTCACCATCTCGGCGACGACGAAGCTGGCGGTCCAGCGCCCGGCGTTGAACTTCTCCTGCGGCTCGTCCTTGAAGCGGCGGCAGAGCCAGGCCACGGCCAGATTGGCGACGATCACCAGGGCCGCCCAGCCCGCGGCGGCCAGCGGCGACACCCACAGGCTGGCGAACAGCGCCAGGATCAGCACAAGGGCCGGCACGGCCAGCAGCCCGCCAAGCCGGGAGCTGGCATATTCGTCCAGCAGTTCGAAATCGAAGGAAGCGCGGGTGCCGGAGCTCGAGGTGAGGCGCTGGCGCGCGTCGAACACCGTCCGCTGCGAGTTACGGCGAAGCTCGCGACCCATCTGGGCGCGCACGTCTGCATCGTGCATCGCGGGCTTCAACGCCATTACTCAAATACTCAACACAACACTATCGCGAACAGGAAACGCGTTCGTTACGCTTGTGCAAAAACCCTATGCGCCGCATGGTTAAGTTATGGTGAACTGCCGGGTGGCCAAATGGGTAAAGCCCAAGACAATCGGCAGTCTTCGCCAGTAGTGCAGGGCGCCATGCCGGCTTGGGCAAGCGGGCGCCGCACGCCGCTGCCGCGCCGTTTCCGCATGCGTTGGCGAAGCTGGATCATGGTGGTGATCGGGGCAGGGTTGCTCGCAGTCTACCTCATCATGCCCGACGCACCGTTCTCACTCGACGGCCCGCCGCTGACCGGAAGCGTGGAGCGCGTGGTCGACGGCGATACCATCGACATCGCCGGCCAGCGCATCCGGCTTACCGGCCTCGATGCGCCCGAGTGGAACCAGACCTGCCGCACTGCTGACGGCAACACCTGGGAGTGCGGCGTCGGCTCGTCGCGCCGGATGCGCGACCTGACGCGCGGCAAGGCGCTCACCTGCCGGCCAGAGGGCCACGACCGCTACGGCCGGCTGCTCGCCCTGTGCCGCGATGGCAAAACCGACATCGCCGAGGCCATGGTAGCCGACGGATTTGCAGTTGCCACAAGCCGTTACGCCGGCGTAGAGGCATCAGCCCGCAAGGCGCGGCTCGGCATCTGGCAAGGCAGTTTCGACGCGCCTGCCGCATGGCGCCGGCGCGAGGCGGCTGCTACCGCCGCCGAGACCGGAAATCCCAGTCGATTTGATCGGTTTCTGGCGTGGCTTTGGAACCTTCTGTCTAGTTGACAGGCGCAAGATATTTGCGTTGTATGGCCGCCTGCACTGTGTATTTTTGCGCTGCATCGGTGATTTTTCCACCATCACGCAATCTGATTTCAAGGGGGCTGCCATAGCTTTGGACAAGATCGATCGCAAGATTCTTGCGCTCCTGCAGAAGGACGCGACCACTCCGGTTGCCGAAATCGGCCGCAAGGTGGGGCTGTCGACGACGCCGTGCTGGCGCCGGATCCAGAAGATGGAAGAGGACGGGATCATCAAGGGCCGCGTCGCGGTTCTCGATCCCACCAAGATCAACGCCGGCGTCACCGTGTTCGTCTCGATCCGCACCAACGAGCACAACGACGCGTGGATGCGGAAGTTCGCTGCGGTGGTCGACGATTTCACCGAGGTGGTCGAGTTCTACCGTATGAGCGGCGAGGTCGATTACCTGCTGCGCGTCGTCGTGCCCGACATCGCGGCCTACGACTCGTTCTATAAAAAGCTGATTTCGAAGATCAATCTGACCGACGTCAGCTCGTCCTTCGCCATGGGGCAGATCAAGTACACCACGGCTTTGCCGCTCGAGTTCGCCATCGTTTCGGACGACGACAAGTAGCATGCCCGTTACCCGCGAAAGACTGCGCCAGCTCGTCGGGCTGGTGGAACCGGCTATCTCGCTCAGCGCCGCCCATATCGAGCAGCGCGACGGCTACGAGGTCGAACACCTGACCCTGCTGCTCGACGACACCGAGGTGCGCGGCATCCTCACCCGTCCCCTCAAGGTCGAGGGCCGCCTGCCGGCCATCCTCTACGGCCACTCGCATGGCGGGCGCTATGACATCGGCGCCGACGAACTGCTCGACGGCCGCGAGTATCTGCTCGATCCGCTCGGGCCGGTCTTCGCCCGCGCCGGCTATGTGACGCTCTGCATCGACATGCCGGTGTTCGGCAAGCGCGCCACCGTGTCGGAAGGTGCCGCCGCCAAGGCGCTGCTCTGGTACGGCAAGGGCCTGTTCGGCCAGATGCTCTGTGATCACTTGGCCGCGCTGACCTACCTGGCGTCGCGCCCTGAGGTCGATCCGCTCCGTATCGGTGCGTTCGGCATCTCGATGGGCTGCACCCTGAGCTATTGGCTCGCCGCCATGGACGAGCGCATCAAGGCCGTGGCGCATCTCTGCTGCTTCGCCGACCTCCGCACCATGATCGAGCTGGGCGCCCACGACGGGCACGGTGTCTATCTCGTAGTGCCGGGCCTGCTGAACGAGGCCGATGCCGGCGCCATCGGAGCGCTGGTCGCGCCGCGCCCGCAACTTATCTGCATCGGCGAGGCGGACTCGCTCACGCCCGCTGAAGCCGTCGCGCTGGCCTGGGACGAGACGAGCGCGGCTTACGCCGGCCACCCCGACCGGCTGCAACTGGTGTCGGAACCTGGCGTCAAGCACCAGGAAACGCCGCGCATGCGGGAAGCTGCGCTGGCGTTCTTCGCCAAGAGCCTCTAGCGCGGGCCTGCAACCCCAAGCGTCCCATCGTCATGCGTGACGAACCGCATGCCATGGCGGGCAAAGGCGTCGCATATGGCGGCGAAGTTCTCGTTGCGTACCGCCCGCGGGCCGGGCATTTCGACGCGCCGCACGGTCGAGAACGAAACGCCTGCCTCGGCGGCAAGGTCCAGGGCGGTCCAGCCGAGATAGGCGCGCGCCGCGCGAATTTGTGCATGCGACGGACTGTCGGTCACGCTCCGGGCGCTCCGCAAACCAGCCAATCCCGGCGCCGCTGCGCAACATTATCCGGCGGCGCGATGCGACGCGCATCAATACGTATCTCGGTATTCACTTGTCCCAGCCCTACATCGCCTCGCCGGACGACCCATTTGGGCTCATCCGGGACTGCGCTGGCGTCTCCAATTCGCAGAATATGCGGCGAAATTTAGTCAAACAGGCGGCGATACCAATCACATTTTTCGAGAAGAGGCGAATGGTTAAGTTTAGGCGGTCAAAGCGGATGGATGAGGACAGAAAGTGCTCTCAGATACTTGCAGACAATGCTGCTCCGGCAGGGTGGGATTACGTCTTACATGATGAAACGAGCGCGAAGTTTGCCGATTCGCGTATCCGTAAGTAACGCGAACATAACGGACCGCCGTTATCTGCGCGTCCCCTGACTTTTGAGCGGTCCGGCCTCCTCCGACCGTTCGACTTTTTCTACGGCCCGTCTATGGTAGGCGAACAAGATGGCGCAAAGCGCCTGACCTGCGCGCCGGTTAGGGCGCGGTCCTGGAGGGGGCGAATATGCGGGAGGAATTCGATCACATCGTGATCGGAGGGGGAGCGTCGGGCTGTGTCGCGGCCGCCCGGCTGGTGACCGATGGCGGGCGGCGCGTGCTGCTGCTCGAGGCGGGCTATTCGCACCATCATCCGCTGCTCGACATGCCGCCGGGGATCTTCAAGCTGATCAACGGCTCCAAGTACATGACCTATCACCACACCGTGCCGCAGCAGCACCTCAATGGTCGCGTGCACGACATTCCGCAGGGCAATGTGCTCGGCGGCGGCACCTCGGTGAACGCGCAGGTCTACATGCGCGGCCGGCCCTCGGACTACGACGAGTGGGACCAGATCCTGCGCGGCAGCAATGACGGCGCCGCTTGGGACTGGTCGACCGTGCTGCAGCACTTCCGCCGCATCGAGGGCAACAACCGGCTGAGCAACGACTACCACGGCAATGACGGCCCGCTGCTGGTCTCCGACCCGGGCCACATCGACGACGTGTCGCGCTGGTTCGTACAGAGCGTGCAGCAGAAGGGCGAGCCGTTCACCAACGATTTCAACGGCGTGACGCAGCGCGGCGTCGGCTTCTACCAGTTCATGAACCGCAAGGGGAAACGCTCGAGCGCCGCCTACGCCTATGTCGAGCCGCTGAAGGACGACCCGCGGCTGACGGTGCGCCTCCGCGCCGCGGTGCAGAAGATCAACATCGAGAAGGGCAGGGCGGTCAGCGTCACCTACCGAGACGCGGCTGGCACCGAGCACACCGCGTACTCATCTGGCGACATTGTCCTCAGCTCGGGCGCGCTGGTGACACCGAAACTGCTGATGCTCTCAGGCCTCGGCCCCGCCGAGCAGTTGCGTAGCCACGGCATCGATACCCTCGTCGATCTGCCCGGCGTCGGCCAGAACCTCATCGACCATCCCGAAGTCCCGGTGATCTCGGTCGCCAACGGGCCTTACGGCTATTTCAAGCAGGGCGTCGGCTGGCGCATGCTGAAGAACGGTCTCAACTTCAAGCTGTTCGGCAACGGTCCGATCCTCTCCGCCGGCTTCGAGGCCGGTGCCTTCATCAACCCCGTCGACCGCGACGCACCGCCCTCCATCCAGGCGTTCTGCGTGCCGATCGTCTACCTCGACCGCGACCTGCTGAAGGTATTCGACGACACCTACGGGGTCACCATCACCACCGTGCTGGTGAAGCCCAAATCGCGCGGTTACGTCGAGCTGCGCTCAGCCAACCCCGCCGACATGCCGCTGGTCTCGCCGCATCTGCTGCAGCACCCGGACGACATGAAGATGATGGTCGAGGGCCAGCGCTTCTTCCGCGACGTGCTGCTCACCGGCGCCCTCGGCAAGCGCATCGAAAAGGTCATCGCGCCACCCGGCCCGGACCTCAGCGACGAGGTCATGGCCGAGCACTGCCGGCGCTTCGTCAAGACCAACTACCATCCGGCCAGCACGGCGAAAATGGGCGCCGACGGCGACCCGATGGCCGTTCTCGATGCGCGCCTCCGCGTCCGCGGCGTGGATAACCTCCGCGTCTCCGACATGTCGGCGGTACCCAACATCAACGCCGGCAACACCACGGCGCCCGCCATGATGCTGGGCGACCGCTGCGCCGATTTCATTCTCGGCCTCGACCGGCCGCCAACAGCTGTGCTGCATTAGGAGAGAGCAATGATCTTCGATCTGTTTCGTCTGGACGGCAAAGTCGCGCTGGTCACCGGCGCCACCCGCGGCATCGGCCTCGGCATCGTCGAAGCGCTGACCGACGCGGGCGCCCACGTGATCCTCTCGTCCAAGGTCCCCAAGCCGGATGTCGTCGCGCGCTTCAAGGACGCCGGCCACAAGGTCGACTATATCCAGGGCGACGTGCAGGACCCCGCGGTGCCCGCGCAACTCGTCGCCGAGGCATTAAGGCTCGGCGGCGGCAAGCTCGACATCCTCGTCAACAATGCCGGCGTCGCCCAGCACGGCGAGACCCACAGCTTCCCCGAAGAGCAGTATCGCCGGCTGATGGATATCAACGTCGACAGCGTCTTCCGCGCCTGCCAGGCGGCGCTCATCCCGATGCGCGCCCAGAAGAGCGGCGTGATCCTCAATATCGGCTCGATCTCCGGGCTGATCTCGAACATCCCGCAGCCGCAGGCAGCTTACAATGCGTCCAAGGCCGCCGTGCACATGCTGACCAAGAGCCTTGCCTCGGACTACGCCGAAGACGGCATCCGGGTGAACGCCATCGCTCCCGGCTACATCACCACCGACATGACCAATGGCGGGTTGGCGGATCCGGTCTGGGGCCCGGTCTGGCGCGACATGACCCCAATGAAGCGGCCGGGTTCGGCCACGGATATCGGCGCAGCGGCGCTATACCTGTGCTCACCTGCGTCGGGGTATGTAACCGGCGAAGTGCTGGTGGTGGATGGGGGATATACGGTGCGGTGATCACACCAACACCGGCGCGAGCCAGGGGTGGGGGGCGGCAAACCACCGACGTGTCAGGACGACTGGGGCGCCGTCAACCGCCGGTCACACTCATATGCCGGCTCAGCGCCGGCGCCGTGTGATCCCGGTCCAGCACGAAATCGTGCCCCTTGGGCTTCAGCAGCATTGCCCGGTCGAGCGCCGCGTCCAGCGCCTCCGGGCCGCCCTCGCGGATGGCACCGCGTAGGTCCACCATGTCGTCTTGCCCCAGGCACATGTAGAGCTGTCCCGTCGCAGTCAGCCGCACGCGGTTGCAGCTCTCGCAGAAATTGTGGCTCATCGGGGTGATGAACCCGACGAGGCCGTTGGTCTCCGCCACATAGTCATAGCGGGCCGGCCCGCCGGTGCGGTGCCCGGTCGGCTCCAGCGTGTATTTCGACTGCAGCCGCTCACGCAGCTCCTTCAGCGGCAGGTAGGTGTCGACGCGGTCGATCCCGACCTCACCCAGCGGCATGCCCTCGATCAGCGTCAGCCCGAAGCCGCGGCCATGCGCCCAATGCAGCATCGGCTCGATCTCGTCTTCGTTGACGCCGCGCATCGCCACCATGTTGATCTTGATCTTCAGTCCGGCCTCGTCGGCGGCGTCGATCCCATCGAGCACGTCGGCGATCCGTCCGCGGCGGGTGATTTGGGTGAAGCGCTTGTCGTCGAGCGTATCCAGCGACACGTTGAGCCGCTTCACCCCAGCTCGGGCCAGGCCTTCCGCATGCCGTCGCAACTGGCTGCCATTGGTGGTGAGCGTCACCTCCTCGAGCCCTTGCCCGAGATGGCCGCCGATCTTTTCGACCAGTTCCATGATGTCGCGCCGCACCAGCGGCTCGCCGCCGGTCAGCCGCACTTTCTTCACCCCGCGGGCGACGAAGGCGGTGACGATACTGTCGATCTCCTCAAAGCTCAGCACTTCGTGCTTGGGCAGGAACGTCATGTGCTCGGACATGCAATAGACGCAGCGGAAATCGCAGCGGTCGGTCACCGACACGCGCAGATAGGTGATCCGCCGGCCATATCGATCGATGAGCGGGCGCTCTGCACCGGTGGGCGCGAGGTTCGGCTGTTCGAGAAGCGTCAGGGACATCAGGCCTTTTACCGCAACCAGCCGGTCGCCGCCTAGCACTGAAAATGAAAAGGCCGGCCACCAGGGCCGGCCAAATCGAAAACTTGATCCGTCGTTACTGGTGAACGACCACCAGCGCGCCGACCTTCACGCGCTCGTAGAGGTCGGTAACATCTTCGTTGGTGAGACGGATGCAGCCCGACGACACGGCCTGGCCGATCGTCCACGGCTCGGACGTGCCATGGATGCGGTACAGCGTCGAGCCGATATAGAGCGCGCGGGCGCCCAGCGGATTGTCCGGGCCACCGGGCATATAGGCCGGCAGGTCCGGAACGCGCTTGCGCATCTGCGCCGGCGGCGTCCAACCCGGCCACTCGGCCGTGCGGGTGATGCGGTGCTGGCCCGACCAGCGGAAGCCGTCACGGCCGACGCCGACGCCGTACTTCATCGCCTTGCCGTCGGCGAGCACCAGGTAAAGCCGGCGCTCCGAGGTCTCGATGACGATGGTGCCCGGCTTGAACTTGGTTTCGTAGTTGACGATCGAGCGTGCGATCGGGCTGCCGCGCTTGGTCCGGGCTTTGACGGTGGTCGAGTCTTCCCAGATGTTGGAATCGGGATTGTAGATCCGTGCCGCCGCGGCCGGAGCAACTACCGACAGGCTGACGATCGCCGACAACAAGGCGGCAATCGCTATTCTGCTCTTGGACATGTTCTTCAAACTGCGCCTCTTGACGAAATTGACCCTGCTACGAGCCAGTCAGTTATGGTTGATAGACTGTTCCTAACAGGCCGTGAATGGCGATGCCACGATTCGGACAAACTCCGAACACCCAAGCCACATTGTGTTGCGGCGAAGCGACATTTCCATTCACCTCTGCGTGAAGCGGCCGGTTGACAGGCCCTCGCGCCTCTCCTAGGTCCGGCGCAGGGGAGGGCCTTGCTGTGTCAGATGATCCGAAGTTCCGCGCCGCCGCTGCGGCGATGGCAGAAGTAGAGAGCGGCATGCGCCTGGGCCTGGGCACAGGCTCGACGGCGAAGCACTTCGTCGACCTCGTCGGCCATGCCGTGCGGGACGGGTTGAAAGTCGTCTGCATCCCGACATCCGAGGTCACCGACGCGCAGGCACGAAGCCTCGGTATTCCGCTCACCGATCTCGAAACCACGCCCGAACTCGATCTCACCGTCGACGGCGCCGACGAGATCGGTCCCGGCCTGGCGCTGATCAAGGGCGCGGGTGGCGCTCTCCTGCGCGAGAAGATCGTCGCCACCGCTTCCAAGCGGATGATCGTCATCGCCGACGCCAGCAAGCGCGTCGAGATGCTCGGTCGCTTCCCCTTGCCGATCGAGGTCAATCATTTCGGTCTCGGCGCCACGACCGCTGCGATCCGCGTCGTGATGGCCGATTTCAATGCCGAGGGCGATCTGCGCCGTCGCCTCAAAGCCGATGGAACGCCCTACGTGACCGACGGCGGGCACGCCATCCTTGACGCTTTTTTTGGCCGTATTCCTCAGCCAGAAGCGCTGGCGAAGGCCTTGGTCGACATCCCGGGCGTAGTGGAGCACGGCCTGTTCATCGGGCTGTGCAAGCGGGCCTACGTGGCCGGTCCCGCCGGTGTCGACGTTCTGGACGGCTGAGAGCCGCTCGGATAGAGGCTATAGGGGAAACACAACCAATGGGCACCAAGCTGATGACGTCCACCTTCAAGCGCGCGCCGATGCTTGTCGCCGCCGTGCTGTCGCTGATCCTTTCGAGCTTCGTCGCGCTGCCGGCCATGAGCCAGTCGCCGACCGAGATTGCGCCCGAGCACCTGGCGCTGGCCCGCAAGTATGTCGACCTGACCGACACCGGTGGCCTCTACGAAGCCAGCGTCGTGCAGGCGGGCATCAACACCTACAAGCAGCTGCTGCCGCAGAATCCGGAGATCGCCGAGCCGCTGAACGCCGCGATCGAGGCCGTCATCTCCTCCTATAAGGGCAAGAAAGGCGAGCTGTTCGACCAGTTCGCGCGCATCTACGCGCTCTCCTTCACCCAGGAAGAACTGCAGCAGATCGTCGATTTCTACTCCTCGCCGACCGGCATCAAGCTGGCCAAGTCCAACGCCACGCTGAGCGGCACGATCAGCCGCGTGATGGATGTGTTCTCGTCGAACCTCAACACCGAGTTCTTCGCCCGGGTTCGCGCCGAGCTGAAGGCCAAGGGTATCGACACCTGAGCTTCGGCACCCTATCTGATTGCAGGCCCCGCCATCGCGCGGGGCCTTTTTACGTTCGGGGTATGCGATGAGTGACAGTTTCGATCTCGTGGTGATCGGCGCCGGTTCGGGTGGCGTGCGTGCGGCGCGCGTGGCCGCGACATACGGCGCCAAGGTCGCGATCATCGAGGAGTATCGCATCGGCGGCACCTGCGTGATCCGCGGCTGCGTGCCCAAGAAGCTGTTCGTCTACGGCTCGCGCTTCAAGGACCTGTTCGAGATCGCCCCGAGTTTCGGCTGGACCGTCGATGCCAGCTTCGACTGGCCGACGCTGGTAGCGAACAAGGACAAGGAGATCGCCCGGCTCGAGGCGGCCTATGTCGCGGGGCTGGAAAAGCCCGGCGCCGAGATCATCCGCGACCGCGCCGTGCTCACCGGGCCAAACAGCGTCAAGCTCGTCAAGTCTGGCCGCGAGCTCACCGCCAAGACCATTCTCGTCGCCACCGGCGCGCACCCTTACATCCCCGATATTCCGGGCAAGGAACTCGGCGTCACCTCGAACGAGGCCTTCCACCTCGAAAAACTCCCGCACTCGATCCTGATCGAGGGTGGTGGCTTCATCGGGGTCGAGTTCGCCACCATCTTTGCCGGCCTGGGGGTCAACACCACCATCGTCTATCGTGGCGAAAAGCTGCTGCGCGGCTTTGACGAGGATCTGCGCACCGGGCTCGAGGCCGGTCTCGAGGCACGCGGCATCAAGATCATCCACCAGACCAATGTGCGCGGTCTTCGCCAGACTGGAAACGACACCACGGTGAGCTTCTCCGATGGCGTCGATGCGCCGTTCGGCGCGGTGATGTTCGCGACTGGCCGCACGCCGAACGTCACCGGTTTCGGCCTCGAAGAGCTCGGTGTGGCGATTGGCGAGGATGGCGGCATCGCCGTCGACAAATACTCACAGAGCAGCGTGCCCTCGATCTACGCCGTCGGCGACGTCACCAATCGGGCGCAATTGACCCCCGTTGCCATTCGCGAAGGGCAGGCCTTTGCCGAGACGCTGTTCAACAACAATCCAATCGCCGTCGATCACTCGCTGATCGGCGAAGCGGTGTTCGGCGAGCCGGAAGTCGGGACCGTCGGCCTCACCGAGCACGATGCCGCCACACACGGCGACATCGACGTTTACATCACCCGCTTCCGCCCGATGATCAACACGCTGTCGCTGAAGTCGGACCGCATGATGATGAAGCTCATCACCCTCGCCGATGGCGGCAAGGTGCTGGGCGTCCACATCCTCGGCCCGGGCGCCGCCGAGCTGATCCAGATGGCGGCGATCCCAATGGGCATGAACGCCACCAAGGCCGATTTCGACCGTGCCATGGCGATGCACCCGACCGCCGCCGAGGAACTGGTGACCTTCAAGAAGCCGAGCTACGTCTATCGCGGCGGCCAAAAGCAGTAGACCGCTGCGGCTTGGCATCGCCCCAATCCCCTGCTATTCCGCCCGCCGACCGGGAGATGACGCCTATGCCGACGACTTGGACGCCGCAAAGCTGGAGACAGAAACCCATTTCGCAGGTGCCGGTTTATCCCGACGCGGCGAAACTGGAAGCGGCCGAGGCGCAGCTCAGGAAGTTCCCGCCGCTGGTGTTTGCCGGCGAGGCCCGTGAGCTGAAGCACCAGTTGGCCGAAGTCGCGGAGGGCAGGGCGTTCCTGCTGCAGGGCGGCGATTGCGCCGAAAGCTTCGCCGAGCACGGCGCCGACCACATCCGCGATTTCTTCCGCGTCTTCCTGCAGATGGCGGTGGTGCTGACGCACGGCGCGTCCAAGCCCGTGGTAAAGGTCGGCCGCATCGCCGGCCAGTTCGCCAAGCCGCGCTCATCCGATACCGAGACCATCGATGGCGTGACGCTGCCGAGCTATCGCGGCGACATCATCAACGACATCGCCTTCACCGAAGCCGCCCGCGTCCCCGATCCGGAGCGCCTGCTGCTCGCCTACCGGCAGTCGGCGGCAACGCTCAACCTGCTTCGCGCCTTCGCCTCGGGCGGCTATGCCGACCTGACCCGCGTCCATGACTGGACCATGGGGTTCATGAAGGACTCGACCGCCTACCCGCGCTTTGAGGAGCTGGCGCAAAAGATCGACGACGCCATCGACTTCATGCGCGCCCTCGGCCTCAACGGCGAAAACACGCCCTCGCTGCGCGAGACCAAGTTCTACACCTCGCACGAGGCGCTGCTGCTGGGCTTCGAGGAAGCGCTGACCCGCCGGGACTCGATCACCGGCGACTACTATGCCACCTCAGGCCACATGCTGTGGATCGGCGACCGCACCCGCCAGGCCGACGCCGCGCATGTCGAGTACTTCTCCGGCATCCGCAATCCCGTCGGCATCAAGTGCGGTCCGAGCCTTGCCGCCGACGACCTGCTGCGGATCCTCGACAAGTTGAACCCCGCCAACGAAGCCGGCCGCATCACGCTGATCGGCCGCTTCGGCTCGGATAAGATCGCCGACCACCTGCCGCGCCTGATCGAAGCGATCAAGGCAGAGGGCAAGGTGGTCGTCTGGTGCTCCGACCCCATGCACGGCAACACCATCAAGGCCTCGAACGGCTACAAGACCCGGCCGTTCGAGCGCGTGCTGAGCGAAGTGAAGAGCTTCTTCGACATCCACCGCACCCTGGGCACCTATGCCGGCGGCATCCATATCGAGATGACCGGCGACGACGTGACCGAGTGCACCGGCGGTGGCGTCGCGGCCATCACCGAGGCTGGCCTGCAGGACCGCTACCACACCTATTGCGACCCGCGCCTCAACGCCAGCCAGGCGCTGGAGCTTGCCTTCCTCGTCGCCGAGGAACTGCGGCTACAGCGTCCGGTGCGCGAGCGGATCATCGCGGCGGAATAGTCAGGCGACGGCGGCGCTGGCGCCGAGCCCGTCGAACAGCTTCAACCGAAGCGGCGGACGGGCATCCGCCTGGTGGCGGCGTCGCACGGCGATCGCGTACTCGACAGCCTGGCGAAGTTCGTTGTTGTCGGCCGGCTTCGGAATGACCCCGATGGTGCCGGGGACACCTTCGCCGAGCTGCTCCGGATTGGCCGTCATATAGATCACCGTAACCCCGCGATCGGCGAGGGCACGCCCAACCTCGACGCCGGTTGGCCCGTCCGCGAGATTGAGGTCGACAAACGCCAGTTCGGCCTCTGACGCCAATGCCATGGCGCGCCGGCTGTCCGGGGCGATGCCGATCGGTTCGTGGCCCAGGTCGTGCAACAGGTCTTCAAACGCCATCGCGATGAAGATCTCGTCCTCCACGACCAATATCTTGCTGCTCATAAGTCTGCCTAACTCGGTCGGCTGCATTGATGGTGCAACTCATCTGCCCGCCCAAGGGTTGCAGTCCCATGGCGCACAGCCGCCCTGTAGCAGTGGAAAACCTCGTCAGCGTTAGCAAATCGTGCAGTTCGAAGGGCTTGCGGGCGTTCGATTGCATTGTGCCACTGCCGTTTAGCGGAACATTAACCCTAACGGGGCATAAACGAGGACAGTACTGTAGCGGAGTTTTCCATGTCCCGTCTGGCCACGAGCATCGTCGTTCTTGCCGCCGCCATCGGCAGCCCGGCCCTCGCCGCGGACTGGGGCGACGACATGTCGCCCGAGGAAATCTACCGCGGCGCCTACTCCGTCGAGCCCAAGGACTGGAACGAAATGGGCGACGAGAGCGACGGCATCCACATCGAAACGGGCCTGCGCTACTGGTACTCGTGGGGCAGCCAGAACTTCGATCTCGGGGCGTTGAGCTTCGAGGAAAGCGACAACGCCCACTCGGTCGAGGCGCATCTTCGCATCGAGGACGACGCCACGCGCACCTATGCCAAGGCATGGGCCGGCTACACCTCCGTTATCAACGGCGAGTACTCCGATCCATACGGTTCCGCCCCCGTCGTCGATGGCATCCTCGGCTATGCCGGCGCCGATTTCGGCTGGAACGCCTTCGGAGACGGCAAGGGCAACGGGATAGGCGGCCTGATCGGCTACAACTACTGGAACAATTCACCGCGCACCGGCCGCGTCAACTTCACCACCGCTACGAGTGCCGCCGACGTCAACTTCGACCCTGACACCGGCATCTGGTCGTTGCCCGGAGATAGCGTTGACGACAGGCTGGAACTGAACATGCTGCGCCTCGGCCTCAGCGGTAAAGCTGAGATCAACGAGTTTCTCGACGTCAGTGCCGAACTCGCCGCCGTGCCGTTCGCCACCATTAACGGCGTGCTCGGCGGCCATGCCGGCAGTGCCAGCGGCGACCTTGGCCCATTCCCGGGCTGCGCCCTCGGCGACCCGTGCACACCCTACGTCTTCGCCGGTTCCGCCACCGACGTCTCCGGATGGGGCTATGGTGCGATGGGCGAGGCGATGGTTGGCATCACGCCAGTCGACAACCTGACCATCCGTCTCGGCGGTCGCGCCTGGTACGTCGGAGGCACCTATGATGCCACTTGGCGCCAGGTCACAGTCATTCCCCCAGTGGAGCAGCCGCCGGTCGGTGCTCCGCCGGCGCCGCCCGATCCACTCTACTCGCAACCCAACGTGAGCGTGCAGAACGTCATCTCCACCGAGAACCCGTTCTCCCTCTTCCGCTACGGCCTCCTCGCCGAGCTGACCTACTCGTTCTGATCTCCTGATCAGACTTCTCTGATCAGATCCAGGATGACCGGCTGTCCGCTTGCTCCGACCGGGGTGAGCGGATAAGTCTTGCCGCGTTTTCAAACGGCTCGGATTTCTCACGTGACCGATCGTCTTCGCATCGCCCTCGCGCAGCTCAATCCGACGGTCGGCGCCATCGCGCAGAACCTGGCGCTGGCCAAAGAGGCGCTGGCCGATGCGGCCGGGCAGGGCGCCGATATCCTCCTGTTCTCCGAGCTGTTCCTGACTGGCTATTTCCCGGACGACCTGCTGTTCAAGCCGCGCTTCATAGCCGACGCGATGGCCGCTGCGGAAGACTTCGCCCGTGCCACCGCCGGCACCAATGTCACCGCCATCATGCCGACCATCTGGCGCGACAATGGCAAGCTGTTCAACACGGTGGTCGTCTGCGAAGGCGGCGCTATCATTACCCGCCGCTACAAGCGCGAACTGCCCAACGACGACATCTTCTACGAGAAGCGCTATTTCGAGCGCGCCGAGCTGCAGGAGCCAGTGACCATCAAGGGCGTGTCGATTGGCATTCCGATCTGCGAGGACATCTGGCACCCGGATGTCTGCGCCCACCTCGTCGACCAGGGCGCCCGCATCCTGCTCTGCCCGAACGGCTCGCCTTATTGGCGCAACAAGCAGGCCACGCGCTATCGCCTCGTCACCGATCGCGTTGCTGAAGACAACGTGCCGCTGCTCTATCTCAACCAGGTCGGCGGCCAGGACGAGCTGGTTTACGACGGCGCCAGCTTCGGCATCGAGCCCGGCGGTCGCCTCGTCGTGCAGGCCAAGAGCTTCGAGCCCGAGATCCTGATGTCGAACTGGGCCCGCACCGAAGACGGCTGGCGCTGCACCGACCCGCATGTGACCCCGCTCTCGAGCGTCGACGAAGCGCCGTGGCGCGCCTGCGTCCTTGGCCTGCGCGACTATGTGAAAAAGAACGGCTTCAAGTCGGTGGTGCTCGGTCTCTCGGGCGGCATCGACAGCGCCATCGTCGCGGCCATGGCGGTGGATGCCATCGGCGCCGACAACGTCCACTGCCTGATGCTGCCCTACCGGTACACCTCGCAAGAAAGCCTCGCCGACGCCAAGGATTGCGCCGAGCGTCTGGGCGTCCGCTACGACGTCGTCTCGATCGGCGATCCCGTGGAAGCCGCGCTCAACGAGCTGCAGCCGGTGTTCGGCAACCGCCCACAGGACCTGACCGAAGAGAACATCCAGTCGCGCATGCGTGGCGTCTACCTGATGACCGTCTCCAACAAGCTCGGCTCGCTCCTCCTCACCACCGGCAACAAGTCCGAGATGGCGGTGGGCTATGCCACCATCTACGGCGACATGAACGGCGGCTTCAACCCGATCAAGGACATGCTGAAGATGCGTGTCTACGAACTGGCCGACTGGCGCAACAAGCACCGCCCGGCCGATTGCCTCGGCCCCGATGGCCTGGTGATCACCCAGAACATCATCGACAAGGCGCCCTCGGCCGAACTCCGCCCCAACCAGACCGACCAGGACTCGCTGCCGCCATACCCGATCCTCGACGAGATCCTCGTCGGGCTGGTCGAACTCGAGCTCAGCGTCGCCGAAATCGTGGCGCGCGGCGATGGCCGCTTCGACCGCGCGTTGGTCAAGCGCATCGAGAAGCTGGTCAACATCGCCGAATACAAGCGCCGACAGTCTGCCCCCGGCGTGAAGATCTCGCGCAAGGCCTTCGGCCTCGGCCGCCGCTACCCAATCACCAACGGCTACCGCGACGAGAACCTGATCGCCGAGCCGATGGCGCGGCTGGATAGCAAGGGCCTCGAATGACCATCGTCCGCTACGCGCCGTCGCCGACGGGCCGCCTGCATCTGGGCAATGCCCGCCCGGCGCTGATCAACTGGCTGTTCGCCAAGGCCAACGGCGGCCAATACATCCTCCGCCTCGACGACACCGATACCGCCCGTTCCACCGAAGAGTTCGCCCGCGGCATCGACGCCGATCTCGCCTGGCTCGGCATTACCCCCGACCTGCGGGTCCGCCAGTCCGACCGCACCGCGCTCTACGACGCGGCCCGCGACAAGCTGATCGCCGCCGGCCGGCTCTATCCCGCCTACGAAACCGAGGAAGAGCTCGACAGCAAACGCGCCCGCGCCCGCTTGCTCGGCCGCCCACCCATCTACGATCGCGCCGCTTTGAACCTCACCCCCGAGCAGAAGGCGAAATACGAAGCCGGGGGCAAGAAGCCCCATTGGCGCTTCAAGCTCGATGGCCGCCCGGTCGAGTTCACCGACCTGATCAAGGGTCCGCAGACCGTCAACACCGCCTCGATGTCCGATCCGGTGCTGATCCGTGCCGATGGCTCCTACCTCTACACGCTGCCCTCGGTGGTCGATGACATCGATCTGGCGATCACCCACGTGATCCGCGGCGAGGACCATGTCAGCAACACCGGCACGCAGATCGAGATCATCGAGGCGCTGGGCGGCAAGGTCCCCGCCTTCGCCCACCACAACCTCCTGACCGGCGCCGAAGGCGAAGGGCTCTCCAAGCGGCTCGGCTCGCTGTCGCTGGCCGAGTTGCGCGAGGCCGGCTTCGAGCCGATGGCCGTGGCGATGGCGGCAGTACTAACCGGCACCAGCCTGCCCCTCGAGCCCTATGCCGACCTTGCAGCGCTGGGCCAGGTCTTCACCCTCGACGCCGTCTCCCACGGCTCCGCCCGCTTCGATCCCGCCGAACTCGCGAGCCTCAACGCCCGCATCCTCCACCAGATGCCCTACGAGGCGGCCCGTCCGCGCCTCGAGCCACTCGCCCTCGCCTCCGAACCGCTCTGGCTCGCTTTGCGCGGCAATCTGTCGGTGTTCGGCGATATCGCTGACCTTGGCACGCTGGTCTCAGGCCCCGTTACCCCGGTCATCGCCGACGAAGACCGCGAGTTCATCTCCCAGGCGCGCGACCTGCTGCCGCCCGAACCTTGGGACGAAACCACCTGGTCGAAATGGACCGAAAGCCTGAAGGCCGCCACCGGCCGCAGGGGCAGGGCGCTGTTTCACCCGCTCCGTCTCGCCCTCACCGGGCGGGAGCAGGGGCCCGAGCTTAAGTCCCTGCTGCCACTTGTGGGGCGTACGGCGTGCTTGGCCCGACTACCCTGACGCGCTTGTCGCCGAACTGCACGATCCGCTCGGGTTGATTGGCCACCACCGGCACGGCCACCACCACCGGCTTCGGCGTCTCGCCAGGCGCGGCAGGGCGCCGGCGCGGCAGCGGCACATCCGCAAAGGTGGTCAACTCCGCCACCTGCGTCACCGGTGCGTCGATGACCGTCGACGCGATCCGCCGCCCGTCGCGCAGCGGCAGCGGGAAGGTCGCGCCGCGGAACGTCACCATGGCCCGCGTGCCACCGGTCGGTAGCTCGGCCAGGGTGATAGACCCCTGGTCCTGCGTCGAGGTGCACTTGCTCGCGGTGTCGAACTCGGTTCGGAACTTGAACGCGTTGGGCAGTGATGAATAGGGCTCGCCCCACTCGTTGATCATCTGCTCCGGTTCCTGCCCCGGGTTGTCATAGTAGTAGAGGTCAACATCCAGCCCCGGACATTGCGCCCGGCATTGCTGTGCGTCGTTGGAGACATAATCCACCAGCGTCGAATAGCTGATCGGCCACCAGAACCCGTCGGTCTTGCGGACGCACAGCGTACGCACGGTGTGGTAGTCGCCATACGGGTCGAACTCGTCACCGCGGATCCCGCCCTCGCCGTCGAAGTCCTCGGTGAACCCCCCGAACAGCTGCTCGAACAGGTTGCCGCGACCTTCGCGCTGCACGTTGACGCGCGAGCGGCCGTCGCAATCGAAGCGCGCCATTTCCTGCAGGATCGCCTCGCGCTGCTGCGCCACGGCTTCCCCGGTGTCGACGCTCTGCGACAGCTGCTTCACGTCCTCGCGGCCGCGCAGCACTTCGCGCGCCAGCGCCCGGCACTCGCCGTTGAGCTTGCGGCCGGCCTTGGCGTCGTCGTTGCAGCCTTGGCGCACATAGGCGCTCTCGGAGCGCTGCACCTCGCGCTGCAGCCGCTTCAGCTGGCCACCCTGCGAGTTCTGGAAATCGGAGTTCCGGTCGAGCGAACGCAGCGTCGACTGCAAGCGTGCGCAGCTGTCGGCCTGTGCATAGGCCGTCGAGACGTCGATCAGCAGCCCCGCCCAGGCGGTGAACAGCAGCACCGCAAAGCGGAGGAGGAATGTGGTGGCCCTGGGCCAGGCGCGAGTCATCAGTTCGAACCGGATCGTGTGGCCCTCCGTTAGTCGGCCAATACGCCTAAAGCGAGACAGCGCCGTGAGATTCGTTCATCTCTAACACAGCACGGGCGCGGATTAACGCCCGATAAGCAACCCCGCAACCGACGCTCGCGACGATAACGCAGCCGTGACTGGGCACCCCGAGTTTGTGAGGTCGAGCCGGCTGCCCGCCCGCAGAAATCACGGCTACGCTCACGCCCGGATGTTTGCCAAGCAGCGGTATCCGTTGGCAAATCCAGCGTCACCAGGCCCGATCCCCCAGGACCTTCAGGAGTTGCACAATGCCGTCGAATAGAATCGCAGCGTTCGCGCTGGCCGTTGTCGTGGCCGCCGCCGCGACCTTCGCCTTCGCCCAGGACGTGACCATCACCGCCGATCCATCGCTTGCCTCGCTCTCCCCCGAGGAGATGGTGGCCAAGCGCCAGGCCATCATGAAAGAGGACGGCGGCATCCTCAAATCTGCCGGCGGACTGAGCGGCGCCGAAGCCGCCACCGCTGCTGGCCACCTGATCACCAACTTCTCCAACCTCACCGTGCTGTTCCCTGAGGGCTCCGCGGTCGGCGACAGCGAGGCGCTGCCGGCCATCTGGGAGAACAATGCCGGGTTCCAGGCGATTCTCGCCAAGGCCGTCGCTGCGGCGACGACGCTGAAATCCGCAGCCGAGGCCGGCGACACCGCCACCTATTCCGCCACCATCAAGACCATCGGCGGGTTCTGCGGCGAGTGCCATCAGCAGTTCCGCCAGAAATCCTGACGTTTTACGCGCCAAACGCACGCGGGCGGTCCGGCAACGGGCCGCCCGCTGCATTTCCGCCCGATAGTCGCGGCAGGGTTTGTGTGATAGGTGCGCCGTCGCGCGCCACGCGCTCGTAGGAGTACCCCCGTGCAAGTTCGTACCGTTTTTGCCGCGCTTGTCGGCCTGATGACCATTTCCGCGACGCCCGCCGCGTTCGCCCAGACCCCGGCCGATTTCGCCAAGTTCACTGAGTCCTGCCTCACCGCCGAGGCCTTCCTGCTCGGCGAAGTGCCGGCCGGTGTCGATTCCTCGCTGATCCTCACCCCGCTCTGTGGCTGCCTGACCGGCGCCTTCAAGGATCTGCCGCAGAAGGACGTCGACATCCTCGCCGCCGATCTGCGCGGCGAAGGCACCGATGAAGCGCACACCGCCCATGGCAGCTACGAGAAGGTCTCCGAGTCCGCCCGCGAAGGCCTGACCACCTGCTTCGCCAGCCCCGAGGTCACCGCCGCCATGCAGGCTGCGACGCCGCCGGCCCCCGCACCGGCCGATCCGGCCGCTGCGCCGGCGACACCCGCTGCACCCGCGCAGTAACCTCGCAAAAACCTCTTCGGCAGGGGCGCTTCGGCGCCCCTTGCTTTTTGCCGGGGCTGCAGTCAGATTGCGCCCCATGAAAACCGGCACCGCAAACTGCATTTTCGGCTGCATTATTATCCGCTAGGCATCTGCTTACGGCTCGGTTTTCTTCATCCTGAATCTAGTTCCGAAGAATCCGGCCGCGAGCGTCTCATCGTGCGCGAGGAACACTGGCTTTGGGCGAGACCACACTTAAGCTCCACAACACGCTGACCCGGGCGAAGGAGGACTTTGTCCCCATCGATCCCAACAACGTCCGCATGTATGTCTGCGGGCCGACGGTCTACGACTATGCCCATATCGGCAACGCCCGCCCGGTGATCGTCTTCGATCTGCTGTACCGGCTGCTGCGCCACATCTACGGCGCCGACCATGTCACCTATGCCCGCAACATCACCGACGTCGACGACAAGATCAACGCCCGCGCCGTCCGCGATTACCCCGGCCTGCCGCTCAACGAGGCGATCCGCAAGGTCACCGAAAAGACCGCCTCGCAGTACTTCAAGGATGTCGCGGCGCTTGGCACGCTCGAGCCCGACCACCAGCCGCGCGCCACCGACTTCATCCCCGAGATGCAGTCGCTCATCACCACGCTGATCGGCAGCCATCACGCCTACGAGGCGGCCGGCGAAGTGCTGTTCGACGTCGGCTCGATGCCCGACTACGGCAAGCTCTCGGGCCGCAACCTCGAGGACAACCTCGCCGGCGCCCGCATCGCTGTCGATGCGCACAAGAAGAACCCGGCCGACTTCGTGCTCTGGAAACAATCCAGCGCCGAGGAGCCCGGCTGGGACAGCCCGTGGGGCCGGGGTCGCCCCGGCTGGCACATCGAGTGCTCGGCCATGAGCGAGCGCTATCTCGGCCAAGTCTTCGACATCCACGCCGGCGGCCTCGACCTGATCTTCCCGCACCACGAGAACGAAATCGCCCAGTCCCGCTGCGCCCACGGCACGCCTGTCATGGCCAACTACTGGCTGCACAACGGCTTCCTGCAGGTCGAAGGCCAGAAGATGTCGAAGTCGCTCGGCAACTTCATCACCATGCACGAGCTGCTGGAGACGGACAAATTCGGCGGCCGCAAATGGCCCGGCGAAGTGCTGCGCCTCGCCATGTTGATGACCCACTACCGCGAGCCGATCGACTTCTCGGTGAAGCGCCTCGAGGAAGCCGAACAGAAGCTCCGCGACTGGCAACGCGCCGCCAAGCTCAAGCCCGGCACCCCGCCCGAGCCCTCGGTCGTCGCCGAACTTACCGACGACCTCAACTTCCACCGCGCCGCCGTGGCGCTCGACGTGGTTGCCCGCAAAGCCAACCGCGGCACCGAGACTGCCGCCAACTGCCTCGCCGCGACGCTCGAGTTCCTCGGCTTCACCACCGACGGCCTGCTCAAGTCCGACGCCGCCGACGCCCCAGCTGGTGTCGAAGACGCGGTCGCGGCTCGCCTCGCCGCCCTCAACGCCAAGGACTTCGCAAAGGCCGACACCATCCGTGCGAAATTGCTGACGCAGGGTGTCCAACTGATGGACTACAAGGACGAAGCCGGCCAGCGGCAAACGAAATGGGAGGTAGTGCGATGACCATCATCGACCACGTCGGCCTAAAGGTCGCCGATTTCCCTCGCTCCCGCGACTTCTACACCGCCGCCTTGGGCGCCCTCGGCATCAAGCTGCTCGCCGAGTTCGAGTACGAGGGGGTGAAGTCCGCCGGCTATGGCGACGACGCCGGCCCCACCTTCTGGATCGGCACCGGCAAGCTGATCCGCAGCGGTGACTCCCATGTCGCCTTCGTCGCCCCCAGCCGGCCCGCTGTCGAGGCCTTCTACACCGTGGCGCTTGCCGCCGGTGGCCGGGATAACGGCCCGCCGGGGCTTCGCCCGCATTACGCCCCGGATTACTACGCCGCATTCGTGCTCGATCCGGATGGGAACAATGTCGAGGCCGTCTATGTCGGCCCAGAGGGAGGACGCCAATGAGCGCACTTGATCACGTAGCCATTTCGACTGCCGACTACCCGACCTCCCTGGCGTTCTACGAAAAGGCGCTGGTGCCGCTCGGCATCAAGACGCACATGAAATTCGAGGGCGACGACGGCAACGTCGCCGGCCTTGGTTCCGAGCAGCCATTCCTATGGATCGGCGATGGCGGCAAGCTGACCGGCGGTCGTGTGCACTTGGCCTTCAGCGCCCCCAATCGCGCCGCAGTCGATGCCTTCTACGCCGCGGCCATCGCGGCCGGCGGCAAGGACAACGGCCCGCCGGGCATCCGTGCGCACTATCACGCCAGCTACTACGCCGCCTTCGTCTACGACCCGGACGGGCACAACATCGAAGCGGTCTGCCATGCCCCCGAATAGTGCGCCCTTCACCGGTGGCTGCCAGTGCGGCGCGGTGCGCTTTTCCGTCGGCCGGCTCGGCCGCGGCTCGATCTGCCATTGCCGCATGTGCCAGAAGGCCTTCGGCAGCTTCTTCGGTCCACTGGTGACCTCGTTCGACGTCACCTGGACCCGCGGCGCGCCGAAATACTTCGACAGTTCTGACAAGATCAAGCGCGGCTTCTGCGCCGAGTGCGGCACGCCGCTGACCTACGAGGAGATCGGCCGGCCGCCCGATCAGCAGGTCGAGATCGCCATCGGCGCGTTTGATGACCCGACGGTCGCCGCCCCCGCGATCCAGGTGAACATCGAGGGCAAGCTGCGCTTCTTCGACGGCCTGGCCGCGCTGCCGGTCCGCACCGAATATGCACCCGGCTGGCACGAGTTCATGGCGAGTCTCGTCTCGCACCAGCACCCCGACCACGACACGGCCGAATGGCCGCCCAGACAAGGTTTCCCCGCGTGAGCGCTCTGCGTACCTACTATCCCGAGATCGAACCCTATGCCTCCGGCCACCTCGACGTCGGCAACGGGCACCGTGTCTATTGGGAGCGCGTCGGCACGCCGGGCGCCAAGCCGGCGGTGTTCCTCCACGGCGGCCCGGGCGGCGGCCTCAGCCCCAACCAGCGCCGGGTGTTCGACCCATCCCGCTACGACGTGCTGCTGTTCGATCAGCGCGGCTGCGGCAAATCCACGCCTTTTGCGGAACTCGAGCACAACACCACCTGGGACCTCGTTGCCGATATCGAGCGACTGCGCGAGATGGTGGGCGTCGAGCAATGGCTGGTGTTCGGCGGCTCGTGGGGCTCGACGCTGGCGCTGGCCTACGCCCAAAAGCACCCCGAGCGCGCCACCGAGCTGGTGCTGCGCGGCATCTTCACGCTCCGCCGCTGGGAACTGCTCTGGTACTACCAGCACGGCGCCTCACTGCTCTTCCCGGACAAGTGGGAGCGCTTCGTCGCGCCCATCCTGCCCGAGGAGCGGCACGACATGATGGCCGCCTATCGCCGCCGGCTCATCAGCCCCGATCGCGACATCCGGCTCGGCGCGGCGCGCGAATGGGCCCGCTGGGAAGGCGAGACCATCACGCTGCTGCCCGATCCGCAGGTCAGCGAAGCCTTCTACGGCGAGGAATACGCGCTCGCCTTTGCCCGGATCGAGAACCACTATTTCGTCCACGCCGGCTGGATGGACGAGGGCCAGCTGATCCGCGACGCCGGCAAGGTCCGCGAGATCCCGGGCGTCATCGTCCAGGGCCGCTACGATGTCTGCTGCCCGCCGCAGACTGCGTGGGAGCTACACCAGGCCTGGCCGGAGGCGGAGTTCATCATGGTCGAAGGGCAGGGGCACGCGCTTGGCCAGCCGGGCATCCTCCATCACCTCATCGAAGCAACGGACCGGTTCGCAGGAGGCGGAATGTGAGCCAAGTGACGACGAGCCAAGTGACGACGAGCAACGACAGCTATCGTTTCCGCGAGTACTCGGGCGGCTGCCAGTGCGGCGCCGTGCGCTGGCACGCCACCGAACTGCGCGACAACCCGCATGTCTGCTACTGCCGCATGTGCCAGAAGGCGTCGGGCAACTTCTTCGCCGACCTCGTTGGCATCCGCCACGAGCACCTGACCTGGACCCGCGGCAAGCCGAGCGAGTTCAACAGCTCCGACGTTGCGGCCCGCGGCTTCTGCCGGGATTGTGGTACGCCGCTCTACTACCGCAGCCTCGGCGGTCCGCATGTGTCGATGACCATCGGTTCGTTCGACGAGCCGCATCTGATCCCGATCCGCTACCAGCTTGGCCTCGAAGGCCGGCATCCGGATTTCCCCCTGCTGCCCGGCGCTGAAGCAGTCGGCACCACCGAAGAAGCCGAGTCGCCCGACGACATCGCGGTCATCCGCGCGTCAAACCATCAGCACCCCGACCACGACACGACCGACTGGGTCCCGCGAGTAAGCCATGTCTGAAAGTGCCATGTCTGAAGTTCATTTGAGCGGCGGCTGCCAGTGCGGTGCGGTCCGCTTCCGCGTCGATCAGCAGCCTGAGGGTGTGCATGTCTGCCACTGCCGCATGTGCCAGAAGGCCGTCGGCGGCCCGTTCGCGGTCATCTGCCCCGTCGACAAGGTGAACTTCCACGTCACCCGCGGCGAGATCAGCTGGTTCAAGAGCTCCGAGCTCGCCAACCGCGGCTTCTGCAAGAACTGCGGCACGCCGCTGATCTTCGACTACCCCTGGGCCCCGGACATCGGCATCCTCTCCGGCGCCTTCGACCAGCCCGACCGCGTGCCGCCCGTCGTGCAATACGGCAACGAGAGCCGCGTCAGCTGGTACGCCCACATTGCCGAGCTGCCGGGCGATACTGCGACCTATTCGGTCGATCCCGAAGGCCGGCTCGGGCGAATTAGTGCCTCCAACCGGCAACACCCCGACCACGACACGGCCGAATGGCCGCCCCGTAACTGAGTACCCCACGATGACTGCCCACAAGGAACGCCTCTACCTCTTCGACACCACGCTGCGTGACGGCGCGCAGACGGCCGGCATCGAGTTCTCGCTCGAGGACAAGATCTCGGTCACCGCGCTGCTCGAGCGCCTCGGCGTCGATTACATCGAGGGCGGCTACCCGGGCGCCAACGTCGTCGACGATCAGTTCTTCGCCGAAAGCCGCACCCGCGACGCCACCTTCACCGCCTTCGGCATGACCAAGCGGTTCGGCCGTTCGGTCGGCAACGATCCGGGCGTCCAGGCCATCCTCAATTCCGCCGCCGATGCCGCCTGCTTCGTCGGCAAGGCCTGGGACCACCAGGTGAAGGTAGCGCTCGAAATCACCCCCGAGCAGAACCTCGGCAACCTGCGCGAAACCGTCGAGGCCGGCGTTGCCGCAGGCAAGGAAGTGCTGGTCGATTGCGAGCACTTCTTCGATGGATCCAAGGCCAACCGCCCCTACGCGCTGAGCTTCGTGAAAACCGCCCTCGACGCCGGCGCCCGCTGGATCGTGCTCTGCGACACCAATGGCGGCACCATGCCGTCCGAGATCGCCGACATCGTAGCCGAAGTGCTGAAGGTTGCTCCCGGCGATCACCTGGGCATCCACGCCCATGACGATACCGGCCAGGCCGTAGCCAATACGCTCGCCGCCGTCACTGCCGGCGTCCGCCAGATCCAGGGCACCCTCAACGGCATCGGCGAGCGCTGCGGCAACGCCAATCTCGTCACCCTCATCCCTACGCTGATGCTGAAGCCAGGCTTCGCCGATCGCTTCGAGACCGGCGTCACGCCCGAGCAGTTGAGCGACCTGACCTCGATCTCGCGCGCCTTCGACGACCTGCTGAACCGCGCCCCGGCGCGGCAGTCGCCCTATGTCGGCACCTCGGCTTTCGCCACCAAGGCCGGCATCCATGCCTCCGCCCTCGCCAAGGACGTCTCGAGCTACGAGCACGTGACCCCCGAGAGCGTCGGCAACGAGCGCTCGATCATGGTCAGCCAGCAGGCCGGCAAGTCGAACCTCCTCGCCGCGCTCAAGCGCCACGGCATCGAGCTCGCCAAGGACGACGCGCGCCTCGAGCGGCTGCTCCGCACCGTCAAGGAGCGCGAAGCCCGCGGCTATTCCTACGACGGCGCCGACGCCTCCTTCTTCATCCTCGCCCACGGCGTGCTCGGCACGCTCCCCGAGTTCTTCGACGTCGAGAGCTACCGCGCCAGCGTCGAGCGTCGCCACAACGCCCGGGGCGAGCAGGTCGTGGTCACCGAGGCTGTAGTGAAGATCCGCATCGGCGACGAACTGCTGATGTCGGTGGCTGAAGGCAACGGCCCGGTGAACGCGCTCGACCTTGCCATGCGCAAGGACCTGGGCGTGTTCTCGGCTCGTATCGCCGATCTCGAACTGGTCGATTTCAAGGTGCGTATCCTCGACGGCGGCACGGGCGCGGTCACCCGTGTGCTGGTCGAAAGCCGCGATGGCACCGGCGAGCGCTGGTATACAATCGGCGTCAACACCAACATCATCGACGCCTCATTTGAGGCGCTTTACGAGTCGATTACGTATAAATTGATGAAGTCAGAGGCAGCCTGAGACGCCGGAACGGTATGGGGCAGGTTGCCCCTATACTCCCGGAGGCCTCGCTGAGCCGGACCGACGACCGCCGCAACTTGCTCATCGCCCTCGGCGCCGCCGGGGTGACCTTGGCCGTCGCGCTCGGCGTCATCGGCATCCCCGCCGTCGATGCCTGTTCCGCCGATCCGCGCGGCGTCGTCACCTGCCTGCGCGACATGGCCGACCGCAAGTTCGATCTCCCGGGCACGGTGCCCGGGTCCTCGGCCGAGCAGGTTCCGGAGGCACCACCTGCGCTCAGCCCAGTGTCGGCGCCCGTGGCCGCTGTCGACCCGCAGCCCGCCATCCCGACCGAACCGCGGCCCTCCGTACCCGAACCGGTGCCCGCCGCTTCAGAGCCGCCCCCGACCGCGTCGAGCGAGGCCAGCATCGTCGAAACCACCGCCGCGGCGGAAGCCGACAGTGCCGCGCCGAGTGGCGTACCACCCGACAATCAGCCTGCGGCGTTTGAAATGGCTGTAGCGGCGGAAACCTCCGCCATCCCGGAAACTGCCCACGCGCCAGCCGCTACTGCCTACGATCCGCCGATGTGGAAGGCCGACCTCACCCCACCGCCGGGCTCGATCCCAGAGGCTCCCGAACCCGCGCCTGCATCGCCGGCGGTTGTGCCTACCCAGATCCCACCCTTCGCAGTCGCGCCACTGGGCATCGATCTGGCCAACACCGCGCCGGTCCAGACCCAGTCCGACGCAACGCCCGTCATCGCCGCGCCGCTGGTGCTGGCGCCGACCATTGACGCCATCGAACTCGATGGCGAGCAGAGCTTTGTCTCCGGCTCCGGTCCCGCCGGCGCATTGATGCGGCTCTACGCCGATGGCGAGCTGATCGGCGAGAGCCCCGTCGAGCAGGGCCGCTGGCTGGTCGAGGGCAGCAACCTGCTCGATAGCCCGCGCCGCGAACTGCGCATCGAAGCGATCGAACCCGAGACCGGCAAGCTGCTCGGCACCGCGGCTATCACGGTGGAGATCGAGTTGCCGCACGATCGCACGCCACCCGACGAGCAGCCCGCCGACCCCCCCGACCTCGGCAGTGGTGTCGCTCCAGCCGCTGGACCGGATCCGGTCGCGGAAGCCGTGGCCACGGCGCCGACGGTTCCGGCCGAGCCGGCCACTCCGTCAACCACGGTCGCACCGGAAGAAGTTGCCTCAACCTCCGAGCCCGCACCCCTTGCCGTACCAGAGCCGGCGCAACTGTCCGAGCCACCCCCCGCCCAGCCCGAACCGCCGCCCGTCACCCGTGATCCGCCGATCGAGGAAGCCATCGTCCTGCCGGCTCCGTCAGAGCCCGAGCCGCTGCCCGAACTCTCCGCTGTAAACCCTCAGCGCGAGTCCGCCTCCGTCGACATCCTGCGCCCATCGGAGCTCCAGCCGACCACTCTGCCGCCGATCGACACCATCACGCACGAGCCGGCGACCATCACGCTCGACCCGCCCGATGCCCCCGCGCTGCTTGCGGACCTGGTGGTGCCGGCCCCAAAGCCCGCCGGCCAGCCGGTCACCGTGCTGCGCCTCCTGCCGTTCGGTGATCCCGATAGCGGCCGGTACAATGTCGGCAAGGCCATCATCCGCCGTGGTGACACGCTGTGGAGCCTCGCGCACCGCTATTACGGCCACGGCATCCACTACCGCACGATCTTTCACGCCAACCGCGACCTGATCCGCCGCCCCTCCCGCATCTTCCCCGGCCAGATCTTCGACCTGCCCTTGGTCACGGACGACTGAGGTTATCCTCCCCTGCGAAGTGGGGGCCGCATACGCCATCGCCCGACCCCCATTCCCTGACAGCGCCCCGCCGCAAATCCCGTTCAACTGCCCAGTAGGGCAGGTGGTTTCGCCTTGCCTTGCCGCGGCCGATCTTTTATCGCTGAATGACGATGAACCCCATGCACGACGATGACATCGCCAATGTGATGCGGGCGCTCGGACACCCCGTCCGGCTCAACATCCTGCGCATCCTCGCCGCCCAGAGTGCGGGCGATTGCTGCTGCACCGATGTCACGCAGAATTTGTCGCTGGCGCAGTCCACCGTCAGCCAGCACATCAAGGTGCTGCTCGATGCCGGGCTGGTCGAGCGTCATCCCAAGGGCACGCGCAACTGCTACTCGCTCCGGGCCGATCGCCTCGCCGAGTTCGGCATCGCCTGCAACGGCCTGTTCTCGGGCCTCACCACCACCGATCTCCCGGTCAAAGAGCTCGCCTGATGTCTACTGCCGAAGAGGCAACCAAGCGCCCCACCGTTAGCGCGGAGGAGGGCGGCCTGCTCGCCACCGTCCGCAATCTCTGGGGCTACATGTGGCCCGAGGGCCGGCCGGACCTCAAGTTCCGCGTCATCCTCGCCATCGGCGCCCTGCTGGTGTCCAAGGTCGCCACCACGCTGATCCCCTTTGTCTACAAGGGCATCATCGACAGCCTCGATGGTTCGACGCCGGATGCCGGGCTGATCCTCGGGCTCGCGGTGCCCATCGTCCTCGTCGTCGCCTATGGGGTCGGCAACATCATCGACGCCGGCTTCCAGCAACTGCGCGACGTGCTGTTCGCCTCGGTCGGCCAGCACGCGGTGCGCAAGCTCGCTCTGCAGACCTTCGAGCACCTGCACAAGCTGTCGCTGCGCTTCCACCTCGCCCGCCGCACCGGCGGCCTGAGCCGGGTGATTGAGCGCGGCACCAAGGGCATCGAGACCATCGTGCGCTTCACGATGCTCAACACCGCCCCCACGCTGGTCGAGTTCATCATCACCGGCGTGATCTTCATCGTCATGTTCGGCGTCAGCTACCTCAGCGTGCTTGTCGTCACCGTCTGGCTCTACCTGTGGTTCACCATCAAGGCCTCGAACTGGCGCATCTCGATCCGTCGCGACATGAACGACAGTGACACCGATGCCAACGGCAAGGCCATCGACAGCCTGCTCAACTTCGAGACGGTGAAGTACTTCGCCAACGAGAAGATGGAAGCCCGGCGCTTCGACGCCTCGATGGAAAAGTACGAGCGCTCCGCCATCCGCATCTGGACCTCGCTCGGGTTCCTGAACTTCGGCCAGGCGCTGATCTTCTACGCCGGCACCGTGGTCATCCTGGTCATGGCAGTGCTCGGCGTCATGAACCGTACCCTGACATTGGGCGATTTCGTCCTGCTCAACACCTTCCTGATGCAGATCTACCGGCCGCTCAACTTCATCGGCTTCGTCTACCGCGAGATCCGCCAGGGCCTCACCGACATCGAAGAGATGTTCAAGCTGCTCGATCGCGCCCCCGAGATCCAGGACAAGCCCGGCGCCAAGCCGCTGGCCGTCACCGGCCCGGTGGTGAAGTTCGACGATGTGAAGTTCCACTACGACACTGATCGCCCGATCCTGAAGGGCATCAGCTTCGAGGTCCCGGCCGGCAAGACCATCGCGGTTGTCGGCCCGTCGGGCGCCGGCAAGTCGACCATCTCGCGGCTCCTCTACCGGTTCTACGATGTCATCGAGGGCAAGATCACCATCGACGGCCAGGACCTCCGCGACGTAACGCAGGAGAGCCTCCGCGCCGCCATCGGCATGGTCCCACAGGATACCGTGCTGTTCAACGACAGCATCGAATACAACATCCGCTACGGCCGCCCCGACGCCACCGATGCCGAGGTGAGGAAGGCCGCGGAGCAGGCACAGATCGGCCATTTCATCGAGTCGCTGCCCAAGGGTTACCAGACCCAGGTCGGCGAGCGTGGCCTCAAGCTGTCCGGTGGGGAGAAGCAGCGCGTCGCCATCGCCCGCACCATCCTCAAGGGTCCACCGATCCTCATCCTCGACGAGGCCACATCGGCGCTGGATTCGAAGACCGAGGAAGACATCAAGTCCGCCCTCGACGTGGTCTCGGCCAACCGCACCACGCTGGTCATTGCCCACCGGCTCTCCACCGTCGTCAATGCCGACGAGATCATCGTCCTCCGCGACGGCCAGATCGCCGAGCGAGGCACCCATTCGGGCCTCCTTGCCAGGCAGGGCCTCTACGCCCAGATGTGGAGCCGCCAGCGCGAGGCCTCCGAGGCCGAAGAACTCGCCCGCCGCGCGGCCAACGACCCAGAGGGCTTCGTCAAACGCGGGCTTCCAGCAGCGGAGTAGGCCGTCGCATTGCGGCTGTGGCCATCCCCACCCCATGCCGGGTGGAGATGGCCAGTCGCTCCGGCTTCAGAGCCCGCATGCAACCCACCCCTTGACCAATTCGTTGCGCCCGACCATCACAGCGTCGGCCAATGACCTCAGCACCATCCCGCAACGCCTCGCTCGACGCGCTCCGCGTCCTCAGCCTCCTCGGCATCGTGACGCTCCACGTCGCGGGCGGCGGCTTTGCCGACAACAAACCGCTCGGCTTCGTGCTCGATGAACTGAGCCGCTTCGCCGTACCGGTCTTCTTCCTGATGTCGGCCTATTTCTGGAAAGACGCCGACCTCGCGCGCCCTCTCAAGCTCGTCGGCCGCGTCGCCTGGCGCGTCCTCCCGGCCTTTGCGGCGATTCTCGCTTTGACCGTCGCCCTTCGCCTCCTCGACAATGCCGGCCGGCCCGGCTTCGAGCTCTCGCCATGGGGGGTGACGCTCCTCATCTGGAGCGGCGGTCCGGCATTCCACCTGTGGTTCCTGCCCGCGCTGGTCCTCGGCACGGCCGTCGTCGCGACACTGCTGAAGTTCATCGGCCTGCGCTGGACCATCGCCGCGACGCTGCTGCTCTATGCAGCGGGGACCGTCATCGGCGCTTATTCCAAACCGCTGTTCGGCCACGGCTTCCCGTTCTGGATGGATCGCAACGGCCTGTTCTTCGCACCGGTTTTCCTCGTCGCCGGCATCGTCCTCCGCCGCCGCGACGACCTGCAGAGCCTGCCTATCGCCGCCCTCGTGTTGGCGGCGCTCGCCTTCGCCGCCCTTCATGTCGCCGAGGGCTACTTCATCGTCGGCCGCTACGCGCTGGGCCACGACTACTCCCTCGCCACCCTCGGCTACGCCCTCTCCGTCGCCATCCTGTTCATGCGCCTCGAGCTGAAGAGCCCGCTCTGGTCCACCCTCGGCCAGGCCACCTTCGGCGCCTACCTCATCCACCTGCTGGTACTGAAAGTTCTAGCCTCCGACCTCGGCCTCGGCCGCTATTCATGGCTGATGATCGCGCTGGGCTTCGGGGTGAGCCTGGGGCTGACCGTCGCCTTTCGCGCCGTCCGCTCGGCCCTCGGGAGCCGCCCGGCAAGGGCCTAGAGCGTAACCCCCAAAAACGAAAGGCCCGGATCGCTCCGGGCCTTTCCAATTCGTATCTGCCTTTCGGCTATTCGGCCGCCTGGCGGCTGACCACCGTGACGCCGTCCTGCTCGGTTTCCACCAGGCCCGAACCTTCGGTCTTGATGAAGCGCTTCGAGCTGTCGATGTCGGCCGGGATCTCGACCGTCTCGCCTTCCGGTGTCACCGCGACGTGCTTGCGGCCGCCGAAGATTGCCCGGAACGGCCACGCGAGGACGTTCCAGATCGCTCCGAAGATCGAGCCGACCAGCTGGCCGAGCCAACCGTTCCTGATCACGCTCGGCGCGGTGATCATCACCGGCACCATCACCAGCGTCAGCGCGGTCGAGACGAACAGGCCCGAAACCAGCGCTGCCGACAGGTGCGTGAACCACGAACCGGCAAGGCCGCCCGACACGATCTCGCGCCGGATGAAGTCGAACTCGACGTTCACCGCCATCGGGATCACGCCCAGCGCCGTCACCGTTGCGGTGAGCAGCACTGGCCGCACGCGCTGCGCGGCGGTGATCAGCATCGCCTTGGTCGGCTCCACCCCGTCACCACGGTTGTAGTGGTTGTAGGTGTCGATCAGCACGATACCGTTCTTCACCACGATGCCTGCCAGCGCCACGATACCGAGGCCGGTCATGATCGCCGAGAAGCTCATCCCGGTGACCACCATACCCAGCATCACGCCCGCCAGCGACATGACGACCGTCGAGAGCGTCACCAGCACCTGGTAGAAGCTGTTGTACTCGAGCAGCAGCACCAGGAAGATGATGAACAGCGCCGCGGCGAGGGCCTGCATGATGAACGCGTTGGTGTCGCCGATCTGCTCGTCGGCACCGCCGAACTTCACCGTCGTCGTCGCCGGGATGTCCTGCGTCTTCACCCACTCCTTGAGCTGGGCGATCTTGGCGTCCGCCGCGATGCCCGGGTTCAGGTTGGCAGCCACGCCCATGACGTAGAGGCCATTCTTACGGCTGATATTGGCGACCTTCGGCACCGCCTCGCGCTTGATGAAGTTCGAGACCGGCACAAGGCCCTGTTCGGTCACGATCCTCAGCGAGTCGAGGCTGTCGAAGCTGCGCTCGTCGAGCGGCAGGCGCACGCGGATGTCGAGTTCGTCGTCCGCATCGTCAGGCCGGTACGAGCCGAGCTTCACGCCCGACGTCACCAGCTGCACGTAGGGGCTGAGTTCACGCACGCCGATGCCGTACTTGGCCGCAGCGGCGCGATCGATCGTCACTTCCCAGTCGATACCGGGGGAGGGGCGGCCGTCTTCCACGTCGATGGTGTCGCCGAGATCGTTCTCGACGTAGTTGCGCAGCTTCGTCACCACGGGTGCCAGGTCGGCATAGTTGGTGCTCTGGACCGTCAGATTGATCGCCTTGCCGGCCGGCGGACCGTTCTCCTGCGCCGCGATCTGCACTTCGAGGCCCGAGATGCCCTTCACCCGCTCACGGATGTTCTGGAAGATCTCCTCGGCCTTGACGCGCTCGTTCCACGGCTGCAGCTGCAGGTTGAACTGCCCGATGGTGTCCGGAGGACCGCCGCTCGAGAAGCCGTCGCCGCCACCACCCGAGAAGGTCATGATCGAGTCCTGCACACCCTGCACCTGCAGGATCTGCGTCTCGACCTCGGCCAGTAGGTCGCGGACCTGGACGGGCGAGTAGTTGCCGCGGGCGATCACGTTGACGGTGCCGAACTCGGCCTCGGAGGCCGGGAAGGCTTCCATGCCGGTCGGGTTGGCGATGTAGGTGTAGAACATCAGGCCAACGATCGTGAAGCCGCCGAGCAGCGTCAGGATCGGGTGCCGGATCAGGTGCTGCAGCGTGCGCACATAGACGCCCGTCGGCCCCTTCACCTTCTTGGTGTCGAACTTGTCCGGGTACATGACGACGTCCGCGGCTTCCTTGGCCTTGGCGTCCACATGGGTCGAGGCGATGATCGCGCCGATCACCGGCATGAACACCAGCGCCGAAAGCAGCGAGGCGCACATCACCACGATCACGATGATCGGCAGGTAGCTCATGAACTTGCCGATGATGCCCGGCCAGAACAGCAGCGGCACGAACGCGCCCAGCGTCGTGAAGGTGGCCGAAACCACCGGCACGAACATCTTGCGCGCCGCGAGGATGAATGCCTCCTTCTTCGAGACTCCCTCCTGCAGCTTTCGTTCTGCGTATTCCACCACCACGATTGGATCGTCGACGAGCACGCCCACCGCGAGCACCAGGCCGAACATGATCATCATGTTGATGGTCATGCCGAGCATCTGCACGATCAGAAACGCGATCATGAACGAGATCGGGATCGAAGTACCGATCATGAGCGCTGGGCGCACGCCGAGCGTCGCGACGCACGTCACCATCACCAGGGCCACAGCGGTCAGCACCGCCGCTTCGAGCGAGCGGAACAGGTTCTTGGTCTGGTCCGCCTGGTCGATCAGGAAGCTGTGCTGGATGCCGGTCGGCCAATCCTTGGTGAACGCGGTCGTCACGCTGCGGACCTGGTCGGAAACGTCGATGACGTTCGTTCCGAGCTCCTTGATGACGCCCAGGGTGATGGCCGGCTGGCCGTTCACGTGGGCGAACTGCGTGGCGTCCTGGAACGTGCGGGTGATCGTCGCAACGTCGCCGAAGGTGACGACGGTATTGCCGTCGGTCTTGATCGGCAGCGAATAGACGTCCTGCGCGTTGGTGATGAGGCCCGGCACCTCGACGTTGAACGAGCCACGGCCGGTATCGAGCGTACCGCCCGGCACCACCATGTTGTTCTTGGCAAGCGCGTCGAGCAACTGGCCGGCTGTGAGGTTGAACGCCTCGAGCCGGTTCATGTCGATGGTCACGGCCAGCATCTCATCGCGCGAGCCGGAAATGGTCACGCTCTGCACGGTCGGGATTTCTTCGAGCGCTTCCTTGAGGTCCTTGGACCGCTGCACCAGCGTGCGCTCAGGCACGTCGCCATACAGCGCCACCGAGATCGAGGGCTGGTTGGTGAACGAGATCTCGGTCACCGACGGCACTGTCGCATCATCCGGCAGGTCGCCGGCGACGCCGTCGAGCTTGGCGCGGATGTCGGCCAGCGCCTTGTCGCTGTTGGCATTCACGTTGAACTCGAGGAACACCGAGGCGTGGCCGGTGGTCGAGGTCGAGGTGTAGTTCTCGAGCCCGTCAATGTCCTTGACGCGATCCTCGATGGGCTTGGCCAGCAGGCGCTCCGCATCGCGCGGCGACACGCCGGTCTGGCTGGTCGACACGTAGAAATACGGAATGTCGATTGCCGGGAAGCTCTCCTTGGGCAGCGACACGTAGGCGCTGAAGCCGGCAAACAGCAACAGCACCATCACCGTCAACACGACCCGCGGCATGCGCAGGACGCGTTCGAGGAAATTCATCATGACTGCACCCCTTCAGCAGCGGCTTCGGCCTCGCTCGAAGCCGGCGTCCCCGTAACGTTGGTCGCGTCGACCTTTTGGCCCGGCACGACGAATTCCTGGCCCACGGTGATGACGTCCACCGTCGGCGGCAGCCCGGTCACCCAGACGCCCTGGCGGGAGTCCGAGATAATCGTCACGGGATAGAACTCGACGACGCCGTCCTTGACGGCCCGCACCCCAAGTGCGCCGTCGTCATCGAGCGTCAGCACCGACTGCGGCAGCAGATGTGCCGGAACGGTGCCCAGATTGACCGTCGCCGTGGCGGTGATGCCCGAGAGCACCTTGCCGTCCTTGTTCGGCAATTCGATCTCGATCGGGAACGACCGGGTCGCCTCGTCAGCAAGCGACGCGATGAAGCTCACCTTGCCCTCGACCGTCTGGCCGGTGACGGTCGTCACCGCAGCCGGCAGGCCAAGTTCGGCGCGGGCGATCCGCGATTCCGGTACGTTGGTGATGAACAGCATCGGATCGAGCTCCACCACCGTCGCGCATGCCTGGCCGGGGCTCAGCACGCTGCCCACGGTAGCCATCGGGTCCTGCACGATGCCGGACACTTTGGTGGTCACCTTGGCGCGGTCGAACTCGAGCCGGGCCTGGTCGAACGCGGTCTGCGCCTGGCGCAGCGTCGCCTCCGCGGCAACGCCGGTATTGGTGGCGGCGAGACCCTTGTCGCGCAGCGCCTTGTTCGAGTCGAAGGCGTTCTGTGCCTGGGCCAGCGCGGCCTCGGCCTGCGCCACGGCGGCGGCGCGGGTGCCCTCGTCGAGGGTGCACATCAGGTCGCCCGGCTTCACCAGCTGACCCTTGGTCACGTTCACCGCAGTGACGATGCCGCTGGTCTCTGGGGTGATCGTCGCGGTCGACTTGGCCTTGGTCCGGCCGCGCAGCGGCACGTCCAGCGGCATCGGCTGAACCTTGTAGGTCTCGGTCCGCACTGAGCGCACTGTGCCCTCGCCGCCATTGTTCTCGGCGACGCGCTCGGCGATGGTCAGGTGGGGGTCGATCCCGCCCGCCTCGGACTCATGCTCCGCAGCCGTAGCGCTGCTGTGCAGGAATGGAATGATCGGCCGTTCGCCGTTGCCCGGGCCGTTGCCCCCGGCCACAAATACGCCGCTGCCGAGCCACAGGGCTCCAGCTATGACGATGGCCCCGGCAACGCCGTAAGAAATGATTGCTCGCATAATCTGAAAGTCCCTCTATTCCGCCGCAGCGGCATCGTCCCGATCCGGACGCGCCAGCGCTATCAGTTCGGCCCCATGTGCCTCGATGTAATCACGGGCCGCTTGCATACAAGTGCGCCCATAATCGATGACCCAGGCGTCACCGGGGTGGTTGTGTTGTTGCTTGAGCCGGTCGAAGTCTTTGAGCGTTGCGTCGACCTCGACGATTCGCTCGTTCAGACGCTGCTCGACCAGCGATTGGGGAAGCTCGGAGGCGAAGCGCAGGAACAGCAGAAATTCGCTGCGGAACTCGTCCTCGCCAAGCTTTTCGAATAGTGACTGGATGAAGGCCGAACGGCCCGCTGTTGTGATCGAGTAGATCTTCTTGGCGGGCTTGCCGTCCTGTTGCTCGACACGCGAAGTGACTAGCTGTTCCTGTTCCAGCTTGGCCAAAGCCGGATAGATCGAGCCATAGCTGGCGTCGATGAAATACGAATACTCCCCTTCAACGGAGAGCTTCCTGATCTCATATCCAGTAGCTTCGCCATCATAGAGGATGGCAAGGCAGATGGTTCTGACGTTCATGGCTTCCTATCCGGCTGGCATATAACGGACCAGCATATGCCGGGCCTATATATGGAGCCGCGAGAAAGCGCAACAAGGGGTGAAGTACGGGCTGCCATGCATTTTCTTCATGGCCAACCGTTTGAATACTAACGGTTTCCCGTCAGGCGTCGGCCAGACGCACCATTTCGACCAGTGCCTTCAACGCGAGTTCCTGGCTGGCAGCGGCCACAAACCAGGCATTGAGGAAGCTGGCGTCCCGGTGTCCGCAGGTCAGCGGCAACCGGTCGAGACCCAGTACCACACCGCCCGCCGCCTGCAGCACTGCCTGGCCCGCGGCGGTGTCCCATTCCGAAGTTGGGGTAAACCGCGGGTAAAGCTGCGCTGCGCCTTTGGCCAGAAGGCAGAACTTCAGCGACGAGCCCACCGACACGTCCTCTGCCACCTGCAACGTGTCGCAAAGCTCGGCCAGTGCAGCATGCCCGTGCGACCGGCTGGCGACGATCCGCAACGGGTGCTCGGTTTCGCTCACTCGTAGCGCGCGAATATCGGTGATCTGCCTGCCGGCGACCTTGCCGGCGAACGCCCCGGCGGTCCCGCCCCAATAGATGTCGTCGGTCGCCGGCGCCAGCACGACGCCGCTCACCGGATGGCCGCCCTCGCAATAGGCGATGTTGACGGTGAACTCGCCGTTGCGCTTCAGGAACTCCTTGGTGCCATCGAGCGGATCGACGACGAAGAAGCGCTCGCCCAGCTCGGGAATACGCCCAGCCGCCACGCTCTCCTCGGCCAGCACCGGCACGCCGGTCGCCTCGAGTACGGCGAGGATGATCGCCTCGGCCTTCTGGTCGGCCTCGGTTACCGGCGAGCCGTCCGCCTTCTCCATGGCGACGGCGCCCCGCTGATATACCTCGCGGATCGCCTCGGCCGCCTCGATCGCAGCCTCGTTCATCAGGTCGGTGAAGTCGCTGCTCATTGGATTTCCGAGACTCTTTGGACTTCAACGTCCAGTCCTAGGTCGAGCGGCTTGGCGCCCATGGTGATCTGGCTCGATGAGATATAGTCGACGCCGGTTTCGGCGATGCCGCGCACCCGCTCCAGCGTCACCCCGCCAGAAGCTTCGAGCCGCGCCCGCCCATCATTGAGCCGAACCGCTGCCCTCAGCAGTTCGTTGTCCATATTGTCGAGCATTACGATAATGGCGCCCGCATCCAGAACCTCCTCGAGCTCGCTGAGGCTCGTCACCTCGATCTCGATCGCCACCAGATGCCCAGCCGCTGCCCGCGCCGCGCGATAGGCCTTGCCGGCGCCGCCCGCCACCGCGACATGGTTGTCCTTGATCAGGATCGCGTCACTGAGCGCATAGCGGTGGTTCGAACCACCGCCGCAGCGCACCGCGTATTTCTCGAACGCCCGCAGCCCGGGTGTGGTCTTGCGCGTATCGCAGATCCGCGCACCCGTTCCGGCGACCGCTTGCACAAACTTCTGCGTATGCGCCGCGATGCCACTGAGATGATTCAGGAAGTTGAGCGCCGTCCGCTCCCCGGCCAGTAGTTGCCGCGCATCGCCGGCCACCACCGCGACGATGTCACCCTTCGCCACCGTGGCGCCGTCGGCCACCTGCGGGTCGAACGAAACCCCGCCGCCCACCTGCCGGAACACTTCGACCGCCAGCGGCAGTCCGGCGATCACCCCGGCCTCGCGTGCCGACAGCGTCGCCGTTGCGACGGCCCCCGCCGGGATCGTCGCCTGCGAGGTCAGGTCGCCGGCTAGTCCGAGATCCTCGGCAAGTGCCCGTCGGACTGCGTCCTCGACAAGGGCAGGGGGCGGGGCGGCGATGGTGGCAGTGTCGCGCATTTGCTGGGCTCTGATGGCGTGGTGGGTTTACGCGACGACGCCCTGGCAAGCAATGCCGCCGGAGGCGCCTCAGCCGCCGCTTAGCTGCGCATCCGGAACGAAATTCCCCGCAACCCGTTTGGCTACCAGCGCAGTTCCGGGCGGGTTGGCTGTTGCATAACAAGAAAACTGGAGAATGAAGCATGCAACTCAAGCGATTGTTGCTGACCACCACGAGCCTATGTCTGCTCTCACTCATGCCGCTTCCGGCCATGGCGCAGGATGCGGGTCTCACCGCCGCCTACAATGCCTATGTCGCAGCCAGTTCCGGCACCGACGCCGACGCCAAGGCCGCCGCCGAAGCCGCCTTCCTCGCTGAATGCCAGCGCGTCGGCACGCCCGAACTCGAGGCGTGTATCGCACTCGCCACCGGTGCCGCGGCAGCCGAGCAGCCCGCTGCTCCGGCTGAAGAGCCAGCCGCTCCGGCTGAAGAACCCGCTCCGCCGGCTGAAGAGCCTGCGCCGCCGGCCGCTGAAGAACCGGCTCCAGCATCCGAACAGCCGGCCGCTCCCGCTGAGGAGCCTGCAGCGCCTGCTGCTGAGGCACCTGCCGCTCCTGCTGAGCAGCCCGCAGCCGAACCCGCACCTGCCGATCAGCCCGCGGCTGAGCCAGCGCCTGCCGAGCAGCCCGCTGCTGCCAACGATCCGGCCCTCAAGGCCGCCTTCGAGGCCTATGTCGCGGCCAGTTCCGGCACCGATGCCGGCGCCAAGTCGACGGCCGAAGCCGCCTTCCTCGCCGAGTGCAACCGCTTGGGCATCCAGTCGCTCGACGAGTGCCTGGCCCTGATGGGTGGTGCCCCGGCAGCCCCGGCTACGCCTGCCGCTCCGGGCGAAGCTCCGGTGGCCCCTGCCACTGACCAGTCCGGCCAGCCGCTCGAGCAGGTCACCGACCAGCAGACCCCCGATGCTCCCGTCGCTCCGGTGCTCGATAGCGCCAAGGACGCCGCCGGTGCCGGCACCGAGGCGCCTGCGCCCGCCGCACAGCCCACCGAGCCCGTCGCGGCTCCGGCATCTGATGCAGATGCACAGGCCACGGCACCGCCGCCTGCCGAACAGGTCGAAGCCACGGTGGTAACGCCTGGTGAAAAGGTCGATCAGTTGCCGGTCGCCGAACCGCCGAAGAATGCCGACGTCGTTCAGAAGACCGACGACGATCGGCTGATCATCAAGATCGGCATCAACTTCGATATCTTCACGCCCTACAAGGACCGTGACCGTATCGGCCGCGACAACGACGTAACGTACGAGCGGCTGGACAACGACCGCTACCGCCAGACCGTCATCCGTCCTGACGGCGCCCGCATCATAACGGTGTGGAACCGCGATGGCGAGATCATCCGCCGCGTAAAGGTGCTGCCGGACGGCACGCGCATCATCATCGTCTTCTACGCTGACGACGATCGCGACGACGATTGGCGCGATCCGGGCGACGACCTGCCGCCCTTCTTCCTGCCGATCCCGGTCAACGAATACGTGCTCTACAGCGAACGCGCCGATGAGAACGATATCGAGCTGTTCCTCAGCGAGCCGCCGCTGGAACAGGCCGCCCGCGTCTACACCGTCGACGAGGTCAAGCGCTCTGCCCGTATCCGCGACACGGTCCGCCGCGTCGAGATCGGGGATCTGACCTTCGAAACCGGTTCGGCCGAACTCGGCCGCGACCAGGTCGGCTCGCTCGGCAAGGTCGCCGCCGCGATGCAGAATATCCTCGACCGTAACCCGGGCGAGACCTTCCTCATCGAAGGCCACACCGATGCCGTCGGTTCGGACGAATCCAACCTCGTCCTCTCCGATCAGCGTGCCGAGACAATCGCCAACCTGCTCACCGAGTTCTACGACATCCCGCCGGAGAACCTTACCACGCAGGGTTATGGCGAGCGCTACCTGAAGGTCGAGACCGACGGCGAAGAGCGTGCCAACCGTCGCGTCACCGTCCGCCGCATCACCTCGCTGGTGACGCCTAAGGCGAGCTGATCGCTGGATCATCAAGCACAGAGCCCCGGGCCACGGCCCGGGGCTCTTCCTTGTGCGCCAAAACTCCCAGTCGTCTCCCTCTCCCATCGCGGGGAGGGATCAAGGGTGGGGCGAGCCACCCCCATCGATGCCCCGTGATCCTCCCCCGCGTGGCGGGGGAGAGGGACCGGCGAAGCCGGTGGAGGGGGCGGCCACAACCTCGATGCCCACCCTAGACAAGCCACAATCCCTCAGTCTAATTGAACAACGTTCAGTTGGAGTTGCCGATGGCCCGTCGCGCCGATCACTCAAAAGAAGAACTGGCGAGCCTCGTCGTCAACACCGCCGAGGAGTTGATCGCGGAGGAGGGGATCGACGCATTCTCCGCCCGCTCGCTGAGCCGCGCCATCGGCTACACCGCCGGCACCCTCTACCACCACTTCAAGGACCTCGACGACATCGTCACCCAGGTGAATACCCGCACCTTGGTCGGCCTCGCCCAAGCCTTCGCCGACGCCACCCCATCGTCCGATCCCCGCCAGATGCTCCACAACTACGCCGATGCCTTCCTCGGCTACATCACCCTGAAGCGGAACCTCTGGAACGCCCTGTTCGAGTTCCGCCGCAAAGCCGATCAGCCCGTACCCCCCTGGTACATCGAGGCCATCGCCTCGCTGATCCGCATCATCGCCCAGTGCTTCACCGACATCCGCCCCGATCTCGACGACAAGACCGCCCGCCAGTCGGGCCAACTGGTCTTCGCCTCCATCCACTCCGTCGTCTCCCTCGACAGCTCCGGTCGCCTCAGCCTCGTCATGGACCGCGACATCGGCAAGGTCGTTCACGAACTGGTCGACATGCACATCCTGGCGTACACGCACCGGGCGAAGTAGACGCGGGGGTTGAGCACAGGCGCTCCCGCACCACCGGCCGTCATCCCGGCGCGAAAGCCGGGACCCAGTGCACGGCACTCACCACACGAAAGCCGTCTCCGACCCACCGTGAAAGACCGGATAGCCCCTGTTACCGCCGAATCTTCCGAGCACTGGGTCCCGGCCTTCGCCGGGATGCGGCCGGAAATGATCTGCTCCCCACAGCCAACCTCACCTCATTTCGACTCAACCCATTGATTTCACTTCGCTTCAATTCCAATCTAAACGCCGTTCAATTTCCACTTGAACACCGTTTAAAATCCTGTATGTTGATCCTCGTGAACAGCGTTCAATTAAACGCCGACACCAACCGAAGGGAGACGTACTACGATGTTGAACGTTCTGAAGACCTTGTTCCTGGGTGCCTCGGCCCGTGCCGAAGAGCAGCTCACCGACCATTTCGCCATCGACCTGATCGAGCAGAAGATCCGCGAGTCCGAGCAGGCTCTGTCGCTCGCCAAGACCACGCTCGCTGCCCTGATTATCCGCCAGCGCAACGAGCAGCAGACCCTCACCCGCCTCGAGACGCAGATCGCCGATCTCGAGACGAGGGCCCGCCAGGCCCTGGCTGCCGGCCGCGAAGACCTTGCCACGGAAGCCGCCAATGCCATCGCCAACCTCGAGAACGAGCGTGCCGTGCGCCAGTCGACCCTCGCCCAGCTCGCCGATCGCGTCGCCCGCACCCAGGCCGCGGTGGAAAAAGCCAACCGCCGCATCATCGACCTGCGGCAGGGGATGATCTCGGCCCGCGCCGCCGATGCCGAACGCAAGGCGCAGAAGTCGCTGAACCGCTCGATCGGGTCCACCACCTCGATCCGCGAAGCCGAAGAACTGATCGCCCGCGTCGTCAATGGCCCCGACCCCTTCGCCGAAAGCGAGGTGCTTGATGAGATCGACGCCGGCCTCAGCCAGACCGGCATCCGCGATCGCCTCGGCGAGGCCGGTTTCGGCGACAAGACCAAGGTCCGCGCCGACGACGTGCTCGCCCGCCTCAAGTCCACGAACCTCTAGAGCCTCAACCTCAACCGCTTTCAAACCCAAAGGGAACCTGACAAATGAACTCCGACAACAACCAGATCTACATCGCCTTCAACGCCGCCGGCGTCGCTGCCGCGCTGTTCCTTCTCTCCCTGTCGCTCTGGCTCGCGCCGGTCGACCTCTCCACGAAGGGCTACTGGGGCATGGGCATCGTGCTGCTAATGGGCAGCCTCGTGAACCTCGTCAAATATCGCACCGACGACCGCAACGCCCGCGATGTCGTCCGCCAGCTCGAGCAGGCCAAGAACGAAAAGATCCTCAAGGACTACGTCGGCAACCAGTAAGCTCCCACTCACCGCCGACGAAAGAAGCCCCGGGCCACCGCCCGGGGCTTTTCGTCCACGTTGCCTTTTCCCGCGCTCCGTCCCATTCTCCGCTTCGACTAACCGGTCAACCCGGGCGACTAAGGGCAGGGGACTCCATGCAAAAAATCATCGCCGCGCTCGATCAGCGGCGCACCGACGCGCGACTCGGCGGCGGCCAGAAGCGGATCGACGCGCAGCACGCCAAGGGCAAGCTCACCGCCCGCGAGCGCCTTGATGTCCTGCTCGATCCCGGCAGCTTCGAAGAATACGACATGTTCGTCACCCACCGCGCGGTGGATTTCGGCATGGAAAAGACCATCATCCCCGGCGACGGCGTCGTCACCGGCTGGGGCACCATCAACGGCCGGCTGACCTACGTCTTCAGCCAGGATTTCACCGTCTTCGGCGGCTCGCTGAGCGAAACCCACGCCCAGAAGATCTGCAAGATCATGGACCTCGCCGTGCAGAACGGTGCCCCGGTGATCGGGCTCAACGATTCCGGCGGCGCCCGCATCCAGGAAGGCGTCGCGGCGCTCGGCGGCTATGCCGAAGTGTTCTGGCGCAACGTCCAGGCCTCGGGCGCCATTCCGCAGATCTCGGTCGTCATGGGCCCCACCGCCGGCGGCGCGGTCTATTCCCCCGCCATGACCGACTTCATCTACATGGTGAAGGACACGTCCTACATGTACGTGACCGGCCCGGACGTAGTGAAAACCGTCACCTCCGAGATCGTCACCCACGAAGAGCTCGGCGGGGCAGGGACCCACACCAAGGTCAGTTCCGTCGCCGACGCCGCCTTCGACAACGACATCGAGACGTTGCTGGAAGTCCGCCGCTTGTTCGATTTCCTGCCGCTCAGCGCTGCCGACAAGCCTCCAGTCGTCGCCGTCAACGACAGCATCGACCGCGCCGAACCGAGCCTCGACACCCTGATCCCCGACAGCGCCCAAAAACCCTACGACATGCGCGAGGTGATCCTCAAAATCGCCGACGAAGGCGATTTCCTCGAGATCCAGAAGGACCATGCCGGCAACATCCTCGTCGGCTTCATCCGCCTCAACGGGTCGACGGTGGGCGTCGTCGCCAACCAGCCCCTGGTCCTCGCCGGCTGCCTCGATATCAACTCATCCAAGAAGGCAGCGCGGTTTATCCGCTTCTGCGACGCCTTCGGAATTCCAGTCCTCACCCTCGTCGACGTCCCCGGCTTCCTCCCCGGGGTCGCCCAGGAGTATGGCGGCATCATCAAGCACGGCGCCAAGCTCCTCTTTGCCTACGCCGAAGCCACCGTCCCCAAGGTCACCGTGATCACCCGCAAGGCCTACGGCGGGGCCTACGACGTGATGGCCTCCAAGCACATCCGCGCCGACGTCAACTACGCCTGGCCCACGGCGGAGATCGCCGTCATGGGCGCCAAAGGCGCCACGGAGATCCTCTACCGCTCCGAACTGACCGACAAAGACAAGATCGCCAAACGCACGGCGGATTACGAAGCCCGCTTCGCCAACCCCTTCGTCGCAGCCGAGCGCGGCTTCATCGACGACGTGATCATGCCAAATGAAACGCGACGGCGTGTGGCCCGGGCATTCGAGATGCTGAAGGGCAAGAAAGCGGTCATCCCCCTGAAAAAGCACGGGAACATCCCGCTGTGATTGGCTCGATGCTCTTCCACGAGTGGAGCGGCACCCTCCCCCTCGCGGGGAGGGTTGGGGAGGGGGGCGCCAAACGCTCGAACGCTGGTGAGACCAGCCCGTGATGTTCAGCGGCCCGCAAACGAGAAAAAGGGGCGGTTCTCCAGTGAGAACCACCCCCTCGACTTTCAATGGAGAAGCTGGAGCTTCCGGCTCCCCCACCCATGCACCCCTACTGCTGCGCCTGGTACTGATCCGTCAGTGCGTCGAGCCGCGCTGTCGCCCAAGCCATGATTTCCGGCGTCAGATAAGCCTCGCCACCCGCTTCGGCGACGCGGTTCTTGTTGGCGGCCGCCAGCAGCGCGGCCTTCAGGGCGTCTTCGCCGGTCAGCGGCTCCAACTCGGCGATCTCGGTTTCCAATCCGTCGATCACCAGCTGCTGGTCATTCACCGCCGCCAGTTCGGGGCTGGCATTGATGGTTTCCAGCGCCGCGACAAGCGCAGTCTGTTCATCGATCGCAGCTTGGTTCGTCGGGTCGGTGGCAATCGCCGTTTCGAGCTCGCCCAGCCGGGCATTAAGCCCGTCGAGCGTCGGGGTGTCGTAGACCGTCGAGCCATCGAAGGCGACCAGTCCGGATACGGACGTACCGATAATCGCGTCCAGCTCGGTCTGCAGGCCCGCCAGGGTCTCGTTGGCGGCAGCGAGGTTTGCCGTCGCCGTTTCCAGCGCCGCGCTGGCCGCGACAAATTCACGAACCTGCTCCATCCGCTTGTCCGAGCCGTTCATCAGGCCGTTGATGTTGCGCTTCAGCGAATTGAGCCCGGCCAGCTGGGCGTTGAGGTTCTTGGTCTTGGCCGCCTTGGTCGTGGTCGTCGTCACCGTCTCGGTATCGGCGACCTTCTTGGCCTTGCCCTGCGACTGCCCTTCGGCGCCACCACCGCCACCGCCGTGGCCGTTCCCGCCGGCGTTGCTGTGCTCGCTGCCGCCGCCGTTGCCCCCGCCGTTGCCGTTACCCCCACCGTTCCCACCACCACCGCCATTGCCGTCCCCGCCACCATCGCTCTTGTCCTTTGCTATCGCCTGCAGGTCAGAGAGCGCGGTGTGGTTCATCAGCACCGGAGCGGCGATCAACGCCAGCGCCGTTGCAGAGAGCACGATCATATTGCGGATTGGGTGAGACATTTGGGCTTCCTCCTCCCCGGGACGATGCGCAGCCGGGGTGCGGATGAGGCCTATCTGCGCGTTAAGAACGTAAGCCTTCGTCCCGCAGCATTTGATGATAATGCCGCGCAACCCGCCAGCAGGATCGCGTAAACTCCAGTGATGTTCTCCTCACTCCTCATCGCCAATCGCGGCGAGATCGCCTGTCGCGTCATCCGCACCGCCAAGCGCCTCGGCATCCGGACCATCGCCGTCTATTCCGACGCCGACCGTGAGGCCGTCCACGTCAGGCTCGCCGACGAGGCCGTCCACATCGGCGGCTCGGCCGCCCGCGACAGCTACCTCTCGATCGAAAAGATCGTCGCCGCCTGTCGCGCCACCGGCGCCGAAGCCGTGCATCCCGGCTACGGCTTCCTCAGCGAAAACCCGAGCTTCGCCGCCGCCCTCGACGCGGCCGGCATCATCTTCGTCGGCCCGCCGGTCAAGGCCATCGAGGCGATGGGCGACAAGATCACTTCGAAGAAGCTCGCCGCCGCGGCTGGCGTCTCCACCGTGCCCGGCCACATGGGCCTCATCGCCGATGCCGAGGAAGCCGTCACCATCTCGCGCTCCATCGGCTACCCGGTGATGATCAAGGCCTCGGCCGGCGGCGGCGGCAAGGGCATGCGGATCGCCCACAGCGACGCCGAAGCCCGCGAAGGCTTCGAGCGCTCCAAGTCCGAGGCCGCCTCCAGCTTCGGCGATGATCGCATCTTCATCGAAAAGTTCGTCACCGAGCCGCGCCACATCGAAATCCAGCTGATCGGCGACCAGCATGGCAACGTGCTCTGGCTCAACGAGCGCGAATGCTCGATCCAGCGCCGCAATCAGAAGGTCATCGAGGAGGCGCCGTCGCCGTTCCTCGACGCCGCCACCCGCAAGGCGATGGGCGAGCAGTCCGTCGCCCTCGCCAAGGCCGTCGGCTACACCTCGGCCGGCACCGTCGAGTTCATCGTCGACAAGGACCGCAACTTCTACTTCCTCGAGATGAACACCCGCCTGCAGGTCGAGCACCCGGTCACCGAGCTGATCACCGGCCTCGACCTCGTCGAACTGATGTTCCTCGCCGCCGCCGGCGAAAAGCTGCCACTCGCGCAGGAGCAAGTCCCGCTCAACGGCTGGGCCATCGAGAGCCGCATCTACGCCGAGGACCCGTTCCGCAACTTCCTGCCCTCCACCGGCCGGCTCACCCGCTACCACCCGCCCGCCGAGCAAGCGACGCCCGACCTCGTGGTGCGCAACGACACCGGCGTGACCGACGGTGGCGAGATTTCCACCTTCTACGACCCGATGATCGCCAAGCTCTGCACTTGGGCGCCCACCCGCATCGAGGCGATCGACGCCATGGAGGACGCGCTCGACGAGTTCGAACTAGAAGGCGTCGGCAACAACATCCCGTTCCTCGCCGCCGTCATGGGCCAGGAGCGCTTCCGCTCCGGCCGCCTCACCACCGGCTATATCGCCGAAGAATTCCCCAACGGGTTCAGCGGAGTAGAGCTGGATGCGGAATCTCTTACGCATCTCGCCGCGCTCGCCTGCTGCTCCGCTTTCGCCCTCGACAAGCGACTCTACCCGACCACCCCGGAACCCCGAGCCGTCATCATCGGCAACCAGCGTTGGGATTTCTCGGTCCGCGCCGACGGCATCGAGTACTGGCTCACCGCCCCCGACGGCAAGAAGCTGCTGGTCGAAAGCGGCTGGAAGCCCGGCAACTCCATCTGCATCGGCCGCGTCGACGGCCACCTGCTGCACGTCAAAGTGCAACGCCTCACCAGCGGCTTCCGCCTCCGCCACCGCGGTGCCGACCTCATCGCCAAGGTGCTGCTGCCCCAGGTCGCCGACCTGATGCCGCTGATGCCGGTCAAGCTGCCGCCCGATCTCAGCAAATTCCTCCTCTGTCCGATGCCCGGCCAGATCGTCCGCATCGACGTCGCCGAAGGCGATATCGTCGAAGACGGCCAGACCCTCGCGATCGTCGAAGCGATGAAGATGGAAAACGTGCTCAAGGCGGAAAAGCGCGCCAAGATCAGCAAGGTCCGCGTTCAGGCCGGCAGCGTCCTTGCGGTGGACGAAGTGATTTTGGAGTTCGAGGCGATATGAGTGGCCCCACCTTCGCCGACTGGGCAAAGCTCGCGCAGAAGGACCTCCGCGACACCCCGGTCGAGTCGCTCAACCGCGACTACGGCGATCTCCCGATCCGCCCCGCCTACTTCCCCGAAGACGCCCCGACCGACCCCGGCCTCCCCGGCGCGGCCCCCTACACCCGCGGCGTTCGCGCCACCATGTACGCCAACCGCCCGTGGACCATCCGCCAATACGCCGGCTTCTCGACCGCCCGCGAGTCCAACGCCTTCTACCGCCAGAACCTCGCCGCCGGCCAAAAGGGCCTGAGCGTCGCCTTCGACCTCGCCACGCATCGCGGCTATGACAGCGACCACCCACGCGTCACCGGCGATGTCGGCAAGGCTGGCGTCGCCATCGACAGCGTCGAGGACATGAAGATCCTGTTCGACGGCATCCCGCTCGATCAGATGTCGGTCTCGATGACCATGAACGGCGCCGTGCTCCCGGTGCTCGCCATGTTCATCGTCGCCGCTGAAGAGCAGGGGGTGAAGCCAGCCCAACTCGACGGGACCATCCAGAACGACATCCTCAAGGAGTTCATGGTCCGCAACACCTACATCTATCCGCCCGAGCCGAGCATGCGGATCGTCGGCGACATCATCGCCTACACCGCCCAGCACATGCCGAAGTTCAACTCCATCTCGATCTCCGGCTACCACATGCACGAGGCCGGCGCGACGGCGGTCCAGGAGCTCGCCTACACCCTTGCCGATGGCCGCGAGTACGTCCGCGCCGCCCAGGCCCGCGGCCTCGATATCGATGCCTTCGCCGGCCGGCTGAGCTTCTTCTTCGGCATCGGCATGAACTTCTTCCTCGAGGTCGCCAAGCTCCGCGCCGCCCGCACCCTCTGGCAGAAGATCATGGTCCAACTGGGTGCCAAAGACCCCCGATCGCTGATGTTGCGCACCCATTGCCAGACATCCGGCGTGTCTTTGACCGAGCAGGACCCGCACAACAACATCGTCCGCACCACCATCGAAGCGCTCGCCGCGGTGCTCGGCGGCACCCAGAGCCTCCACACCAACTCCTTCGACGAAGCCATTGCACTGCCGACGGAATTCTCCGCCCGTATCGCCCGCAACACCCAGCTGATCCTGCAGCACGAAAGCCGCGTCACCGACGTCGTCGACCCCCTCGGCGGCTCCTACTACATCGAGAGCCTCACCGCGGACCTCGTCGCCCGCGCCGAAGCCCTGATCGCTGAGGTGGAGGCCGAAGGCGGCATGACCGCCGCCGTGCAAGCCGGCACGCCAAAGCTCGAGATCGAGAAGGCCGCAGCCCTCCGCCAGGCCCGCGTCGACCGCGGCGAAGACGTCATCGTCGGCGTCAACCGCTATCGCCTCGAGAACGAGCACCCGATCCAGATCCGCGAGATCGATAACAACAAGGTCCGCGAGGAGCAGGTCGCCCGCCTCGCCGAAGTCCGCCGCACTCGCGATCCTGACCGGGTCTCCGCAGCGCTCGCAGCCCTCCAGGCCGCCGCCCGCGCCAACGGAAATCTCCTCGCCGCCAGCATCGAAGCGGCCCGCGCCCGCGCGACCCTCGGCGAAATCTCGGCGACCCTCGAGCAGGTCTTCAACCGCCATTCCGCCATCACCCGCGTCATCTCCGGCGTCTACGCCGAGAGCTACGCCGCCGACCCGCAATACGCCGCCTTCACCGACCGGATCGCAACCTTCAGCGCCAGGGCAAACCGCGCACCGGCGCTGTTCATCGCCAAGATGGGCCAGGACGGCCACGATCGCGGCGCCAAGGTCATCGCCACGGCCTTCGCCGATCTCGGCTTTGTCGTCCACATGGGTGACCTGTTCGAAACCGCCCCCGAAGTCGCCACCCACGTCGCGGAACTGAAGGTCGACGCCGTCGGCGTCTCCTCCCTCGCCGCCGGCCACAAGACCCTCGTCCCCGAACTGATCAGTGAGTTGCAGGGCAGGGGCCTCGGCGACGTCACGGTCATCGTCGGCGGCGTCATCCCCGAGCAGGACTACGATTTCCTGCGCCAGGCCGGCGTAGCCGAAATCTTTGGCCCCGGCACCAACGTGCTCGAAGCCGCGTTCTCCGTCCTCAACCAGATCGAGGGAAAGCTGACCAACCGATGATCGGCCGCCTCAACCACGTCGCCATCGCCGTCCCCGATCTCGCCGCGGCCGCCGCGAAATACCGCGATCTCCTCGGCGCCGACGTGCACCACCCGCACGATCTCCCCGAGCACGGCGTCACCGTGGTATTCGTCCACCTCGAAAACACCAAGATCGAGCTGATGACCCCGCTCGGCGCCGACTCCCCCGTCCGCAAGTTCCTCGAAACCAGCCCCTCCGGCGGCATCCACCACGTCTGCTACGAAGTCCCCGACCTCGCCAGCGCCGCCCGCACCCTCACCGAAGCCGGCGCCCGCGTCCTCGGCGACGGCAAGCCGCGCATCGGCGCCCACGGCCTCCCGGTCCTCTTCCTCCACCCCAAGGATTTCGACGGCACCCTGATCGAGCTCGAAGAGGTGAAGCCCGAGCTGCAGCCCGCCTGACTTATCCCCGCGCGAAACCGCCCGCCTATCCTCGGCTCACCAACCCGAGGACACCATGACCACCAGCACCCACCTGAAGCTCCCCTTCATCCTCCCGGCCCAGGCCGGCAAGCACATCACCCACAACGAGGCGATCGCCGCCCTCGACACCCTGGCGCAACTCGCCGTGCTCGACCGCGACCTCTCCACCCCGCCGTCCAGCCCCGCGACCGGCGCTCGCTACATCGTCGGCCCAAGCCCCACCGGCCCATGGTCCGGCAAGACCAACCAGATCGCCACCCACGACGGCGCCATCTGGCTGTTCCACGCCCCCGAACCGGGCTGGCTCGCCTTCGTGCTCGACGAAAACGGCCTCCTCGCCTGGAGCGGCAGCGCCTGGCAGCCGACGCTGGGCCTCGATGCCACCGCGGCCAAACTCGGCCTCAACACTACCGCCGACGGCACGAACCGCCTCGCCGTCAAATCCGACGCCATCCTCCTTAGCCACGACGACGTCACCCCCGGCTCCGGCAATGTGCAACTGAAGCTCAACAAGGCGGGTGCCGGGCAGTCCGCCAGCCTCCTCTACCAGACCGGCTTCTCCGGCCGCGCCGAACTCGGCACCACCGGCGATGACAAGCTTCACCTCAAGACCAGCCCGGACGGCACCGCCTGGCACGAGGCCCTGGTGGTCGATCCGGCCACCGGCCACATCGGCATCGGCACCGCCGTGCCAGCCGTCTGTCTTGACGTCGATGGCCCGATCCGCCCCAAATCCTACACCGTCGCCACCGCTCCCGCCGCCMGCGCCGGCGCTGGCCAACTTATCTACTTCGCGGATGAATCCGGCGGCGCCACGCTCGCCTTCTCCGACGGCACCGATTGGCGCCGCCTCGCCGACCGCGCCATCGTCAGTTAGCGGTGGCAATCGCCCAACGTGGCATCGCTGCAATTGGCCCCGGCGTCTCCCTGTGCTACGCGAGCACGCGACTAACCGCCCGGGGCACCCATGCTCAAGATTCTCAGCAACGCGCTCACCGACATCGTCGGCGGCTACGAGCAGCGGCGCGTCTGGATTGCGCTGGCCACCGAGGACATCTTCGATCAGCACCGTCGCACGACGCTCGGCCCCCTCTGGCTGCTGGTCAACTATTTCGCCTTCGCCGCCACCTTCATCTTCATTTTCACCCCGGCGCCATTGGACCCGCTGCACGCCATCTACATCGGCGTCGGTCTCCTCGTTTGGCTCTACATCACCGACACGATCACCCAGGCGGTATCGCTGTTCGAACGCGAAGAGGGGTTCATCAAGGGCACGACCCTTCCGCTGTCGGTCTACGTCATGCGCCTGACGCTGCAGAACCTCATCCGGTCTGGCTACGCGCTGGCTGGCTGCGTCATCATCTTGCTCCTTGCCGGGGTAACCATCACCGGTGCCTGGGTGTGGTCGGCGCTGGGTATCGCCCTTGTCCTCGTCGCCTCCCCGGCTGTGGTGACGGTCTTTGCCTTCCTCGGCGTGTTCTTCCCCGATAGCCAGTTTGTCGTCGCCAACCTGATGCGCGTTGCCATGTTCGCCACTCCGGTATTCTGGGGCAACGCCGGCGGCGATCCGCTGCGCACCGCGCTCTACTACTGGAACCCCTTCACCTACTTCCTCGACATCGTCCGCGAGCCGATCGTCGACGGCACCGCGCCGCTCAACTCCTTCGGCGTCTGCATCGTCATTACGCTGGCAATGTGGGCCATCGCCGTCCTGCTGCTCGGCACCTTCCGTCGCCAGGTGGCTTTGATCGTCTAATGGTTTCCATTCGCGCCCACGATCTGCATCTCAACTACCAGGTGCGGGAAAAGCTGACCCTCCGCCCCCGCGACAAGCGCTTGCCGCAAACCGGCGGCACCATCTCGGGCAGTGGCTCGCATCGTTTCGTCACCGCCCTCGATGGCGTCAGCTTCGAACTCAAGGCCGGCGATCGCCTCGGCCTCGTCGGCGCCAACGGCGCCGGCAAGACCACGCTGCTCAAGGTGCTCTACGGCATCTACGAGCCCACCGCCGGCACGCTCGAAATCCGCGGCAAGGTCGATGCCCTGTTCAACATCAACCTCGGGTTCCGCCCCGAAGCCACCGGCCGCCGCAACATCCTGCTGCGCGGCCTGATCAACGGCTGGACCGAAGCCGAAATCGCCGAGCGCACCGACGAGATCATCGAGTTCTCCGAACTCGGCGAATTCATCGACCTGCCCTTCAAGAGCTACAGCCAAGGCATGGGCGCCCGCCTCGCCTTCGCCATCGCCACAACGATGGAGCCGGAGATTCTGTTGATGGACGAATGGATCGGCGCAGGGGACGCGAGCTTCCAGAAGAAGGCGACGGACCGGATGAACCTGCTGGCCGAGAAGGCGGGCATCATCGTGCTCGCCAGCCACAGTGAAGAGCTGCTCGCGAAGACCTGTAACAAGCGGCTCGAAATGGAAAAGGGCAAGGTGAAGGCGTTTGGCTGAGGATTTCCCTTGGACCACTGATCGCCCAGCGTCTCCGGTAGTCCGTCGTCCGGGCCGCCCTCAAGCCTCCCGCCTCCGCGTCCTTCGCCTCCAACCACTGCGCCCCAGGAATCCAGAACTGTTGCCGGTTCGCGGCGCCCCCGCCCATTTCTCTGCGCGCGAACCTTAGCCGCAATACCTGCCATCGCGTCAGAGCCTTCCGAGGAGGCCTGTGGCATGGAGCACATTTGTCTCAGCGCCGTTTGCCGATAGACGCATTAATCGATCCACCAATGCCTACGAGCGTTCAGCGATCGACCAACCGGGCGCTACTGTGCTGACAGCACCTCCCTCAGATGTTCCTCGATCATCGTGACGCCCTTCCACCCCAGTTCCGCCGTCCCTTCGCGGGCGCTGCGCGTGTACCACTTCGCGTCGTCGATCCGGGCCATCTCCACCGCCTCCGGACAGAGCGCCAGCATCAGCGAGGTCTCGCCGATCCCCGCGTGATCGAACGGGTACTTGCTGATGATCTCCGCCGTCATCAGCGGGTGGCCTTTGATCCAGTTGAACGGGTCGTCGCCTGTCGCGTGCTGCTGGTAGTAGTCGTCCATCCCGGCCTGGCCCCACCAGCCTTCGCCCCGATGCTCCTCCAGCCAGGCGAAGATCGCCTGCCGCGCCGCGAACTTGAAGCTGAGGTCGGTCGGCATTCCGGCCGCGAAGTTCTCGCTCTGGTGGTGGATGAAGAAGTGGATGTTGCGAAATCCCACCCGCAACAGGCTGCGGAACAGGTCGCCCGCAAACGGCGCCAGCGCCTGCTGGCCAACCTGGATCGAGCCGTTCCCCTCCGGCGGCTCCACGGCGTAGCTGGCGGCGCCGTAGTAGAACGGCGGCAGGATCACCAGGTTCATCTCGGCCTCCAGCCGCTCCAGCACCTTGATCACCACCAGCGTATCCATGCCCACTGCCATGTGCTCGCCATGGTATTCGAGCACCCCCAACGGCAGCACCACCGGCCAGTTCTCCTCGATCGCCCGCCGAATCTGCAGCGGCAGCATCATCTCGTAACGCATCGTCTCCCCTCGCTTGCGTGTCTCCGGCTTTCCATGGACATTAGCCGGCAAGGGCAGGGGAGAAAATCATGCTCAAGGGGATCGACCCAATTCTGAATGCCGACGTGCTGCATGCGCTCAAATCCATGGGGCACGGCGACGACCTGATCATCGCCGACATGAACTTTCCCTCGGATTCGATCGCGCGCCAGACCGTCTACGGAAAGCTCCTGAAGCTGGAGAATGTCACCGCCGGCCGCGCCGCCGAGGCGATCCTGTCGCTGATGCCGCTGGACAGCTTCGTGCCGCACCCGGCGTTGCGCATGGAAATCGTCGGCAAGCCCGACGAGGTGCCCGCGGTGCAGCAGGAGGTCCAGGCCGCCATCGACAAGGCCGAGGGTAAGCCGTCTCCCATGGGCTCGATCGAGCGCTTCGCCTTCTATGAGGCCGCCAAGCAATCCTACGTCGTCATCCAGACTGGCGAGCGCCGGTTCTATGGCTGCTTTGTCTTCAAGAAGGGCGTCCTGCCGCCCGAAGCATAGGCGGAAGTGCACATTCATTAGTGAAAGCAACTGCCGCTCACCCATGAATGCAAGTGCTCTTTGTGCAGTCCGATGCGCCGGCTCGCGCCGCCAACCTGTTGACTTCTAACATGTTAGCTCCGTACCATTCATCAGCATCCCGCACATAAGGATGCGCTCCCTGGGGAGGGACTTAGGCAGGGGTTGAGGGACTGGGTTGCGCTTCGGCGCCGCCCGACCTGCCGTTCAGTTTCCCATCGAGCGCCGGCGCGGAGGCGACAACGCCGCTCGAGCGGCGATTTGAGGGAGAACTGACGTGAAACTCGAACTCTACAACGCGGTTGCTGCCATGCAGGCAAACCGCCGCAACTTCCTGAAGGGCGCTGCCGCTCTTGCCGCCGGCACTGCCCTGAGCAGCTCTTTCGCCGGCCGCGCCCTCGCCCAGGACAGCGTTCGCGCCCAGATCCTGCAGATCCCCGGCGTCGGCAAGGGCTCGCCCACCGACGCCGACTGGCAGAAGGTCGGCGAACTCTGCCTCGCCGCCACCAAGGCAAACGTCGCCGAGGGTGAATTTGCCGGCGTTGAGCTCACCTTCATGGGCCTCAACAACCAGAACCTGCACAACTTCCTGTTCCGCGGCTTCCTGAAGCCGTGGGAAGCCTATACCGGCGCCAAGATCAACTGGATCGACCTCGCCCAGGCCGACTACAACCCGCGCCTGCAGCAGTCGATCGCCACCGGCACCGTCGATTTCGACATCGTCGAGATGGGTGCACCCTTCGAGGGCGATACCGCCAGCAAGGGCCTGCTCGACGAGATGCCCGACTGGGTGAAGACCCAGATCGAGGCCGACGACCTCGTGGACTATCTGAAGGCGCCGGTCGGCACCTGGGATGGCAAGACGTACCGCATCAACATAGACGGCGATTGCCACACCTTCGCCTACCGCAAGGACTATTTCGGCGACGGCTCGATCAGCGGCATGGCCGACGTTCCGACGCACTGGGAAGATTTCCCGGCGCTCGCCACTGCCCTTGCCGGCAAGAACGATCCGATCACCGGCACCCCGGCCTACGGCTTCATCGACCCGCTGAAGTACCAGTGGGGCGGCTTCGGCTTCTACTTCCTTGAAGACCGCGCTGCCGCTTACGCCAAGCATCCGGACGATCCGGCCTGGCTGTTCGACCCCGACACCATGAAGCCGCGCGTCAACAACCCGGCCTGGGTGCAGGGCATCCAGGACGTGCTCGATCTGGTCAAGGCCAACGCCTATCCGCCTGATCAGCTCAACGCCGATCCGAACGCCACTGCCTTCTCGCAGTTCCTCGGCGGCACCGGTGCGGCCCTCACCTGGTGGGGCGACGTCGGCTCCAACGCCCGCACTTCGGACACCTCCGTCGTCGGCGATGTCGTTGGCTTCTCGATCAACCCTGGTGCCAAGAAGGTCTACAATTCGAAGACCAGCGCCTGGGAAGAGAAGGAGAACTTCGCTCCCAACATGGCCTATATCGGCTGGGGCGTTTACGTCACCAGCCGCGTCTCCGCCGACGAGAAGAAGCGCAAGGCCGCCTGGTCCGCCGCTGCCCATCTGGGCGGCAAAGATCTGTCGCTGTGGACCGCCGCCTATCCGTCCGGCTTCCAGCCCTACCGCAACTCGCACTTCCAGTACGAGGAGTGGGAAGCGGCCGGTTACGATCGCGCCTTCGTCGAGGATTATCTCGGTTCCAACCTCGACAGCTACAATCACCCGAACGCGGCGATCGAGCCGCGTATCCCCGGCATCTTCCAGTACTATTCCATCGCCGAGGACGAGTTGGTGAAGGGCATCAACGGCCAGTACGCCGGCGCTCAGGAAACCGCCGACGCCATCGCCGCGGCCTGGGAGAAGATCACCGACCAGATCGGTCGCGACAATCAGATCAAGCTCTATAAGGCCTCGCTTGGGCTCTGACGCCCTGCGCTGATTGACAATCCACGGCTGGTGGCGGACCGTCACCAGCCGATTTCGTTCTGAGCCCGAACTGTTCGATGAGGCGTGGATGGCGTTGACTGAATCACCGAGCTACGGCGTCGTTACGCCCCGCCGCAAGGAAGGGGGCAGGGCGCTCATCGCCGCCGCCACCGTCCTGTTCCTGGCCGTCGGCCTCTTGCAGGCGCTCAACTCGGCGGGCATCCTGCCGCTCGGCCTCAGGGATTGGCGTCCGACGCTTTACGCCTACGTGCTCTGGGCCGCGGCCCTCGGCACAGGCATGGTAATGATGCGCGGCGAGGCGGGCCTCAAAGCCCTGTTCATCCTCCCGGCCGCGCTCTTCACCGTCGCCATGGCGATCTTCCCGACCCTGTTCGGCTTGTCGATCGCCTTCACCGACTGGAACCTCGCCTCCCTGACCGGCCAGAAGTTCAACGGCTTCGACAACCTGGTGCAGCTGGTCCGCGACCCGTTCTACTGGAACGCCCTGCGCAACATGGTGATCTATGTGCTCTTCGTTCTCGTCGAGTACGCCATCGCCTTCGGCCTCGCGCTCCTCCTCAACGCCGAGATTCGCGCGCGGAAATTCTGGCGCGTCGTCTTCCTCATTCCGCTGATGCTGTCGCCGGTCGCCGTGAGCTGGATGGTCGGCAAGTCGATGCTCGAATACCGCTTCGGCCCGGTGGCGCGCTTCGCCCGCTGGCTGGGCTTCAACAACCCGAGCTTCTTCACCGACCCCTGGGTCGCCCGGCTCTGGATCGAGGCGATGGATGCCTGGGTGTCGATCCCCTTCGTGATGATCCTGCTGCTGGCCGGCCTCCAGGCCATGCCCAAGGAAGTCATGGAGGCCGCGAGAGTCGATGGCGCCTCGCCCTGGCAGCGCTTCTGGCAGATCACCTTCCCGCTGATGCTGCCGGTCTCGATCACCGCGATCGTCCTCCGCATCATCTTCAAATTGAAGCTCGCCGACATCATCATCACCGTCACCTCCGGCGGCCCCGGCGGCGCTACCGACAGCGTCTCGAGCTTCATCTATCGCGAGTACCGCGACCGCTCGAACGTCGGCTACGGCACCATGCTGGCGATGTTCTACCTGGTGGTGATCGTGGTCTTCATCACCATACTGCTGAGGGTACTGAGCAAGCGCATGCGGAGAATGACCTGATGGCCGCCGAAGCAACAATCTCCGCCGCGGCCCACCCAGATACCGGTATTGCGGTCCGCCGAACCAAGTGGCTGCTCGGCCGCATCGGCATCTACGCGGCACTGATCGTCTGGGCCTTCGTCTCGCTGTTCCCGGTCTACTGGACCATCACCACCTCGATGAAGGTGGCCAAGGATGTGCAACTCGGCCACCTCATCCCGTGGGTCGATTACCAGCCCAACTGGCTGGGCTGGCGCTCGCTGGGCCTCTCCCCCGACACCATCGGCCAGATCTCGACCGTTCGCGACGAGTTCCTCGGGCGCTTCCTCAACTCGGTCTACACCGCCTTCGGCGCCTCGACGCTCGCCGTGATGATCGGCGCGCTCGCTGCCTATGGCCTCAGCCGCTTCCAGTACAAATTCCTCTGGATGAAGAACGAAGACCTGAGCTTCTTCTTCCTCAGCCAGCTCATCCTGCCGCCGGTCGTTCTCGCGCTGCCATTCCTCGTCCTCTACCGCGAGTTGGCGCTGCTCGACAGCCTCACCGGCCTGATCCTCCTCTACACGCTCACCGTGCTGCCCATCGTCATCTGGATCATGAAGGACCAGTTCGACACCATCCCGATCGAGCTCGACGAAGCTGCGCAAGTGGATGGCCTCGGCCCCTGGGGCACCTTCCTCCGCATCATCCTGCCGATGGCGCTCCCCGGCATGGTCGCCGCCTTCATCCTCAGCCTGATCCTGTGCTGGAACGAGTACTTCTTCGCCGCGCTGCTCACCGGCTCCAACGCCAAGACGCTCCCCGTCATGGTCGCCAGCCAAACCGGCTCGCAAGGCATCAACTGGTGGAGCATGGCCGCCCTCTCCACCGCGGCAATTGCCCCGCTGGTCGTCGTCGGCATCCTGCTCGAACGCTACATCATCAAGGGCCTGACGGCCGGCAGCATCAAGGGCTAGGCGCGATCCGGCCACAACCACCAGACCCAACCTCCCCCTTGACGGGGGAGGCAAGCGAAGCTTGGGAGCAAAGCGACCTAGCGAAGCTCGGAGGGGGTGCGCCAGGCACTCGATGCCGGGGTTAGAGCTCCCGCATCAAATCCTTGTTCCGCTCGTACAGCTCCCGGAACACCCGATACCGCCGCCGATACAGCTCCGCTAACCCCGCATCCGGCGTGATCTCGTGATCCACCGGGTTCCACGTCCGGATATCATCCGGCTGCACATCCCCGATCGCCAGCGCCGCGATGAACGCATCGCCATACGATGCCCCCACCGTCTTCTGCCGCACGATCTGCGTTCGCCCCGAAACGTCCGATGTCGCCTGCGCCCACACCCGGTTCTTCGTGCCGCCGCCCGCCGCGAGGATCGCCTTGGGCGGCTGCCCCACATCGGCATAGGTCTCGAACACGTGGTTCGTGCCGAAGGCGATGCCCTCGAAGATCGCCCGGTAGATGTCCCCGCGCGTATGCGTCAGGTCCATCCCGAACAGCACACCCTTGGCCTCGGTGTCATGGATCGGCGTCCGCTCTCCCGAGAAATACGGCAGCATTACCAGCCCGTTCGCCCCCGGCGGCGAGCCCTCGGCTTCCAGCGCCAGCGCCATCACCGCCGTCGCCGGATCGAGCTCCTTGGCGAACTGCTCGCGGAACCAGTGGCTCAGCGTCCCTGAGGTCGCGAGCCCCGACATCGCCGCGTGCTTGCCAGGGAAGAACCACGGCGCATACCACAGCCGCGCATCCGGCACCCGCACCGGCGTGATCTCGATGATGAAGATGGTCGAGCCATACATCAGCAGCATGTCGCCGCTATCGAGCACCCCGACGCTCAGCGCCTCGGCACCCGCATCGATGGTCCCGGTGGTCACCGGCGTCCCCACCGCCAGCCCGGTCGCCGCCGAAGCCTCCGCCGTCACTGTCCCGGCAATATCGGTGGTCCAGATCGCCTCGGGCAGCTTGTCCAACCCGATGATGTCGTCCGCCAGCTCATCGGTCCATGCCAGCTTCTCGACATCATACAGCGGCGAGAAATTCGCCGCCGAATAGTGGTCGATCACGTATCGCCCGGTCAGCTTCTGCACAATGTAGGTGGTCGAGGTCAGGATCTTCGCGGTCTTGGCATAGATCTCCGGCCGGTTCCGCTTCAGCCACAGGATCTTCGGCCCGATCGACTGGCTGGTCAGCGCATTGCCGCAGCGGCTGAGCAGAACATCCTCGCCGATCCGCGCCGTCAGCTCCTCGATCTCCTTGGCCGCCCGCGTATCGACGCCATAGAGCACGCCGTTCATCAGCGGCTCGCCGTCGGCATCCACCGGCAGCATGCACGGACCGATGGCGCTTGCCGCCACCGCCACGATGTCCTTGGGGTCGACGCCGCTATCGGCGATCAGCGCCTGGCTCAGAAAGCAGAAGTCGCCCCACCAGTCCTCGCGCGGCCGGTGCTCGGCCCAGCCGGGCTGCGGCACCAGCATCTTGTGCGGCCGGGCGGCGCTGGCGACGATTCGCCCCTCCGCATCCACCAGCACGCCCTTCGATTCAAACGTCCCGATATCGATGCCGAGATAATGCCTCATCCGATGTAGTCATCCCGGTCCAAGCTGAACTTGCTGTCGATCCGCGGCAGCGCCTCCACCAGCAGCGTCGTCAGCTGCTCGAGGTCAGAGATGTCGCAAACCTCCAGCGACGAGTGCGAATAGCGCATCGGGAACCCCACTTCGATCGAGGCCACGCCCTGGCCCACCAGTTGCACATAGCTGAGGTCGGTCAGCGCCCCGATATGCGCGCTCCGCTGCAGCGGCAGCTTCTTCGCTTCAGCGCTATCCTCGAACAGCTTCACCATCGCCGGATGCGGCAGCGTGCCGTTCAGCGTCCCCCGCCCATGGAACGAGTAGAGCGAGATCGCCGGCCCGCCGCCGAGCTTTACGTCGCCGCGTGCCGCCATGTCGGGCGTATCAGTCGCGAGGATCAGGTCGAGCTGGATCGCCACATCGGGCATCAGCACCTGCGCCGCCGTCACCGCCCCGCGCAGGTTGAACTCCTCCTGCACCGAGAACACGAAGTGCACCGTCGGCCGCTTCTTCACATCAGCCAGTGCCTTGGCCACCTCGATCATCACCGCACAGGCCGCCCGGTCATCGACCGCAGTCCCGGCAATCCGCCCATTGGCGAGCTCGGTCACCTTCGGCGCATAGACGATGGGCGTCCCCACATCGATCCCTGCCGCCAGCACCTCGGCCGCCGATTTGAACCCGGCGTCGATATAGAGCTCGGGGTAGGGCAGTACCTTGTACTTCTCGTCCTGCGACGTCGCGTGGTGGCTCTTGTGTGCGATCAGCCCGGGCACATCCTTGCCCTCGCCGACGCAGAACAGCACCTCCGTCGAAGGCAGCGCCCGCTCCGGCACGCCGCCCAGCCGCTCCACCCGAACCATGCCGTTGGCTTCGATCTTCCGCACGATCAGCCCGAGCTGGTCCATATGCGCGAACAGCATCACGCTCGGCGCGCCCTTGTCGCCCTCCAGCGTCGCGATCAGGTTGCCCATCCGGTCGGTCGTCGAGGTGATCCCCAACCCGGCCATCGCCGCCTTCAGGTACTTGCGGACCCGGCCCTCGTACCCGGAGAGCCCGGGAATGAGCATCAGGTCGATCACCCATTGCTTCAAGCTCATCAGTACCCCCGCGCCTCGCGGACCAGCCGCATGAACTCGGCCGCCCGGTCGGCGTCCACGGCCTTCCAGGTGTCGCCATCGACCTTCAGCGACGAGCCGACGATGCAGCCATCCGCAACCGCCAGCACATCGGCCACCGTCGCATGCTTCACGCCCGTGTTCGCCAGCACCGGCGTCGTCGGCAGCACCCGCTTCACCGCCTCGAGGTCGACCATCTTCGCCGCCTCGCCGGTGATCGCACCCGAAACAAGGATCGCATCGGGGATCGACGAAAACACGGCGCTCCGCGCCCTGTCGCTCAGCGGCCGCTGGTCCAGCGAATAGGCGAACTCGGCCGACACATTGTACAGCAGCGCCAGGTCCTGTCGGCCCAACCGGTCGCGATAGCGCACCGCCTTGCCGGCATCCGGCGTCCACGGCCCCATATCCGAGGCATAGGTGCCCGTGAAGATCTCGCGCACGAACCGAGCCCCGGTCGCCGCCGCCAGCGCGATGGAGCTTTCCGGGTCCCACAGCACGTTCACCCCGAACGGCACCGTGATCTCGGAGCGCAGCCGCCCGATCACGTAGCCCATCGTCGCCGTCGACGCGGTATCGACCTTGAACTCATACGGCCGGTCGTTCTCGTTGCCGAACATCACCGCATCGAAGCCCGCCGCCTGTAGCGCACGCAAATCCTTGCGCGCTCCTTCGACGATGGCCTCCACGCCCCCCTCGTAGTCGTGCAGCGGAGCGCCGGGCAGGGCGCCAAGGTGCACCATCGCGATCACCGGCTTCTTGTCGCCGAACACCGTCTTGAATTTGCTTGTCATTGCTTCTTGTAAACCGCTTTACTAGACGCCTATGCGTAGCAGCGGCCAAGCCCGGCGTCTACGGCCCGCGACGGGCGGTAAGCGTGCTCCACACCAATCCTTAACCACGATCCGGTACCTTGCGCGGGAATGAGTGCGAGGTTCCCCCGATGGAACTGCTCCTTCTGCTCCTCCTGGTCCCCATCCTCTGGCTGCTACTGCTGCCGGGACGGATCGCCAAACGCGCCCGCAAGTACCGCTTCACCGGCGCTGGCATCCTCGCCGGAGCGCTGGTCGCAGGCTGGATCGGCATCCAGGCGTTCTCCGGCCCGCCACCCGTCAAGGTCGACTACACAGCCGGAGACACCGAGTTGCGCGCCATCCTGCTCCAGCCCGAAAACGCCCCGCGCTACAGTTTTCGCGACTAGGCGGGCAGCGTCCGCACCCTCAGGTCGTCACCGAACCAGACAAACGGCGCGCCCGGCACCAACCGCCCGAGCCCCTCCGCACCAATCGCCTGCGCTGGGTACAGCGACGCCATCCGCAGACACTCACCCAGCTCCAGCCCCAGCTCGAAATGCGCGTATCGCACCGCCGCATCGAGCGTCAGGTCGGCCCCTGCAAGCGTTCCGTCGCCAAGCCGCAGCGCGCCGTCCTTGCGATAGATCGTCCGCCCATTGAGCTCGAAGCTCGCCATGTCCGTACCCGCCTGCGACATGGAATCCGACACGAGAAAAATCCGCCCGGGCCCGGTCTTCGCCCGCAGCGCCAGCCCCAGCGTCGCCGGGTTCACGTGGATGCCGTCGGCAATCAGCCCAGCCCACACGCTGCCGTGATGCAGCGCCGCCCCGACCACGCCGGGGTCGCGGTTGCCGATCTGGCTCATCGCATTGAACAAGTGGGTCGCCATGCTTGCGCCAGCCTTGATCGCCGCCGAGGCCACGTCGAACGACGCATCCGAATGTCCAATGCTGACCACGATGCCGGCCCGCGCCAGCCGCGCAATCTGCTCCGGCGTCACCGTCTCCGCCGCCACCGTCACCAGCAGATGGGGCAGGGCGGCCCGTGCCCGTTCCAGCCGCACCAGGTCCGCCTCATCCATCGGCCGGATGAGCGCCGGATCATGCGCACCCTTACGCGCCAGCGAGAGATGCGGCCCCTCGAGATGCAGCCCGAGAAACCCCGGCACCTTCCGCCGCGCCGCCTCCGTCCCCGCCGCCAGCACCGCGTCGGTCACCTCTGCCATATCGGTGATCAGCGTCGGCAGCAGCCCGGTCACGCCGAACGCCGTATGCGTAGCGCAAACCATCGCCAGATCACCGGCGGTCGTCCCCGGCCCGACCAGATGCCCACCACCGCCATTGACCTGCAGGTCGATCAGGCCCGGCGTGAGGATACCCCCACCGAGCCGCACCGTCGTGGCGCCAGCAGGTGCAGGTCCAACGGAGTGAACTGCGCCGCCCTCGACTACGAGCGCAGCATCATCGTGCCATGCCTCGCCATCGAAGATGCGGGCGCCGGTATAGGCGGTGAGTTTTTGGGTCATGGGGACCAGATGTCGAGGCGATCCTCCCCCGTGGAACGGGGGAGGGGGACCGCCGAAGGCGGGGGAGGGGGCGGCGGGAGGCGCCGGTGTTGCGGCCCCTCCACACGAATAGGTATCCCGGGCGTCAGGGTCAGCCACCGCCCGGGACGTCCAATCAGCCTTCCTGGGCCATGGACTTCTTGAACTGCGGCAGGTGCTTTTGCTGCGCTTCCAGCATCCGCTCGCGGTAAACGCCGTAGATGATGTCGGTGTCGTGCAGCGTCACGCCAGGGATGGTCGGCGATGCGAACACCGGCAGCTCGATGCCGCGATCCGCCAGCTTCTGCGCGCTCTCGGCCAGCAACTCGTGCATCATCATCATCGCCAGCACGGTCGACGAACCCGCCACCGGGCGGGTCCACCCCTTGATGTCGACGATCGCGTCTTCCACCGGCGAGCCCGTGTCGATGACGATGTCGGCAGCGTGCGGCAGGCGCTTGCCCGAGCTGTGGCTGGCAGCCTTGCCGGCATTGGACTTGGCCGTGATGGCGATCACCGTCAGCCCGCGCTCCTTGGCGTATAGCGCCGTGTCGATGCCCGAAGCGTTCGACCCCGAATGGCCGAAGATCACGATGGTGTCGCCGGCGTTCAGCGGCTGATGGTCGAGGAACTTCTCGGCATATTTCTCGGTGCGCTCGAGCCAGAGCAGCTCACGCACGCCGCCGGCGCCGAGGATGTTGTGCCACATGACGCGCGGGTCGGTCAGCGGGTTGAAGCCGACATACGAGCCGTAGCGCGGGTAGGTCTCCTGCACCGGCAGCACCGAATGGCCCGAACCGTACAGGTGCACCAGGCCCTTGTTGGCGAGGGTTTCCGCAACCGCGGACGAGGCCTTGTCGAAGGCGTCGGCATTCGCTTCGGCCGCCGCCTCGGCGATCTTCACGAGCTTGCTGATATACAGGGTGGACATAGGTTTGCCTTTCAAAACAAAGCGTTACACATAAAGGGTGGAGCGGATCTCGTAGCGGTCCGCGCGCATGGTGGAGAGGGCGTATTCGAACGGCCCCCTCGAATCGTAGGCGATACGCTCGACCTCGAAGGCCGGCGTGCCCGCCGCCAGCTGGATCATCTCGGCATCGATCTCGGCCACCCGGCCGACCCGATAGACCTCCTTGGCCTTCACCGGAATGATGCCGCAGTGCTCCTTCAGCCAGCCGTAGAGCGACTGTACATTCGCCGCATCTTCGAACAGCCCGGGCACCCGCGCCTCGGGCAGGTGGCTGGTCTGGATGCCGATAGGCATGCCGTTGCCGAGCCGTAGCCGCCGCAATTGCACCACGGGGTCGCCAAGCGCGATCTCCAGCGCATCGGCCATCTCCTCGTCGGCCGGCACCCGGTGCGCCTCCAGCAGCTTGGTCCCCGCCGCCAGCGCCAGCGTCTTCATCTCATCGGTGAAGCTGGTGAGCCCGCGCACGCCGGCGACCACCGTCGCCGAGCGCACGAACGTGCCGCGCCCATGCTCGCGCCGCAGCAGCCCCGCTTCCTCGAGGTTGCGCAGCGCGTGCCTGAGCGTAATCCGCGAAATGCCCAGCATCTCGCCCAGCCGGTCCTCGTTGGGGATCTGCGACCCCGAAGTCCATTCGCCCCGCTCGATCAGCTCGCGCAGCGCCATCTCGGCCTGGTGCCACAGGGGCTCCGGCCGCCGCCGGTCCGGCTTCATCAGACCTGTCGGTTCAACCATGCCCATTCCTCCAGTTCGCCCCGTAAGCGCCCGCGAACGCGGCGCCCACCAGGCCGGCCTTTGGCCCGAATTGCCCGGGTCTCAAATCGATGTCTCTGAGATGCGGCGGCAACTGCCTGCGCAGCGCCGGCAAGATTAGCGGCTTCAGCACATCCACCGATGCCGCAACGCCTCCCGCGAGGATGATCGCCTGCGGCGCCAGCAGCGCCACCGCCCCGGCCAGCGCTGTACCCAGCGCCGTCATCGCCGGCATCAGCGCCGCAATCGCCGCCGCGTCGCGCCCCCGCGCGGCCCGCACCAGCGCCGCCCCATCGGGCAGCCCGATCGACTGCGCCGCGACATCCAGCGCCCGCCCCGAAGCCTGCCGCTCCAGCCAGCCATTCTTGTCCTCGCCGGGGTCGGTCACATCCGCCACCGCCCAGCCGAACGAAAGCGCTGCCCCGCCATTGCCGGCAACGATCCGCCCACCCGCCAGCACTGACGACCCAATTCCCGTGCCGATGGCGAGAAGGATCGCATCCGTGAGCCCCACCGCCGCCCCGGCCGAAGCCTCGGCCAGCAGCGCCAACTGCGCATCGTTCCCGAGCCCGATCGAAACCTCCGGCAATTCTGCAGCAAGGTCCAGCCCATCGAGATAGCCGAGGTTCGGCACCCACCGGCACACCGTCCCCTGCGCCAGCCCCGGTATCCCCAGCCCCAGCCGCGTCGCCCCATGCGCCGCCAGTTGCGACCGCAACAGCTCCATGAACGCCGCCAGCGTCTGCGGCGCCGCCCATTCACCCACCGGCTGCACTGCCGCCGGATCGGCCACATCCGCAATCCCGGCGCGGAACCGCGTCCCTCCGAGATCGATGGCGAGGATCGTGCTCATCCCTTCACCCCCGAACTCACCACCGAGTCGACGAAGAACCGCTGCAGGATCACGAACAGCAGCACCGGCGGCAGCACGGCCAGCGTCGCGCCCGCCATCACCAGCCCGGTATTCATCGCGCCGCGGTTGTAGCTGAGCAGTCGCGAGAGCGAGATGACGATCGGATACTGGTCTGCGCTCCCCTGCAGCACCGTCAGCGGCCACAGGTAGCTGTTCCAGTGGTAGACGAACGCGAACAGCACCAGCGCCGCGATCGCCGGCATCACCGCCGGCGCGACGATCTGGAACAGCACCCGCAATTCCGACGCCCCATCCACCCGCGCCGCCTCGATCAGCTCATCCGGCACGCCCTTGATGAACTGCCGCATCAGGAAAATCCCGAACGCATTGGCGAGATTGGGCACGATCACCCCGGCAAGGCTCGCATTCAGCCCCAGATAGCCGGTGATCCGGTACAGCGGGATCAGCGTCACGATCGGCGGCAGGAACATCGTCGCGATCAGCAGCGCAAACAGCCATTCCTTGTAACGGAACTCGTACTTGGCGAACGCATACCCGGCCATCAGGCTGGTGACGATGATCGCCACCGTCGTCACCACCGCGATGACAGCCGAATTGAAGAACGACCGCCCCAGGCTCACCACTTCCGCCACCTGCGCATAGGCATCGAGGTTCGGCGCCCCCGGCAGCCACACTGGCGGCACCTGCATCGTCTCCTGCGGCGTCTTGAGGCTGGTGAGCACCATCCAGGCCAGCGGGAACGCCGCGATCACCGCCACCACGATGATCACCAGCACCAGCAATGCGCTGGCCGGTCTCAGCTTGTAGCGCGGCCGTTCGAGGGCGCGGCGGTCGGCAACTGCGGTGCTCATTGCGGCGCTCATGCGGCCTTCGCCTCCCGCGATCGGGCAAACGCGAACAGCAGCGCGATCGCCACCACCAGCGCCAGCATCAGCGTCACCGCCATGGCCGAGCCGAGCCCGCCCTGCGCCCTCTCGATGCCGACGCGGCGGATATGATAGGTCAGCACGTTCGTGGCATTCACCGGCCCACCCTGGGTGATCAGCGCCACCGGCTCGAACACCTGCACGGCGTTGATGATGGCGACCACCGCCGAAAACAGCAGCGTGTTGCCGAGTAGGGGCAGGGTGATCGCAAAGAACCGCTGGATCGGGTTGGCCCCATCGATCTTCGCCGCCTCGTAGAGCGAGTCCGGGATCTGCGTCAGCCCGGCGACGGCCAGCACGGTGAAATACCCCACCTGCTGCCACACGTTCAAAATCACGATCGAGAACAGCGCCGTCTGCGGCGCGCTCAGCCAAGTCTGCGGCCCAATGCCGACCCAGCCGAGGATCTGGTTCAGCGGCCCCTCGGTCGGCGAGTAGAGTTTCGAGAACACCAGCGCCACCGCGATCATCGGCACCATGTAGGTGGAAAACAGCACGGTCCTCAAAAACACCCCGCCCGGCGCGATCTTCTGGTGCACCAGCAGCCCCAGCATCACCGACAGCGGCAGGATGATCGCCACCGACGCCACCGTGTAGAGCGCCGTATCCACCAGCGCCGCCTTGAAGTCGCGGCCCACCGAGTTGTTGGCGAAGATATCGATGAAGTTCTGCACCCCGACAAACGTCGCCGTCTCGAACCCCGTCTGCGTCGACCACTCCTGAAAACTCAGCCAGATCGTCAGCAGCATCGGAATGATGATGAAGACCGCCAGCAGCCCCGTCGCGGGCGCGAGCATGAAGACCGCTGATCGGTGCTGGTTGTTGGTCGCGGGCATACTTCTTCCCATCCACCGGCGTCACCCCGGCGAAGGCCGGGGCCCATCCTGAGGTCTTTCCACGTCCGCTGCGGTTGTGAAATCTCAGGCTGGATCACGGCCTGCGCCGGGATGACACCGTGGGTTGTTTCTGGTTCGGCGCAGGCATCCGCACCGTCGGCTCTTTCGTCTCCCTTCCCCTGTTCGAGGGGGAGGGGACAGGGGTGGGGGGGCAGCCCGCTCCAGCTATAGAGCGGGCCGCTCCTTACTTCGCGTTACGCTCGAGAATCTCCGTCGCATCAGCCTGCGCCGTCGCCTGTGCATCAGCCGCCGACAGCTGCCCGAACTGCACCGCCTCCAGCGTCTTCTGCAGCGATTCCGAGAATTCCTGCCCGCCCAGCACCACCGGGAACCCCTTGGCGTTGGCCAGCGTCTCGGTATAGCCCTTGAGGAACGCATCCCCAGCGAGCTTCTCGGCAAACGCCGCCCCATCCGAAGTCCGCGACGGCAAAATCCCCATCGACATCAGGATATCGCCCATCGCCGACGCGCCGTTCGGACCCGACTCCGGCCCGTTGAGCCAGTTGAGGAAGTCCCACGCCGCCGCCTGCTCCTCGGCCGAGGCCTTGGCGTTCACCACCGTCATCCACGAATACGAGATCGACCGCGGCACATCACCCGACGGCCCCACCGGGATCGGCGCCGTGGCGACATCGGCGAACGCATCGCCCATGCCCGCCTTCAGCGCCGATTCCCACCAGTTCGCCATGATGATCATGCCGGTCTTGCCGGAAACGAAACTGTCGAGGAACGGCCCCGTGGTGTTGGCGTCGGCCGTCGCCATCGCCGGGTCGGAATAGCCCGATTTGATCAGCTTCTCGTAGAGCTCGAAGGTCTGCTTGGCCGCCTCGCTGTCGAGCACCGGCTTGCCGTCGACCACGAGGTCCCCGCCATTCGAAACCAAGAGCGACGAGAACGGGTGCAGCACGCCCGCCGCCCACGAGTTGATGAGCCCGAAGCCCTGCTGGCCCTTCGCCTTGTCGGTCAGCTTCTCGGCCGCCGCGAGGAATTCGTCCCAGGTCTTGGGCGCCTCGGCGATCCCGGCTTCGGCGAACAGCTTCTTGTTGTAGTTGAGCGCATAGACGTCGATCTCGTTCGGAATGCCATACAGCACGCCGCCGATCGAAGCCGCGCCGATCACCCCCGCCGGCCAGTTGGCCTTGGTGTCCGCCGCAATCGCATCGGGAACCGCCGCCACCAGTTGGTCTTTGGCGAGGTCGGGCAGCCAAGCATCATAAATGCCGGCAATCGTCGCCCCGCCGGCGCCGCCGCCCGAAGTGCGCAGCGTCGTCAGCAGGTCGCCGAACGGCACGGCGCGGACGGTGATCTTGGTGTCGGGGTGCGCCTCAGTATAGGTCGCGGCCGCCGCCTCCAGCTTGGCCACCGTGTCCGGCGCCCAGTGGGTGAGGAACGACACATCCGCGGCCGAAACCAGGGCGGTGCTTGAAAGCAGGATGGCAACGGTGCCCGCGGCACGCGTCAAAGCCTGGAACAGCTGCATATTCGAATTCTCCCTGTACGCGCCAGGCATGCCTCCGCCCGGCTGACGTCATAGAGTTATGACGTTATAACGACATTGGTCAAGAGGGGCTCATAGCCGCGATGAACGCTACGCATCGTTGTTCATCAGCGCCGCCCGGGAGAGTGCCGAACTCCGTGATCTACCGCCACCGCGTCCGGAAACGGTGCGCTCTTTTCTCATTTGCACACGCGTCATGAAGTGAGGCGCGATCTCGCCGAGGAGCTCGATGCGGCACCTCCCCCTCTGACGGGGGAGGATGGGTGGTGAGCGGAGCCACAATCACGAGGCCAGGCAAGGCGTTGCGAGAATCTTGCGCCGATCTATCCCCCCACTCCCCACCCATGCGATTCTGTGCCCATCCGCTGCACCGAAGCGAGATCATGACGAGTGGTTGGTGCGGTGGAGACCGGGTGGGCTGCGGGTCGCTGCAGTTCAGGCGGAAACCATCACGGCAAGGACCGGTTCGCCGGTCAAGCCGCTACAACGCGAGGGTCGCTCGATGCGGAGTGGCCCAAGGGGCGAAGCCTGGCACGCATGAGCCGGGCGGGAGCAACGAAGGCGGTGCTGGCACTCCGGCCGCCGACCGMGTTTCCCATCGTTCTCGCGATGCGGCAGGGGATGCGCCCCGGCACTGGTGGCATAGGCCCAAAACCCCGGCCGGCCGGCGAGGCGTGAGCCTCWTTCATCTGCGGACTACCGCTACGGGGCAAACGCCTCGCCGGTCCCGCTTCGACTTCCTCGAAAGGGGAAGGATCTTTGAAAACTCCGAAGCCCGCAGGGCTATCGGACCTGTTCGCTCGCCTGGAGCCATCCCCATCCACGGCGTCACCCCGGCGAAGGCCGGGGCCCATCCTGAGATGCCTCGGTTCCACCACCACGAGCCGAACCACCTCAGGATGGGTCCCGGCCTGCGCCGGGATGACATCGAGTGTGTGGATGCGTCACGACCCATAGGCCGTTGGCACTCAATTTGAGGAAAGAGAGGCTGGCTGGGGAACCTGGACCCTACCCACAGAACTATAGGTATAGCAAAATCAATACGTTAGCAAGATAGACGTCGGGTATCGTGGACCAAACTGGATCACCTGTTTGGGCCGTAGGCGACGTCAACGAAGGTCGGGACTTGACTGCAAGCTGACAACCAACAACCTGCCGTCCGGGGGCCAACTGCATCTGGCCTGTGGAGGGTATTCCCATGTTCGGCTGGGAGGCAGGGTTCGACAGCAATCTGCTGCTCGGCATATTCCGAAAGATGCGGACGGTTGGCGCTGACGGTCGGTGCGGTTTCGTCGGGTCTGACTACAAGTTCTGGAAGCCCGTCCTCTATTCGTCGATACGGGCATCAGCGGAGGTTGGGCTACTTAAGCGGCGGTGCATCGACAAGGCCCTCAGTGATGCAACGCTTGACCTGAGTGACCCCACAGAATTCCTCGGCAGATGCACCTCGGCGTTTCAGACGCTGAAACAAAACAACACCCAGACATTCGTCGTGCTCTGCGACGTTACCTATGACGGCCCCGACCTTCTGCGCGAGGTTAAGGACGGTGAATGCACCATCCTCTGGAACCCTAGTTCCTCGTCTCGTTTCATGAAACGAGCCCTCAGCGAGCGGTCGAAATTCGCCGCTGCACTGAAACGGGACAACATCCCATCAGACGTGCCCGGTCTGACTAACATCTTGGTAAAAGTTGCGGCGGCCAATCAATTCGATGCTCACACGTTAGCCATAGACGCCGTGGACCGACTGCGCGGCGTCTTGAATCTCATGGTGAATTCTGGGCGAGGCCTCAACCTATTTCAGTTCCACCACATCTCGCACGCCATCAATAGGTTCCGGCTGGGACCATACCGCACAGTCCACAATCCCGATGGAACCAGCGCAGGCGAAACCTTTTGGTATGAGCCCAGGTGGGAGCATAAGCACAAGAGCGCCAAGTTCGCCGAAGATGCCAAGGCGGTTCGCCAGAACATTCTGCACTGGCGCAGGCTGGCCACCCGCAATCCCCTCTCGGAATTTATCGGGGATGGTTTGCTGCGATATTGTCGAGCACTGGATCAGCACGACACGGATGCCGTGCTCGTGGGGCTGTGGGGCACCATAGAATATCTAACTGCTACCCAGACGGAGAAATACGATGTTACTGTTTCTCGCGTCTCAAAGCTCTTCAAAGACACCCCAGAGACGCGGCAGATCGCACAACACATTCGACTTCGCCGTAACTCCACCATTCATGCAGGAAAGTCGCCCGACAATGACGAGGCGGACGCAGTGCTTTTGCATGCGGACGCCCTCGCGGCTCAGCTGCTCTTCTTCTACATCACTAACCGACCTGGCTTCAAAGATCGTGACGAACTCATTCGCTTTCTCGACCTAAACCTCAATGAGAAGACACTGATACGAGACCGCAAACTCATCGATCGCTTTATCAGGTATCGCAACCGGAAGACGCCCTCGGGCAAATAGGACTGCCGTTCAACGGTTGCCGGCGCTCGCATGGTGAGCAGACCCCAGCTAACTAGGGAGGACGCAGTGGACGAAATCGAGATCGAGAACGAATTCCTGCTGCAGCTCGGCAAGACGCTGGCCAAATGGCAGTGGGTTGAGCAGTCCGCCTACAACCTATATTTCTTTATGATGAAGGGGGCCGACCCTCAGATCATATCTGTAAATTGGCACCACATACAAAGTTTTGATACAAAGATATCTTTGCTGGACGGCTGTGCATTCTTCGCTGTCCGGGATCAGTTCCAAGATGACTGGAAGAGCGTCCACAAACTACTGGTAAAGGCCGCCAAGGCACGGAATCAGATTGTTCATTCGGTGTTTGGCATGAGGCATGAAGGCGGCGTTGTGACCGCGCAGCTCGGTATGAGCCATCAGGATGCAACGGCGCTGACACGTAACCGGGTTCACAAGAACGAGTTGCGACCAGAGTTCATCTTTGACCTCGATCGACTGAGAAAGCACCAGCGAGAGTTTGAGGTGCTGTCTCAAAAGATACTTTGGTTTCGAGGACTAGCGTTCGGGATCACCGCAGAGGAGCAATCCGGCGCGCGGTAAAATAATACCGCACAGGGATTCACATTTTGTTCTGATAGGCGTATATCCATGTGGTATTCGGATACCACATGGATCGCATGCCCTTCCTCGACCGCATCGCCGACATCTTAGCGCCCACCGTCACGAAGGCGGACCCCGAACCTATAGGCCTCACCGACCCGCTGGCGACCTTCCTGTTCGGCGCTGTGCCGACTCTCTCCAACGTATCAGTCACGCCCAAGTCCGCTATGACCGTGCCTGCCGTGGCTTCAGCTGTCGAGCTGATCGCGGAGGCCGTAGGCACGCTCCCGGTGAAGCTGTTCGTGCGCAGCGCAGAGGGCAGGGACGCCGACCCGGCGCACACTGCCTTTCGCCTTGCGCACGATGAAGCCAACGACTGGACCAGCGCCGCTGAACTGCGCACCCAGCTCACGCACGACGCCCTGCTGAACGACAAGGGCGGCTTTGCTCTGGCCAACCGCGTCGATGACCGGGTGATCGAGTTCATCCGCCTCGACCCCACCACGGTCACGCCGAAGCTCGATGAGACCACCGGCGAGCCCTTCTACGTGGTGCGGCAGGCTAAGCGGAACGTCCGCTATCATTACCGCGACGTGCTGCACATCGACGCCTTCGCCGGCACAGCGCCCATCACCCGCGCCCGCAACGCCATCGCCCTCGCCATGTCGTTGGAGCAGCATGCAGCCAAGCTGTTCGCCAACGGCGCACGGCCTAGCGGCCTCCTCTCAACCGATCAGCAGCTCGGCGACACCGCACTCAAGAATGTGCTCGCCATGTGGACCGCTACCCACGGCGGCAGCGACAACGCCGGGAAACCCGCCATCCTGCCTAACGGCATGCAGTGGACGCCGCTGTCTCTCAACAGCGTAGACGCGCAGTTCGAGCAGATGCGCCGGTTCCAGACCGAAGAAATCGGCCGCGCCTTCCGGGTGCCGCCCACGATGCTTTTCGACCTCACGCGCGGCACCTGGTCGAACACCGAGGAAATGGGGCACCAGTTCCTCACCTACACCTTGCGCCCTTGGCTCGATGCCTGGGAGTGGGCTTACGCCCGCGTCCTGCTCACCGCTGAGGAACGCGCCGAGCGTTATTTCGAGTTCGTCACCGACGACCTGCTCACCGTAAGCTTTGCCCAGCGGGCTGCGTCCTATGGGCAGTATCGCAGTATGGGCGTGATGACTGCCAACGAAGTGCGCGCCGGCCTGAACCTGCCGCCGCTCCCCGGTGGCGATACGTTGAGCAACCCCTACACCACCACCAGCGCGCCGCCGGCCGCTGAGAACGACAACACCCCCGACATCGAGGAAGAAGCCGCCTGATGCACAAAGCATTTTTCGGCGACCGTGAGCGCGACTTCGCACTCACGCCGCACCTGATTCCTGAACTTGAACGCCTCGCCGGCCGCGGCATCGCCGCCGTTGTCGATGATATGGTGCTGAACCGCCGCGCGTGGTTCGCCGAGATCACCGCCGTGATCCGGCTCGCCCTGATCGGCGCCGGTGCGCCCCCGCAGGAAGCTGACACGCTGGTGAAGACCTACGTGCCGATCCGGCCGCTCGCCGAGGCGCACCTGCTCGCGATGAATGTTCTGCTCGACCTTTGGAGCGGGCCGGCTGCTGATGTGCTTGACGACCTCGATGAGGCCGCTGCTACCGGCGACCTGTCGGCCGCCATCAATGCGGATGCCGCGGGATGGATCGGATCGAGATCAAGGCCGAAGTCGCAATTGACGACGCCGGCACCGTCACCGGCCTCGCATGGCCGTTCGGCGCTGCCGATAGCGTGGGCGACGTGATCGAGAAGGGCGCATTCGCCCTGCCGTCCGCGCTGCCCATCGTCATGGAACATGACCAGTCGCAGGTTGTCGGCGTGTGGGAAAGCTACGCCGAGACCGACGCCGGCCTCGAAGTGAAGGGCCGCCTCTTTGTCGAGGGCATCGGCCCGGCCCGTGAGGCTCGCCAGCTCTTGCAGAACAGGCGCGTCACTGGCCTCTCGATTGGCTTCAAGGGCGGTGCCTTCGATCCGCTGCCGACCGGCGGCCGGAAGTTCAGCGCGCTCACCATCACCGAAATCTCCCTCTGCCGCCGTCCGGTTCATCCCGGCGCGCGGATCACCTCTGTCAAAGCCATCAATGAAGGAACCCCGATGGAACCCGAGACTACCGACGACAATGCTGCCCTCGAATTGAAGGCCGCCAACGACAACATCGCCAAGCTCACCGCTCGGCTCGACAAGGTTGAGGCGAAGGCCAACCGCCCGCTGGTCGCGGCCAACGACAACCATCCGGCCGCCGCCAACGACAACGAGCGGAAGGCCTTCGCCGACTTTGTGCGCTCCGGCGACACCGGCGAGGTGAAATCCCTCGGCTACGGCTCGCCCTCGACCGGCGGCATCCTCGCACCGGAGCAGGTTGCGACCTCGATCCTCGAAAAGGTCGCCGAGTTCTCGCCGGTGCGTGGCCTCGCCCAGACCATCAGCATGTCCGGCCCGCTGCTTCAGCTCCCGCGCCTTGTCGATGAAGTCGAGCCGGTGCCGGTTGCCGAGACTGCCGCCCGCACCGAGGATGAGCCGACTTTCGAGCAGATCGACCTCAAGCCTTTCGAGATGGCAATCATCGTGCCTGTCACGCGCATCCTGCTTGAGGACGCGCAGATCGACCTCACCGGCTACCTGAGCAACCACGTCGCACGCCGCTTCGGCCAGAAGGAAGCGACTTGGTTCGTGAACGGCAACGGCACGACCCAGGCAGAAGGCGTCCTGACTTCCACGGCTGTCGCCGAGCGCGAAGTCGAGGCCGTCACCGCCGACGACCTGATCGACCTCTTTTACGCGATCAAGACTGCCTATTCGTCCAACGGCGCCTGGCTGATGAACCGCCAGACGATGGCCACGGTGCGCAAGCTCAAGGACACCGACGGCTCCTACCTCTGGGAGCGCGGCATTGTCGGCAGTCAGCCGGCGCAGCTCCTGGGCCGCCCGGTCTATGAGGCCGTCGACATGCCGAACATCGCGGCCGGCTCCACCCCGATCGTCTTTGGTGATTTCGCAAACGGTTATGCCATCGCAGACCGGACCGGTTTCGAAATCATCCGCGACGACCTCACTGGCGCCGGCAACGGTATCGTCAAGCTTCACGCTCGCCGTCGCGTTGGCGGCCGCGTGATCATGGGCGAGGCCCTGACCAAGCTCTCGATCGCGGCCTAAGCAATGCTGCTCGGCGCGGACGCAATCTCGATCGAGTTGGTGGGCGAGGCTTACGAGCTTCGCCCCACGCTCCGCGCCGGCATGCGCCTTGCGCGGCGGCACGGCCTTGGCGGGCTGCTTGCCGCCGTGCGCGACTTCAACACCACCATCATCACCGACCTGCTGCGCGAGTGCGGCATCAAGGCTTCGGCGCTATTTGCCGAGATCGCGACCGCAGGCCTCGCCATTGTGCGCGCCCGCCTCACCGGTCCGCTGGCGAGCTTTGTCCTGGCAGTCGCCGGCATCGATCCTGACGAAGATCAGACGCCGGCCGTCGCCACCAGCAAGCAGCTCACGCCCGGCGAATACCACGCCCGGCTTTTTGAGATCGCGACTGGCTGGCTCGGCTGGGCGCCCGAGGAAGCATGGACTGCAACCCCTACCGAAATTCTTGCCGCCAAGGCCGGCCGGACGGACCTGATCACGGACGTGCTCAAAGCCGTGTTCGGCTCGACCGACGAAACACCCGACACCGCGACGATCTACACCCCCGAACGGCTCGCCGAGATCGAGGATCTGGGACACGACCCTGCCTTCGATCGCAACGGCCTCGCCGCCCTCAAGCAGAAGATCGCGAGCTGATGCCCATCGCACCGCCGCGCCTCTGTAGCTGCCTTCGTATCGTGCCTGCCGGCAAGCGCTGCACCTGTCAGCGTGCGGGTGATCGCGCCCGCAAGGCCCGCCATGATCGCCGCCGGCCGACCGCTCGGCAGCGCGGCTACAACCACGAATGGCAGAAGGCCCGCGCGGCCTACCTCACCGCGCACCCTCACTGCATCCGGTGCTTCAAGCCGGCCACCGTCGTTGACCACATCAAGCCGCACCGTGGCGACGACACCCTGTTCTGGGACCGCACCAACTGGCAGCCGCTCTGCGCCACCTGCCACAACCGCCATAAGCAGCGTGAGGAAAGCGAAGCAGCATAAAAGGCGAAGGGTGCCCGACCTGACGGTCAAAGGCACCCTTCTAATCTCCCGGTAGGACTCGAACCTACAACCCCCAGCTTGGAAGGCCGGCGCTCTATCCAGTTGAGCTACGAAAGCACGACAAGTGAAGTGGTTGTCCACCCCGCACCTTTCAATGGGGGTGAATAGCTTGGCGCAGGAAAATTCTATCACGCTGGACGACATCACCCAGCCGGTCGTCGAATGGGCGCTCGATTATGGCATTTACCCGAGCGTGATCCTCGACCGGCTGGCACGCGGCTGGCCCGTCGAGCGCGCCATCACCACCCCCATGGTGACCGTGCCGCGCCAGCGCCTCAACAGCGAGCACATGCCGGGTTTGCCGAAGCTCGGGCACCGCAGTGCTGCCGCAAAGCATCGCAGACCGGGGGTAGTAGCCGATTTCCCTAAGCGCTCACGGACCGGCGGGGGACCCACAACGCAAGATTTCACCGAAATAGAGTTTTCACATTGACCGCACTCGCCGACCTCAAGGCCCAGCTCAACATCACCGACGACGCAGACGACGCGCTGCTTGAGCGCAAGATCGCTGCTGCCGAGGCAACCGTCACCGGCGACATCGGCGCTGAGACGCCTGTCGCCTATGGCACCGCACCGGCAGACATTGGCGAGGCCATTCTGATGCTCGCCGCCCACCTCTACGAGAACCGGGAGGCCGTGCTTGTCGGTGTCGGCGCCGAGGCGCTGCCGCTCGGCTACGAGCACCTTATCCAGTCGCATCGCCGGTGGGTGTTCTGATGGGTTATTCGCCGCAGTTGACGAAGGTTCTGGCACGGATCGAGGGCATTCCTAGCGCCATCCGCGATGATCTGAAGCCCAGCTTGGCGCAGTCGGCTGCGGAACTGGCCGGCCTCATGGCGCACCTCGCCGAGCCGTCGCGCGACACCGGCGACATGATCGAGAGCATCACCGTGACTCCGCCCGGTGGAACGACGCCCGCGTATAGTCAGCCCGGCGGCAGCCGCACCGCGAACGACCTCGAAAGCATCGTCACGGTGGGCAACAGCGACGTGCGCTACCCGCACCTTGTCGAATACGGGACCGTCGAAGCGGCCGCGCAGCCGTTCTTCTGGCCCGCCGTGCGCAGCTTGCAGAAGCGCATCAACGGCCGGACCAATCGCGCCATCCGCAAGGCAGTGACCAGGTGGTGGTCGCAGTGACCGAACCCAGCCTTGCCTTGCAGACCGCCATCCGCTCCCGGCTGGTGAACACCCCGGCAGTGGTCGCGCTGGTCGAGCCCGCGCACATCATCGAAGGCCCGGCGCGCCCTAGCCACTTCCCCAGCGTCATCTTCGGCGGTGGTGAGACATCGCTCGCCGGCCGCGCCGGAACTTGGCGGCACGTCTGGGTCTACCTCGACCTTCACATCTGGACGCTTGAGGGCGGCACCGAGGGTGCCCGTGCCATCGCTAACGAGATCGACCGGGCGCTTGTCGCGCCGCTCGACGTGCCCGGCTTCCTGCTTATCGACGGCAACCTCAGCGTCACCGGCGCCCGCTTCCTGCGCGATCCTGACGAGCAGCACGGACACGGCATTGTGTCGGTTGCCGCTTTCCTTGGGGAGACCTTCTGATGCGCGCCGGCAAGCTCGACCGCACTCTGACCTTTCAACGCCTCACCCGCACCGTGAGCCCGGCGGGCACGGTCGCCGAAGCCTGGGCGGAATTTGCCACCGTGCGCGCCGAGCTGCTGAGCAGCGCCATCGCCGAGGCCGCTACCGCGTTCGGTGAGGCCGATAACTCGGCGCTGGTGTTCCGCATCCGGTATCGTGCCGACCTCACCACAGAGGACCGGGTAATCTATGCAGGCCGCGCCCTCGACCTTGCCGGCATCCTGGAGCTGGGCCGCCGTCGCGCCCTCGAGCTTCGTTGCGAGGTCGTATCGTGAGGGGAAGGAAGCCTGCCAGCATCGTGAGCGGTAGCAGCCCGGTTACGTCTGTGCCGCGCCCGCCGACCTATCTGCCGAAGGACGCCAAGGCCGAATGGCGCAAGGTCGCGCCCATCCTTGTTGTCGAGCGGCAGACGCTCACCGAGGCCGATCTTGCGACCCTCGAAAACTACTGTCTCGCCGTTGGCACCATGCGCGAGGCGCAGCGTCTCTTGAGTGCTGAAGGGCTGGTGACGGCTGCCGGCAAGCGGCACCCCGCCTTCGGCATTATGAACGCCGCACAGACCACCCAGCGCCTTTGTGCCGCCGAGCTGGGGCTTACGCCTGTCAGCCGGTCGCGGCCGGCGGTGCGCGAAACTGCCGATGGCGATGACAACCCGTTCGGCATCTAGGACTTACCCGCACTGGATATATGACGGCTCGCCCATCGAGGACACTCGCGGGGACGGCGAGCGCGCCGTCGAGTTCCTGCGCTGGCTCAAGCACCCCAAGAGCAAGCTGCCCAGCAAGGGCTTTCAGCTCGACCCGTGGCTTGAGCGCGTGGTGCGCCGCATCTACGGCCCGCGCCACCCGGACGGCTCCCGCATCGTCAAGACCGTTGTGCTGCTGCTCCCGCGCGGTAACCGCAAGACCAGCACGGCCGCCGCGCTCGCCCTTCTGCATACTGTCGGACCTGAGCGCGTGCCGCACGGCGAGGCAATCTTTGCCGCCGCCGACCGCAAGCAGGCCAGCATCGCCTTCAAGGAAGCACTCGGCATCGCGCAGTCGCACCGCGTCATCAAGGGCGCGGTGAAGGTCTATGACGCCCACAACAGCGCGAAGAAGATCGTCTACTCAAGAGAGCGCGTCACCCTCGAAGTCATTTCTGGCGATGCCGGCACTCAGCACGGCCGCACCCCTAACTTCGTTCTCGCCGACGAGCTGCACATCTGGCCGAACCGCTACCTGTGGGAAGCACTGGTGACGGGCTTGGAGAAATCGGACAATCGCCTGCTGGTTGTCGCCACCACGGCCGGCCGTGGGCAAGAGAACGTCGCCTGGGAGGTGATCGAGGACGCCCGAAAGATCGCGCGCGGCGACGTTGTTGACCCTTCGATCCTGCCGATCCTGTTCGAGGCCGACCGCGATGCTGACTGGCGAGACGAAGCCGTGTGGCACGCGACGAACCCGGGCCTCGCACACGGTTATCCTAGCCTTGACGGCTTTCGGGATGCCTTCGCCCGTGCCGAGCGCAGTATGGGCGAGCGGCAGAGCTTCAAGCAGCTCAAGCTCAACATCTGGCTCGACCAGAGCACCGACCCCTTCGTTGACATGGAAGTCTACGATCGGGGTGATGGCGAGGTAGACCCCGGGGACGACGCGCCCTGCTGGATTGGCGTGGACATGAGCACCACGACTGACCTCACCGCCGTGGTCGCCGCCTTCTGCGACGACGATGGCATCGTGTCGGTGCTTCCCCACTTCTTCCTTCCTGGCGACAACCTGCGCGATCATGCCGACCGCGATGGCGTGCCCTATCCCGAGTGGGCTGAGCAGGGCTTGCTCACTGCCACCCCCGGCAACGTGATCGACTACACCGCCGTCACCGACTACCTGCGCGAGCTCTGTGCGCGCTTTGACGTGCGCGAGCTGAACTTCGATCCCGCTTACGCGCAGCCGGTGATGGCTCCACTGCTCGCCGAGGGCTTGCCGGTTCAGACCATTCGGCAGGGCTGGGTTACGCAGTCGCCAGCTCTCAACGAGCTTGAGCGCGTGATCCTCGGCGGCAACTTCCGGCACGGCGGGCACCCGCTGCTGCGCTGGTGCTTCGCCAACGTCGCCATCTACACCGACAGCGCCGGCAACCGGACCATGCACAAGGGCAAGAGCACCGGCCGCATCGATGGTGCTGTCGCCACCTGGATGGCCGTCTCGCGCGCCGCCGCCAACGACAACGCTCCCACCGTTTGGGACGACCCCGATTTCATCAAGAACCTCTACGCATAGGAGATCCTGCGCTTGCCGACCAATGACCAGATCCTCGCCGTCTCGATCGAGGCCCGCATCAACAAGCTTGAGCGCGAAATGCGCAAGGCCAGCGCCATCGTCGGCAAGAACTTTGACGGCATGGAGAAGCGCAGCAAGGACGCCGCCGGCCAGATCGAAAACCACTTCGCCGGCATGGGGAAGCGCATGGGCACGATCGGCAAGAGCATGGCGGCCGGCTTCGTGGGTGGGCTTGTTGCTGGTGGCATTGCAGGCGTTGCCGAGCGCGTCGGCGACATCGCCAAGGGCATCGCTGAGATCGGTGACGAAGCGAAGCGGGCCGGCCTTGGCATCGAGGCCTTTCAGGAGCTGAAATACGTCGCCGAGCAGAACCGGGTCGGCGTTGACGCCCTCACCGACGGCATCAAGGAAATGAACCTGCGTGCCGACGAGTTCATCGTCACCGGCGGCGGATCGGCGGCAGAGGCTTTTCAGCGGCTCGGCTACGGCGCCGAGACGCTGAAGCAGAAGCTCGCCGATCCCAGCGCGCTGTTCACCGAGATCATCGGCAAGCTCGGCCAGCTCGACCGCGCTGCCCAGATTCGCATCGCCGATGAAATCTTCGGTGGCACTGGCGGCGAGCGCTTCGTTCAGCTTATCGAGCAGGGCGAGGCTGCGCTGAACCGGACGAAGCAGGAAGCGCGCGACCTGGGGCTGGTTCTGGACGAAGACCTCATTGCACGTGCCGACGACCTCGACCGCAAGTTCAACGCCGTCGCGAACACGGTGGGCACGGCGCTCAAGTCGGCGATCGTTGACGCGGCATCGGCGCTCGCCAGCTTCATCGAGCAGTTTCAGGCCTTCGAGCAGCAGAGCACCAACGGCCTCAACCAGCGGCTGAAGGAGATCGGGCTCAAGAAGCTCGACCTCGACAACTCCATCGTAACGGCACAGTCCAAGCTTGATCGCGGTGACGACCTGTTCGGCATCAATCGGGGTGCCCTTGAGAGCCAGATCACGACCAGTAAGGAGCAGATCACCGCGCTGGTGGATCAGGAGCGGGAAATCCTCTCCATCCTCGAAAGCCGCCAGCCCGTCGCCGCGCCGACCAAGGAACCCATTCAGATCACCGTGACCGGCGGCACCCCCGCGCCGGTTGCGCCCACGGCCGCGCGTGATGGCGGTGGCGGCAGCGCCAGCGCCATGCGCGAGCAGCGTGACGCGGCGCGCGAAGTGATCGCCGCCCTTGAGGATGAACTGCGCGCGCTCGGCATGTCCGAAGTCGAGCAGCGCGTGAACGCCGAGCTTCGCCGTGCCGGTGCCGGTGCGACCGATGCGCAGAAGTCCTCGATCCGTGAGCTGGTGGCGGCGATCGATGCCGAAGGGCAGGCCATGCAGCAGATGGAGTCGGCGATGGACAACGCCAAAGGCATGGCGAAGGACTTCCTTGGCGGCCTGATCGGCGACCTGCGCAATGGTGTAGATGCCGCCACAGCCCTCTCCAACGCCTTCGGCCGGCTCGCCGACAAGCTGCTCGACATGGCGCTCAAACCTGATTGAGAACATCTTCGGCGGCCTGATGGGCGCTGGTGGTGGTGGGCTGCTCGGCGGCCTGTTCGGCTTCAAGGATGGCGGTGCCGTCGAGGCCGCAACTGGTGGGCTGATCCGGGGGCCGGGCACGGCGACCAGTGACTCCATCCCGGCACGGCTCAGCGATGGCGAGTTCATCGTCAACGCCGCTGCCACGCGCCGGAACCTCGACCTGTTGCACGCCATCAATCGCGGCGAGATCGCCGCCTTCGCCGCCGGTGGCCTTGCTGGTGATCGGCCGGTGCCCGCCGCCAACGACAATCGGCGCGCGGCGAACGACAACGCGCCGAGCGTGACCATCAACGCGCCAGTGACGGTGAACGCGAGCGGGGGCACGCCCGAGCAGAACGCCGACCTCGCAAAGCAGATGGCGCGTCAGATGGAAAGGTCGCTGCGCGGCTTAGTGACAGACGAACTGCTCAAGCAGACCCGGCAGGGGAACATCCTGAACAGCCGGAGTAGGTGACGGCATAGCCCGCCAGAGGCCCGCAGATGACTCAGGATCGGCAAGACGCCTTCGGGTGGCGTCATCCCACCCGAAACAAGGTCAGGCCTGCCGGTGAGTCTCTAAAGCGAACTAACGGCGCAGCGGTTTCTAACTTCGCGCCGGAAGGGTCTACCGCTTGCCGAGCTGGTGAACTTCCCATCTTCCGGCAGGTCGGTTTCAATGGCCGCGAGCCGGAGGCGAGCGGAAAGGGCGCGCAGCGCCCGCGCAGGCGAGGCGCGAAGCGCCGAGTAGTCGTCCTTTCATGTGCGTCATCATTTTCGCCGTCCTTATTTAGAGCTTCTAGTTTCTTGTTTTTGATAAATAACGAACGAAAATGATGACGCTGGCGCTCCGGCGAAAATGATGACGGGCTAGGTGGAGCTTGACTCATTAGTAGTTTACTAGTAGACAACTAATGTCTAGCCAAGGAACCCGTATGTCGAACATGTTGAACCTCCCCGCCGAGCGCGTCGAGCAGCTTCGCGCTATTGCCGCCGCCCGCCGCCTCCCCACCGTCACGGCCGCCATCGGCTATCTGATCCGCAAGGAGATCGCGGCAGGAACCATCCCCGCCGACCTTCCCGGCATCTCGATCAAGAAGAATGCCAAGGGTGTCGCCATTGGCTTCGATGACCGCACGCCCACCATCTACGCCAAGGCCGATGCGGCGAAGCTCGCCCGGACCATTCGCGATGTTGCGCTTGGGGAGGCCGCTGGCCTTGCCGACATTACGGGCAATTGGATCGTGGTGGGCAGGGGGACCGGAGTGAAGGTTCACGTGCCTGCCGGGTCCGACGCTCGCACGTTCTCCCGCGACCTGGCGCTTGACCTCGCCGATCTGATCGAGACCGCCGCCGAATAAAGAAGAGCCCCGGCGCTGTGAACACCGAGGCCTTACTCTCTTTCGCCTGAACTAGGAAATCAGACTATGAGTTTCGTAGCATAATGCCGAACGATCGTCAACGTTTGCCGAACAATCCCCCTGCGGAGGATGAAGAACTCGCGACCGATCCCGCCCCCGCTGTGCCCGCGTATTTCGCGATCATGCGTGAGGCGCGGGAGAAGGTGGCGACCGATGAGGCCCATAACGCCAAGCGCCTTCACACACACAATAAGCGGCCGTTCCGTGAGGTTGGCGCCGCGATAGATGAATACCGCGCCGGTGAGGGTAAGGAAGCTTACAACGCCGGCCGGCGCGCTGAATATGCAGCTAAGATCGAGGACGAGCAGCACCGGCCGGTGCGCAGCTATAAGCCGAACCCGACGCCCGAGGATCGGGCAGCGCAGCTTCGCGCTGCCAGCAAGCGCTCCCGTGCTAAGAAGAAGGCTGAGAGCGAGGCGCGTATAGCGGCAGAGGCCGCCGAGGAAAAAGCAAAGATCGCGGCGCGCGCGATGTTCTGATGCGGGTCACTCGTCGGCCGCCCATTCGAAATAGGTCTGGTCGTTGATGACGATCATCATGTCGGAGATCGAACTCACCGGCATCTTGCCATCCTCGGTAGCGAACTTGCAGTTTGCAACGCCCCGGATCGGGGTGCCGAAGGCGTTGTCCGCGTCATACTTGATGAATGCTTCGTGCACCGCAGGAGACGGCGCTAGGCCGTCGACTGCCGCATTGGAGGAAGCCGGGTAGTATTTGGCCTGGAAGGCGACGTATTCGTCCGCCGACATCGGCTGTGGTCGGGCGACCTCAACCACCTCCACGCGGTTGTAGGTCGCTGGCGAGCGTAGGCGCAGCTTCACGCCGTCTTCGCAGGCCTTGATCAGCGGTGAGTCAAAAGCAGAACAGCCGGCGAGCGCTGGCAGCAATACGCATGCGAGGCCAAAATTCAGTTTCATCGATATCCCCAAAGAGCTCGTTCGCACCCGTTTGCTGCGAGCCAAAAGTAAGTAAGCACCTACTTACTTTTATTTTTCAATGGGTTAGTTGACGGCGATTCGCGCGATGTGGGATTCTCAACAGGCAAATCACCCGTGAGGAACCATGATGACCGACCACTACGTGCCCGTCGATACCTACCGCGCCCTGATCGAGGCCCTAGCAGCGGTGAAGGTCGACCCTGCCACCGGCCAGATCGAGCCGAGCTGCTTCGTTGAGGCCCTTGGAGAGATCGGCGGCATCTGGCCGGCCTCTGTGCTCGATGATCCCGAGCGGACACGCAATGAGGTGAGGAGATAGACCAACCCGCACTGGCGCTAAGGTCGGACTCGTGTAGCATGAGCTTAACAAAGCGTTCTCTCTTTGTTCGTAAGGTGAGAACGGATCTAGGGGATCGCCGTGAACGTCCATGTCACTGACACCATCGCCAGCTTGAGATCGACGGTCGGCAAAACCAAGTTCAGCACTATCCTCGCAGACCCGCCCTGGCGCTTCATCAACCGCACCGGAAAGGTCGCGCCCGAGCATCGGCGGTTGGCCCGATACGGCACGATGGCAACCGACGAAATCTGTGACCTGCCCGTGGCGGAAACCGCCGCCAGCACGGCGCACCTTTACATGTGGGTGCCCAACGCTTTGCTGCCGGACGGGCTCAAGGTAATGGAAGCGTGGGGCTTCACCTACAAGGCCAACATCGTGTGGCACAAGATCCGCAAGGACGGCGGCTCCGATGGGCGCGGGGTAGGGTTCTACTTCCGCAACGTGACCGAGCTTCTGCTGTTCGGCGTCCGTGGTAAGAACGCTCGCACCGAGGCTCCCGGCCGCAGTCAGGTCAACTACATGTCGTCTCGGAAGCGCGAGCACTCGCGTAAGCCGGACGAGCAATACGACCTGATCGAGTCCTGTTCGAAGGGGCCATACTTGGAGCTGTTCGCCCGTGGCACACGGCCGGGCTGGACCTACTGGGGCAATCAGGCCTCAGACGACTACGAGCCGACCTGGGCGACTTACTCCTATAACTCTGCGGCGACTTCTTCCGGTTCGGAGTAGTCGAACGAGATCACAGTCTCTGGAATCCCTATGAGGACCAGGGGGCACGGATTACCCACGCCACGCTGGACGCGAGTCATGAGTTTGCGCCAGTGAGTAGTGGCCTCGCCGAACTTGTCCGAGGCAAACCAGTCGACCCAGGCCTGCCGGAAGTCACCGGTCCGCGCTGCTCGTGTCTCGATGTTCTGCTTCTGCCGGCGCGTGGGGAAGTAACGATACTCCTCAAGTGCCTCGAACCCTTCAAGCTCTTTGCCGTCTGCGAACTGCCGCAGCAGTTGCCGGATCCCGGCTTGAAGGCGATCTCCGCGCGTTATCAGCCCGCCCACTGAGATCGCCCCTTCGGCGTGTAAGCGCTTGAAGTTCTCAAGGTCACGATCAAAGAACGGGTCCTTGTTATTCCACTCGATCTCCATCGCGAACGTCCAGCTGTTGAACGTCTTCACGTGGTCGATCTCGTGAGAGGTTGAGGCGAGAACCTTCGGCTCGTCGTCCTCGTCGAGCTTCATCGATTTCTCGATCGTGATGTTGCGCTTCCGCCATCCGTCCTCGTGAAGTTCGCGGCGCAGCCGCTGCGTCACCAGCGCCTCGCCGCCGCCGCCGCCGCCTGCCACCAACTCCACAACAGGGATGCTGAGCCCGAGGAGGGTGTTCTCAAGATCGGTGGCGGCCGTGCCCATGTCCTGGCTGAGGATGGCCTCGGCGTGATGGAGCATCATAACGTCGTAGCCGCGCTCACGAAGACGATCAAACATGGTTTGTCCGCGAATCCCCCACGTCAACCATTGGGGGCGGGACGCCCGAAAGCAAGTCGAACGGCGTCTCGAATTACTCTTTGATGTCGGCGATCGGGGATTCCAAGTCTCCCCCACAACGCTCGTTCAGTAAGTCGTAGACGGTGGGGTGTTCGATCTCATTGAAGCCCATCTGCACTAAAGCGGACCGTGCCCGTTCGTAGGTGGCACCCTTCGTTAGTCTGCTTCCTGGCTTGCGGGCAAACTCAAAGAGGCCTTCAGATCGCGCATGGAGTTCGGCAGCATCGAGTGCGTAGTGTCGAAGGTTCATCCCCTCGCTCGGCCGTATTTGCTCTGGCGCGGGACCAAGCGTTCCGATCGATCTCGCCAGTCGATCGTGCTGATACTGCATAAGGATCGGGATTTGCGCTATGATCGCCGCCTCGGCTGGGTCGCTTAACTCCGTCATTTCCTTAAGGCCACCAACGGCGGTTGACGGCAGTTGGGGCATATCAGGGATTCGCGAAAGGGGACGATTCCCCGCATCTGCCATCCGCCGGACTGCGGTGCCCGACTCCATGGCGTAACTGTTGAGTGCGGCAAGCGTAAACGGCAGCACGGATCTCGCCGCCTCCCTGCGACTTTGCCGCCTCTCCTTCTCATGGCGTTCGGCCTGACCGATCTGGCGGTGCAATAGCGCTGCGCCCGCTGTCGCGGCTCCGAGCGCGAGCAATCCCGTAATCAGAGTTTGATAGTCCCTAATAGAAGCAGGTCCGAGAATACTGGCGACCCCCAACACCGTCACGGCGATCATCAACCACATAAAGACAAACTCACCGCGACCGACCATGTGCCCTCCGTGGCGCCAGCTCAGGTTCTCGATATACGCGGTGGCACCGTGACCCAAAAGATAGATCACGTCTCATACTTCGCCCCTTCGATAAGTTCGACGCGCTTCGCCAACGTGCCGTGCGGCAACTGGCCGTAGTGCTGGGTCTGGTTCCCATCACCGGTCTGGTGGCCCATCAGGAAGCCGAACTCGTCGTTCATGTAGCCGGCCCGGCGCATGGCGTCTGCCCAGCCGTGCCGGAAGCTGTAGAGGGACAGGCCGCGCCCATTCTTCATGCCGAGCTTGATGAGGTAGAGGCCGAACTTCTTTTCAAAGGCCCCCGCGATCTGGCCGCGATCATTGCGCTCGGCCTCGGGGAACACCCTGCGCTCGCCAGCCGCGCGCTGAGCCTCGACGTGCTTGATAAAGCCCATCTTGATCAACTTGGAATGCACCGGCACCACGCGCGACGAACCATAGTTCTTGACGCTCTTCTCGTCGTCACCGTCTTCCGTGATGTGCATTACCCAGACCCCGTGCATCTGCCGCACGTCATCCACGAGCAACTGCGCAAGCTCGCCCGGCCGCGCGCCCGACCACATCATCAAGTGCGGCAGCCAGTAGCGGTGATCGCGGATCAGGTGATCGCCCGGCACGTGCCACTTCGTGTCGTCCTGGCAGCCGGTAAACAGCGGCGAGGCGAACAGCGTCTTGCGCTGGTCGGCGGTGAACGGCTTCGTCGTCTTCCTGCGCTTTTCGACCTTCAAATACATGTCGGTAAACGGGTTCGCGGCGATGTAGGCATGCGCGACCAACCAGTTGCAGAAGGCACCGAACCCAGCCATGTAGCGGTTGACCGTCTTGGCAGTGATGGTCGCTCTCGGTGTTTCGAGCCTGCCGTTTGCCTTGATGATCTCCTCGAAGCTCATGCCCTTGAAGATCGCTGTCTCCGTCGCCTTGACCGGGTAGGCCTGCAAGAGCGCCTTCCACTCCCGCACGGCCTTCTTCTCGACCCCCGATACGGGGAAGTCGCGGCCGACCAGCTCGACAAAGGTGCCGATGTCACGTCGCGCCTGCTGCAATGTGGCGTCGGCGATCTGCTTGGGGTTCTCCTTGGCGTAGCGCTCGAAAAGCTCGGTGATCGTCTCGCCGGCCCGGGCGATCTCTGCCGTGGCCGCAGGCCGCGTGATGACCGGATCGGCGGGCTGGCCGGCGTAGTCGCCCACGTCGCGCTCGGCGGCGCGCTGCAAGACCTCGATCTGCGCCCGCATCAGGCGGAAGCACAGCTCGCGATAGCGGGGGCCGCCGGACTCGACCATGAGCTGCTTGCGTTCGATGTAGGCGTCGGCGGCCCACTCGATCAGCACCGTCTCTCCACGACCAAGGTGATCCCGTAAGGCCCGCAACTGGTGCAGGCGCGCGTCCTTGTGACGCGGGCCGGCCGGCACGGCGCGTTCGAGATCGTCAAGCCGAAGCTCTTCGGCGTAGTGCTCCCACGTCGCGGAGGCGAAGTCGGCCTCAGTGATGTCGCGACGGCGCCGAAGATCGGCGAACTGCTGGTGCCAGTCGGCGAGCACGGGCAGCTTGCTCACGGCGGCGGTGCGCCGATCCTTCGTGTTGAGCGAGCGGATCAGCTCGCGCTTGCCCATAAGGTGCTGAAGCTCAGCCGGCACGACCTGCCGGGCATAAAACACACCGTCGCGAAGTTTGAGGTTGGAACCTGAGCGCATTCATTTCTCCTTCCCCTTCGTTATAGCTAGCCGTCGAAAAGGATGCAGAAGTGGGCCACCYTAGTGGATCACCTCAGTCCGCCGAACCCCTTGTAAACCAAGGAGTTATTGGCAAATCAACGACTTAGGAAGGATTGGCTGGGGAACCTGGATTCGAACCAAGATTGACGGAGTCAGAGTCCGCAGTTCTACCATTGAACTATTCCCCAAGCGCTAGGCCTGGATGCCGTCCGGCGTGACCGGCAGCATTCGGTGCGCCTTCTAGCGGCAATCGATCATCTGATCAACACCCCTTTTGCGCCTTTCGCAGCGTTCATCCGGCGGTCACGCGCCGTTCAACTTTGCGGCAGATTCAGGGCGTTGCGTTGGCGGGGATCATCCTCTACCCTCATCGGCGACACTGAAATATGCCCGCGGCGGGCGCCCACGGCTTCGGCCGGCAGCCGGCGACCGCGCGGGGAAATGGAGCAAGGTTGACCGATCCCGATCGGTCCGCCGCCGCAGCCGGGACCGAGAGCCTGGAGCGGCACCGTGACGGGCAGGGCGCAGGCCCGGCCCCGACCACCGCGAATCCCGGGGGGCATCCCGGATCGAGCGGAGCGGAGCGGCGGACGCACCCCGCAGGCAATCCCACTTCGCGCCGGTCGCGAGGGCCGCTCTACGCGGCGCTCGACCTCGGCACCAACAATTGCCGCCTGCTGATCGCCCGCCCGCACGAGAACAGCTTTCGCGTGCTCGACGGCTTCACCCGCATCGTCCGCCTCGGCGAAGGGCTCTCCGTCACCGGCCGTCTGTCCGATGCCGCGATGGAGCGCACCATGGAGGCGCTCCGCCTCTGCCGCAACAAGCTGCGCGAGCACGAGCCCACCCGCATGCGCCTCATCGCCACCGAGGCCTGCCGTTCTGCCTCGAACGGCCCCGAGTTCATCGCCCGCGTCGAGCGCGAGCTGGGCCTGGTGCTCGAGATCGTCGACCGCCAGACCGAAGCCTCGCTCGCCGTCACCGGCTGCGCCGACCTGATCGAGGAAGAATCCGCTGGCGCCCTAATGTTCGATATCGGCGGTGGCTCGTCCGAGCTCGCCTGGCTCGATTTCCGCGGCGGCCGGCCGCGCCGGCAGGGCCGCATGTCCTCCTCCATCCGCTCCTGGCAGTCGCTGCCGGTCGGGGTCGTCTCGATCGCCGAGAAGTTCGGCGGCATTAACGTGACGGCGGAAACCTTCGAGGACATGGTCGATTTCGTCGCCGGCCAGCTCCGCCAGTTCCGCGGCCGCGAGAAGCTGCGCCAGATGATCGCCGAGCACCCAGTGCACCTGATCGGCACCTCGGGCACCGTCACCACGCTCGCCGGCCTCCATCTCGGGCTCGAACGCTACGAGCGCCAGAAGGTCGATGGCCTCTGGATGACCCGCGCCGATGTCGACGCCACCATGACGGCGCTGCTCGGCATGAGCTTCGACCGTCGCGTCGCCCACCCCTGCATCGGCAAGGACCGCGCCGACCTGGTGCTGCCCGGCTGCGCCATCTTCGAGGCGATCCGCCGCGAATGGCCGACCGAGCGCCTCCGCGTCGCCGACCGCGGCCTGCGCGAAGGCATTCTCATCTCGCTGATCGACGCCGACCGGTCCGATCGTGCCAATAACCGCAGGAGCCGCTGATGGTCAAAACCGGAGGCCCCGGCCGGCGCACCGAACTCAAGGTGCGCGTCAAGACATCGAAGGGCCGGAAGATCGGCTCCACCTTGTGGCTGCAGCGCCAGCTCAACGATCCCTATGTCGCCAAGGCCCGCGCCGAGGGCTACCGCTCGCGCGCCGCCTACAAGATCCAGGAGCTCGATGAGCGCTATAAGCTATTCCACAAGGGCCAGCGCATCGTCGACCTCGGCGCCGCCCCCGGCGGCTGGTCGCAGGTGGCGGCGCCCATCGTCGGCTCGACCCAGGAAAAGCCACTGATCGTCGGCATCGACTATCTCGAGATGGCCCCCATCGACGGCGTGATTCTCCTGCAAAAGGATTTCAACGACGAGGATGCCCCCGCTGCGCTGATGGCGGCGCTGGGCGGCCACAAGGTCGATATCGTCATGTCCGACATGGCAGCCCCGACCACCGGTCACCGTGCCACCGACCACATCCGCATCATCGCGCTGGTCGAACTCGCCGCCGATTTCGCGGTGCGCGTGCTGGCGCCCGGCGGGACCTTCATCGCCAAGGTGTTCCAGGGCGGCACCGAGCATGAACTGCTCGCCATCCTGAAGCGGCACTTCACCACCACCATCCACGCCAAGCCCAAAGCCAGCCGCGCCGACTCCGCCGAGACCTACCTGCTTGCCCGCGGCTTCAAGGGCAACGCGCCGGACTGATCACTCCGCCGGTGCACCGCTCTCGGCCCGGTGGCTGTGCATGTTCGCGGTCCTGGGCACGCGCAGGAAGATCAGCGCGGAGATCAGCGTCAGCGTCGCCATCACCCAGAAGGCAACGTGGAAGTCGTTGAGATCAGGCGCACCACCGTGCAGCAGGTGTACGCCCTCGAAGATGCCGCCGCCGACCGCAACGCCGAAGGCGAGCGACAACTGCACGCTCACCTGGCTCAGCACATTGGCCTGCCCGGCATCCTTGTCGGCGACATCGGCGAAGATGAACGCATTGGTCGTCGTCCAGAACAGCGACTGGAAGAAGCCGGTGATCACCAGCAGCGCGAGCATCAGCGGGGTCGGCGTGTCGGGCGTGTAGAGCCCCATTGCCAGCACGCCGCCGGCGGTGATCGTACAGGCAATCACCAGCGCCTTGCGGAAGCCCAGCCGCGCGATGAAGCGCTCCGCCAGGAACTTCATGGTGAACGCCCCGACGGCCGAGGCAAAGGTCACCATGCCGCTCTCGAACGGGTTAAGGCCAAACGCGAGCTGCAGCATCAGCGGGAACAGGAACGGCATCGCCCCGGTGCCCAGCCGGAAGATCGTGCCGCCGATCATGGTCAGCCGGAACAGCGGCTGGCGGAAGATCCTGAGGTCGAGCAGCGGATACTCGGCGCGGCGGAAATGGAACCAGTAGGCGACCGCCGCCACAACGCCGAGGAACAGCGAGCCATAACCAAAGCTCGCGGGCAGCGCCGGAAGCGTCAGCACCGAGATACCGAATACGAGGCCGGCGAAGCACAACCCGGCGAGCAGGAAGCCGGTGAAATCCATCTTCCGCGGCTCGTTCCGGTGCCAATCGGGCAGGTGCTTGTTGACGAGAATGATGCCGAGGATGCCGATCGGCACGTTGATCAGGAAGATCCAGTGCCAGCTCGCGAAGGTGGTGATGAAGCCACCGATCGGCGGCCCGACAATAGGGCCGACGAGCCCGGGAATTGAAAGCCAGGCCATGGCGTCGACCAGTTGCTGTCGCGGCGTGACCCGCACCAGCACCAGCCGCGCCACCGGCGTCATCATCGCCCCACCCATGCCCTGCAGGAATCGCGATAGGACGAATGTCAGCAACGAATCCGAGATGGCGCAGCACACCGACCCAGCCATGAACACGACGATCGCCCAGGCAAAGACCCGCTTGGCGCCGAACTTGTCCGCCATCCAGCTCGAAACCGGGATGAAGATCGCCAACGCCACCATGTAGGTGGTGAGCGCCAGTTTCAGCGCGATCGGCTCGGTGCCGATGTCGTGGGCGATGGCGGCGAGCGAGGTCGCGATGACAGTCGAGTCCATGTTCTCCATGAACAGCGCCACGGCGAGGATCAGCGGGGTCAGGCGGAGCGCGGACATCGGAGATTTGGACCTGATCAGAGTGTCGCCGGGACCGGCTTGGCGATGGGTTTCGCCTTGTGTCCCGAGACGTCGCTGCCGGCGTCGGGTGGCAAGCGCATGAACGGGATGGCGCTGCAGATGGCGACCGCCGCGACGACGAACCAGGCGATGTGGAAGTCCGCGAGGCCGAGGTCGCCGCCATGCATGTTCGAGGCGATCTCGAGCGAGCCACCTGCGACCGCGACGCCCGCCGCGACGCTGAGCTGCTGGCTCACCGCGTTGATCGCGGTAGCCTGACTGGCCTGCGCTTCGTCGACATCGGCGAACACCAGGGCATTGACGCCGGTGAAGAAGAACGAGCGCGTCAGGCCGCCGAATAGCAGGGAGGCCATAAGCAGCCAGTGCGGCACGGCCGGGGTGAAGAAGCCGTTGACCGCAAGGAAGGTGCAGCCGAGCAGTGCCGTGATCATCAGGGTGCGCGGGAAGCCGAAGGCGGCGTAGAGCCGCTCGGCGCCGAACTTCGAGAGGATCGCGCCGATCGCGGCGATGAAGGTGGTGAGGCCGGATTCGAACGGCGTCAGCCCGAAGGTCAGCTGCAGCATCAGCGGCATCAGGAACGGGAAAGCGCCGATGCCGATGCGGAACAGCGAGCCGCCGATGATGGCGTTGCGGAACAGCGGCAGCCGGAACATCTTCGGGTCGAGGATCGGGAACTCGGTCTGCTTGGCGTGGCGGAGATAGAGCAGCCCGGCGATCACCCCGACGATGATCGAGCTGTAGCCGGCCACCGTCGGGATGGCCGGCAGGCTGATCACCGAGAAGCCGAACATGATGCCGGCGAAGGTGACCGCAGAAAGGATCAGCCCCGGCACATCGACCGGCCGCTCGTTGCGGCCATCGGCGGTATTGAGGAACCTGGTGACCAGCACCAGCCCGATGAGGCCGATCGGGATGTTGATCCAGAAGATCCAGTGCCAGCTGAGATAGGTGGTGAGGAAACCGCCCAGCGGCGGGCCGGTGATCGGGCCGATCAGCGCCGGGATGGTGAGCCAGGCCATAGCCGAGACCAGCTCGTTGCGCGGCGTCGCCCGCACCAGCACCAGCCGCGCCACCGGCGTCATCATCGAGCCGCCGATGCCCTGGAGGAAGCGCGACAGGACGAACGTCAGCAGCGAATCCGAGAAGGCGCAGCAGATCGAGCCGGCCATGAACACCACGATGGCGACGCGGAAGATATTCTTGGCTCCGAATCGGTCGGCCATCCAGCCCGAGAGCGGGATGAAGATGGCGAGCGCCACGAAGTAGGCGGTGAGCGCCAGCTTAAGCGAGATCGGCTCGGCGCCGATATCGGCGGCGATTGCGGGCAGCGAGGTCGCAATGACGGTCGAGTCCATGTTTTCCATGAACAGCGCGACCGCGAGGACGAGGGGGATGATGCGCAAGGGGGAGCCTCGAACGAGGCACAGTTAGGATTGAAACTATCGGCAAGAGCTTTACGGCGCGTGGGGTCGCAACGCAACACGTACCTCTGGCCTATGATAGCTGTGGTCCTAACCGATTGACCCTCCAGCCCAACACGTGGCTTATAGAACAGGGATTTTATTCGGGTTGATCCATGAAAAGCTTTTCGTCGTCGAGCTTCGCCAGCAGTCATGCCGAGGCGCTCGACCTTGCCTTTGCAGCAGTTCAGAAGAACCCGCAGGCGCTGTTCACTAACTTCCAGTGGTTCCTGTTTGCCGGCAAGGACACCATCTTCTTCACTGCCTTCTCGAAGGAGAAGTTCGACAAGGCGAAGCTGAAGGAACTGGTGGCGCAGGTCGTGGGCCTTGCTCCGCAGTTGACGCATGGCTTTGTCGGTGCGCGTCCCGGCCACCCTTTCACTGAAGCCCAGCTCGACGCGATCACCTCGGTGGAGATGGTCGACAGTTTCGACGGCTACCCGGACAAGTGGCTGAGCAAGAGCGCCGACATCTTCGATCATCCTGACCTGCCGCTGTTCCGCTTCATGGCGGCAACGCTGAAGGATGGCCCGGACGCCGAGGGGCGAATCTCGGTGATCCAGGTGCGCGCCGCGCACTGCGTGCTCGAGGGCTCGGACTCGGCGCTGCTGTCGCGCTCGCAGACGGCGGGGCACGGCATCCAGTCCAACAAGGCCAACAAGGTCGGCATCGGCGCGCGGATCAAGGGGGCTCTAGGCGCAGGCCTCGGCGTGTCGCTGCATTTGTTCTTCGGCCACATCCTGTCGCCGCCGGACAAGCCATTCGGCTTCAAGACCCTGGCGTTGCGCCGTGACCGGCTGCGTGTGCTGGCCAACCGGCTGGGGGTGCGGCAACGTTCGCTCTACTTTGCGATCGTCACTCATGCGCTGCACTCCGATACCGATCGCCGCCTCAACCAGGAGGTGATCGCCGCTGCCTATACGATGCTCGATACACGCCGCACCGAGATCGACGACGACTTCTTCCGGGTGCGCGCGTTGCAGGCGAAGTTCCCCTACAAGGCGGACTTCGTCGAGTATGTCCGTGGCGTCGACGACGTGCTGAGCCAGATCGAGGACAAGGACCTCACCTCGTTCCAGGTGCAGATGATGGCGTTGTTCGCCATGCACCGCAAAATGCAGAGCCTTTTCCCGTTCCTCTACGGCCCGCGCTTCTGGCGTTTCTCGGGCCGCATCGACACGGTGCTGACGCTGGTGCCGCCGCACCATACATTTGGCCCGGTGACCGATTGGATGATGGAGCCGATCTATTGCGGCGCCTATCACCCCGCCACCAACATCGCCACCTTCTGCCCGGGCCGCGAGTATATGACGCTGAACTTCGTGATGGAGCAGCGACACATCGATATCGTCGGCCGCATCGAACCCCTGATCGCCGCGGTGGAAGCGCTGAACCTGCCCGAGCCGGCGAAGCCCGCGAAGGGCGACGTGGATGCCTGAAGCGCCGCGCTGCGCTTGGCGCGACGCGAGCTGATGCATCCGACAGCCCTTGGGCTTCGGAGGTTTCAAAGACCCTTCCCCTCATCGAGGAAGACGAAGCGGGACCGGCGAGGCGTTTGCCCCGTAGCGGTAGTCCGCAGATGAAAGAGGCTCACGCCTCGCCGGCCGGCCGGGGTTTTGGGCCTATGCCACCAGGGCCGGGGCGCATCCCCTGCCGCATCGCGAGAAACGTGGGAAACTCGGTCGGCGGCCGGAGTGCCAGCACCGCCTTCGTTGCTCCCGCCCGGCTCATGCGTGCCAGGCTTCGCTCCCTGGGCCGCTCCGCATCGAGCAACCCTCGCGTGATAGCGGCTTGACCGGCGAACCGGTCCTTGCCGTGATGGTTTCCGCCTGAACTGCAGCGACCCGCAGCCCACCCGGTCTCCTCCGCACCAACCACTCGTCATGATCTCGCTTCGGTGCAGCGGATGAGCGGGAGAATCGCATGGGTGGGGAGTGGGGGGATAGATCGGCGCAAGATTCTCGCAACGCCTTGCCCAGCCTCACGATTGTGGCTCCGCTCACCCCCATCCATCCCCCCGTCAGAGGGGGAGGTGCCGCATCGAGTTCGTGGCACCATATGGCCCCATCGACCGGCCGTCATCCCGGCGAAAGCCGGGACCCAGTGCACCGGCTGATCCACGAGCGCAAACCTCTCCGACCCATCTGTGATGGACCGGCGCGGTTCGTGCTGCACCAACCGTCCGAGCAGTGGGTCCCGGCTTTCGCCGGGATGACGGCTGGTGGGTGGGTTAAATCGGGACATGGCAGCATCTAGATGATGGCGGTGGCTGGTCAGGAGACGATCACGTCCCAGAGGTCGTCCCACTGTGGGTTGGTTTTCTCGATCAGCTCGACCTTCCACGCCCGTCGCCACTCCTTGATCTGCTTCTCGCGGGTGATCGCGGACTCGGCATTGCCGTGTTCCTCGAACCAGCCCAGTCGCGTCACCCCGTATCGGGCGGTGAAACTGTCGGCGATGGCATGGGTCCGGTGTTGGTAGACGCGCGCAACAAGGTTCGACGTCACGCCGGTGTAGATCGTGCCGCGCTTGCCGCTCGCCATCGTGTAGACGAAGAACTGCTTGCCCACCTGCGCCCCCGAAAACATCGGATCAACGCAGGTGGACGCTGTCAATGTCGGGAGGCCCGCCTAAGCCGCCTGCCTCCCGTACTTGCTGGCGACCTCCTCCGCCAACCTCCCGCTGATCTCGGCCAGGTGGTCGAACTCCTGCTCAAAGCTCCCCACCCCCGCCGTCGCCGAGCGCAGTTCGATGATCAGGTCCTGCATCTCCGCCGCTGGAACATACGCGTGGATGTCGTCCCAGCCGTCCCAGCCATCGCGGGTGTCGGAGCCGACGATCTGGCCGCGTCGGCGCGGGAGGATGGCGTTGATGCGGGCCGTCGCTTCGCTCGGGCAATGCACCGTCACCTCCATTACCGGCTCGAGCAGCACCGGCTCGCATTGCGGCATGCCTTCGCGCATGCCGATCTGCGCCGCCTGCCGGAACGCCATGTCTGAGGAGTCGACGGTATGATACGAGCCGTCGGTCAGCGTCACGGCCACGTCGACCACCGGGAAGCCGAGCGGGCCGCCCATGTCGAAATACTCGCGGACGCCTGCTTCGACCGAGCTGATGTACTGGCGTGGCACCACGCCGCCGGTGATCTTTTCGTCGAAGCCGAGCCCGCCGCCGCGCGGCAGCGGCTTGATGGTGAGCACCACATCGCCGAACTGGCCGTGACCGCCCGACTGCTTCTTGTGCCGGCCGCGGATGTTGGCGGATTTCTTGATGGTTTCGCGATAGGCGATGCGCGGCACCGAGGTGGTGACCGGCACGCCATAGCGGTTGGTCAGCCGCTCGATTACCACCCGCAGGTGCATCTCGCCGTGTCCCTCGAGCACGGTCTCGCCGGTCTCGGGCACGTGCGTGAGCCGCAGCGACGGGTCCTCCTCGAGGATGCGCTGCAGAGCGGTGGAGAGGCGGACGTCGTCCTTGCGCTCCTTTGGCGATACGGCGATCGCCATCATCGGCACGCTCTCGGGCGGTGGCATCAGGTCGGGCACCATGCGGCCAGCCGACAGGGTATCGCCAGTGCGGGCCGCCTCGACCTTGCCAAGGGCGACGGTCTCGCCTTCCTTCGCCGCCTCCCGCTTTTGCGTCTCCTGGCCCATGACCCGGAAGATGCCCGACACCTTGCTTTCACGGCCATCGGCGGAGCGGAGCGTCGCGCCATCGGCGACACTGCCGCTGAGCACACGAGCAACGCACATCTTGCCGCTGCGGGCGGTCTGCATGGTCTTCATGATCTGGACCACCGTGCCGGTGCCATCAGCGAGGCCGAGGCGGGCGCGCGTTTCCTTAACCGTCGGCGCCTCATGGCGGATCGCCTTGAGCAGGCGGGTGATACCGTTGCCGTGCTCGGCCGAGCCGATGAACACCGGACAGATCTTGCCGGCGCGCATCTCCTCGACCAGGTCCTTGAAGATCAGGTCCTTTTCCGGCGCCACGTCCTCCAGCAACTGCTCCATCAGCACATCGTCGAAATCGGCAATCTGCTCGAGCATCGCGGTGCGAGCGGCGACCTCGTCGGCCTTCTCGCCATCGGGCAGGGCGACGATTTCGCTCTCCTTGGCCTCGTGGTAGACATGCGCCCGCTCGAGCGCGAGGTCGATGCAGCCGGTGACGACACCGCCCTTGGTCATCGGTAACTGGCGCAGCACCAGCGGCACGCGGCTCGCCGGCTGCAGCATCGTGAGGATGTCGCGCACCGGGCCCGAGAGCCGGTCGATCTTGTTGAGGAAGACGAGGTGGGGGAGCTGGCGCGCTTCGAGATCCCTGAGGATCAGCTGCAAGGCGGCGACCTTCTTGGGGTCGGCTTCGGCCACCACCACCGCCATGTCGGCGCCGGCGAGGACGGGCAGGCCTTCATACTGGAACTCGACCGAGCCGGGGCAGTCGATGAACGTGTAGCGGTCGCCCATGAACTCGGTTTCGGCGACGTTGACCTCGACGCTCATGCCGTTGGAGCGGGCCTCCGGTGCGGCATCGCCCACCATGTTGCCGTCCTTGGCGTGGCCTTGTCGGGTGATGGCCCCAGTGCGCATCAGGATCGCTTCGAGCAGCGAAGTCTTGCCGCTCGCGAACGGCCCCACCAGCGCGATGCACCGGGGCCCGGCTTGTCTGCCGTTGTCGTTTGCCATCTACTCCTCCTGGGTTCGTGATTTGTTCCTCTGGCGACGTCCTCCCCGGTGCGTGTTCCTCGCACCGTTGAGGCGCGTCCGCGAAGATACTGTAGCGCTCCAGAGAGGCTGAGCCAATCGGCGTCGGGGGGCTGTGGATCACCGAGGTTACCCCGGTGGAAGGCGGCGCGCACCAGCCCTGCAGAGAGCACCCTTCCCAAACCCCGACTCCGGTGGTAATCACCCTCGCCAACCCGCAGCCGGACGTCGAGTCGTTCCCACTGCGGGCTTCCGTTTTTCTGATGCTCAGAAGGGAAGGGCCCGACCCTTGGCGAAGATCATTACTTCCATCACTGGCGATAGCGCACTGACGTTCGACGACGTGCTGCTGCAGCCTGCGCGCTCCGACGTGCTGCCGACCGATGTCGACATCCGCACGCGGGTGACCAAGGACATCTTCCTCAACATCCCGATCCTGTCGTCCGCCATGGACACGGTGACCGAGAGCCGCATGGCGATCGCCATGGCGCAGGCCGGCGGCATGGGCGTGATCCACAAGAACCTCGACATCCTGGTGCAGGCCGAACACGTCCGCGCGGTGAAGAGCTTCGAAAGCGGCATGGTGGTGAACCCCATCACCATCGGCCCCGACGCGACGCTGGCCGACGCGCTGGCGCTGATGGAGGCCAACCACATCTCCGGCATTCCCGTGGTGGAGAATGGCGGCGCGGGCGGCCGGAAGATCGGCAAGCTGGTCGGCATCCTCACCAACCGCGACGTGCGCTTCGCCACCAACCCGCGCCAGCGCATCGCCGAACTGATGACGCACGAAAACCTTGTCACCGTCCGCGACGGGGTGAGCAAGGACGAGGCCAAGCGCCTGTTGCACGCCCATCGCATCGAAAAGCTGCTGGTGGTCGATGACGAGGGCCGCTGCGTCGGGCTGATCACGGTCAAGGACATCGAGAAGGCACAGCTCAACCCGCACGCGGTGAAGGATGCGCAGGGGCGGCTTCGCGTCGCCGCGGCGACCGGTGTCGGCGATGCAGGCTTCGAGCGCTCGCTGGCACTGATCGATGCGGGCGTCGACCTGCTGGTGATCGACACGGCGCACGGCCATTCGTCGGGCGTTCTGAAGTCGGTGGAGCGGGTGAAGCGCGAGAGCAATTCGACCCGCATCGTCGCCGGCAACGTCGCCACCGCGGAGGCCACTCGCGCGCTGATCGAAGCGGGTGCGGATTCGGTGAAGGTCGGCATCGGGCCGGGTTCGATCTGCACCACCCGCATCGTCGCGGGCGTCGGCGTGCCGCAGCTAGCGGCTGTCATGGCCTGCGCCGAGGAAGGCGACAAGCACGGCATCCCGGTGATCGCCGATGGTGGAATCAAGTTCTCAGGCGATCTGGCCAAGGCATTGGCCGGTGGTGCTTCTTGCGCGATGGTGGGTTCGCTGCTGGCCGGTACCGACGAGAGCCCGGGCGAGGTCTACCTCTACCAGGGCCGCTCCTATAAGTCGTATCGCGGCATGGGCTCGGTGGGCGCCATGGCCCGCGGTTCGGCCGACCGCTACTTCCAGCAGGAAGTGCAGGACAGCCTGAAGCTGGTGCCCGAGGGCATCGAGGGCCAGGTGCCGTATAAGGGCGCTGCCGGCAACGTGCTGCACCAGCTGGCGGGCGGCCTGCGGGCGGCGATGGGCTACACTGGTGCGCCGACGCTGCAGGATTTCCGCGAGAACTCGGTGTTCGTGAAGATCTCGGGCGCCGGGCTCAACGAGAGCCACGTGCACGACGTCTCGATCACTCGCGAGAGCCCGAACTACCGCGGCGGCAACTGATGCGGCTGCCCGGCCGGATCGCTGCCGCCATCGATGTGCTCGCCGATATCGACGCGCACAAGCGCCCGGTCGCCGAGGCGCTGAAGGCCTGGGGGCTCAACAACCGCTTTGCCGGCGCGGGCGACCGCGCCGCCATCGGCAACCTGGTCTACGACGCGCTGCGCCGGAAGAGTTCGCACGCCTGGGCTATGGGCTCGGACGTGCCGCGCGCCCTGGTGCTGAGCGTGGTGGTGCGCGAGTGGGGCGAGAACATCGAGGAGCTGAACCAGAGCTTCGGCGGTGATCGGTTCGCGCCAGCCCCGATCGATGCGGATGAGGCAGCGAAGCTCACAGCGGCAGATCCGCTGGCGGGCGCGCCGGACCATCTGCGCGGCGATGTGCCGGAATGGGTGGCGCCGCACCTCGCCGAGAGTTTTGGCGAGGACTGGGTGACCGAGGCGCATGACCTCGCCGGCCGGCCGCCGCTCGACCTGCGCGTCAACACGCTCAAGGCCAATCGCGACAAGGCGCTGCGGGCGCTGGGGCGGTTCGCGCCGGATGCGACGGTGATCATCCCCGACGGCATCCGCTTTCCGGCCGGCGAGCGCGACAGCCGCACGCCGAACGTGCAGAGCGAGGAAGGCTATATCAAGGGCTGGTTCGAGGTGCAGGACTTCGGCAGCCAGATCGTCGCGGCGCTGGCCGGCGCGCGCGGTGGCGAGCAGGTGCTCGACCTCTGCGCCGGGGCAGGGGGCAAGACCCTCGCCATGGCCGCCGCGATGCAGAACCGCGGCCAGATCTTCGCCTATGACAGCGACCGGACCCGGCTCGCCCCGATCTACGACCGCCTGAAGCGCGCCGGCGCCCGCAACGTGCAGGTCCGCGCGCCGGGCGAGGGCGTGCTCGACGATCTCGTGGGCAAGCTCGATCGCGTCGTCGTCGATGCGCCGTGTACCGGCTCGGGCACCTGGCGGCGCCAGCCGACGGCGAAATGGAAGCTGACGCCAGAGCAGGTGGCGGTGCGCGTCGAAGAGCAGCGCGCCATCCTCATCGAGGCGGCGAAGTACGTGAAGTTGGGCGGCACGCTCGTCTACATCACCTGCTCGGTGCTGCCGGCCGAGAACGCCCTGCAGGCGACGGCTTTCCTCGAGGCCAACCCGGACTTCAAGGCGATCGCCGGCAACAAGCAGTGGATGAGCCATTTCTCCGGCTCGAAGCTGCGCGCTCGGTTCTCGCCGGAGGGTGGCGTGGCGCTGACCCCGCACCTTACCGGCACCGACGGGTTCTACGTTATCGCGATGCAGCGGGGCTGAGATGGCGCGGGATGAAGACAGCGGCGTGCCATTGGTCGCCGTCGTGATCGTCGGCTCGATCGCATTCCTGCTGATCGTCGGGGCGGTGATCTGGTTCGCCATTCCGGGCATCAGCGCCAGGCACCACTTCGTCTCGCCGTCGGGTCGTATCGCGCTGGATATCGGCGAGCAGTGCGGCGAGACGGCATGCGAGCGGCGCGTCATCGCCGAAACCACGGCGCCGGATGGCAGCAAGTCGCGCCGGGGGTGCCATTTCAGCCTGACCCAGACCCACGCCGTGCTGCTCAACGCCCATCCGCTGTGGTCCGCCGACGAGCAAACCGTCGACATCGTCTATGCCGATGCCGAAGGGCAGGGCGGCAAGTTCCCGCTGGATATTGCTGCGGATTGCACGATCACGGAGTGAGGCTTCACGCCCCGCCCCCCTAGTGCAATTCCCGCGAAATCGCTTCCCCCAGCGCCAGCCGGGTGAAGCTGACCTCTAGCCCTTCGCCTGTGGGGGAGCAGGTCATCGGGCCGACTTCGACCGTCTCGCCCATGCTGAGGTAGCAGAGGCGGACCAACTGCCAGTTGCCGTCGGGCTCGCGCAGTTGCACCCGCAATGCCTCGGCATGGCGCGTCAGCCGCAGCGTTACCGACGCATCGGCTGCCCCTCCGAGCTTCAGCACCGACCAATCCGACTGGTCGTCGCGCGTCACCACCACCGAGAAGTGCATCGCCCCGTCGGTGAACTCGACGCCGCACTTGAGCCAGTTCTCGCCATCGACCAACAGCATGGCCCCGGCCTGATCGTAGAGGCGCTGGTAGTTGGCCGAGAACGTCAGCTCGAAGCTGAAATCGCCGCTGACTTCGGTGGCGCGGAAGTGTCCGTTCTCATGCTTGAAGCCGTAGAAGGTGTTGTTCCAGTAGTCGGTGTCCTTGCCGGTCCGGACCAGTAGCGTGTCGCCGCGCTCCTCGTAGAAGGGCGGCTGGTTGCGCCAGAAGCTCTTGCCGGCCTTCATCGGATCAACCTGCCGCCGGAGAAAGCGTGGGGGAGGCGGCGCCACGCCGCTCCTTGCCGCGCGCCCAGCGGATCATCGGGTTTTCCACTAGATGATAGGAGAGGTGCGCCACGGTGAAAGTGATCACCGTGATGATGGCGCAGGTGACGACGAAGCGCGTCGGGTCGCTTGCCTTGCCGTGATCGATCAGCGGATCCCAGTAGACCCGCACCAGCTCGAGCACCGGATAGTGCCAGATGTAGATGCCGAACGAGATGCGCGCCACGTAGCGAGTGACAGGGTTGTCGAGGATGCTGCCGACGAAGACGCTGGACGGGGCAGCCGAGAGGAACAGCCCGATCGCCAGCACGAACCACGGGAAGCCGTAGGGTACCCCGAGCCAGCCCCAACCGTCGGGGGTCTCGGCCGTCGTCTGCACAGCGATGAGGTAGAGCGACCAGCCGATCGCCGCGATCGCGACGGCGTCGAACAGCATGTTGCGGTACTGCGCCCAGCGCACCTGCAGCCCCGCGGCCAGGGCGCCGATGGCGAACATGGCGAAGAAGGCAAAGGGATTGAAGCGCGGCATCCAGGTCTTGGCGCCGCCGATCAGGCCGAAATCCCAGCCGCGCTGGTGCATGTCGACGCGGTAGTATCGGGTGAACAGCCAATGTGCGACCAGCGCCAGCCCGATCACCCCCACCCACAGCAACCGCGATCGCCAGCCTTTGCCCACCCAGCGGCCGGCGAGGAACAGCAGGGCGAAGCCAAGCGGCAGCAATACGTATGAGGTCACCTCGAAGCTGATCGACCAGAGCGGGCCGTTCACCTCGACCGGGAACAGCGTCACCCAGTGCCAATCGGCGACGGTGAAGATGCCGGCGAACAGCCGCAGCACCAGTTGCCCATCCAGCTTGGCGCCGAACACGGTGATCGACAGCACGAAGGTGACGAGCAATGCCAGCCAGAAGCCGGGAAGGATGCGGGCAGCGCGGCGCATCGCGTAGGTGGCGAGCGAGGGGGCGGCCGCGCCACGATCCAGCGCCTGCCAGAACGGCCGCGCCAGGAGGAACCCCGAGAGCACGAAGAACATCGCCACGCCAAACGTGCCGATCCACGCGAACACGCGAAACCACTCGACGGCGCCAAGATTGTCGTTCCAGCTCATGCGCTGCGCCAGATGGTGGAACAGCACGGTGAGGCAGGCGGCGGCGCGCACGAAATCGGCACCATTCAGGCGGTTGTCAGTCATCGGTTCCCCTCATACCGCAGCTCCGCATCTGCTGTGCGGATGACGCTGCAATCGATTACATTTGCCACTGCCAGTCCGGGCCGCGCAAGCCCCATCGGCTCCTCCAGCGGTCAGTGCGGCGTCGGCCGCCTGCATTTCGACGGTGCCGCGCTGGCGTTGACGCCAATGAGCCGCGGTGAACAGTATGCGTCGGGCTCGTGGAAAACATGAGGACAGCAGCATTTCTCCTGGCGGGCGTGACCTGCGATGACGGCGTTGCATCGCATTGCGAGGCGCTGATCGATGGACTGCGCGACAATGGGTGGCGCGTGGTCATTATTTCCGGCCCCGTGCAGTACGACGAGTCCTCGAAGTTGCGGTTCGATCGGTTGAACGAGATCGCGGCGGCCTGGATCGTCTGCGAGCGCGGCAACATGAGGGTGCCGGCTCCGGGACGCCTGCGAACCCTGTTGCGCGAGCTTAAGAAGTACGACGTCGAGGTTCTGCACGCACACGGCTTCTCGATGCTGCTGATCGCGCGAGCGTTGGGCTGGCTGGCGGAGCTCCCGGTCGTCGCGACCTTTCACCCTTCGGTCCACATAGCCCGTGGCGCGCAGGATGCTCAACGGAGCCAGTTCGCAAATCCCCGCCGCTACCGGTCGGTGCTGCGCCTGCTTCCGCCGGCCCGGTTCCTTGCCCTCTCCACTGAAATCGAGCGCTTTCTGATCGACGCCTGCGGCGTCCCTGCTGAGCGCGTTTCGAAGATCCTCGCGGGCGTCGACGTCGACCATTTTCGCCCGCCGACCCTCGAGGAACGGCAGGCTGCGCGCCGAGCCCTCAGGTGCAGCGATCAGGCGCTGGCTTGTTCCATCGTCGGACGGCTGAGCTGGAACAAGGGCCACGATCTCGTCATCGACGCGCTGCGGCAGGTCCGGCAGGCCCTAGCCGAGCGCGAGTTGCGGTGCCTGATCGTTGGCGGCGGCTACCAGGAGGAGGAGATACGCGACGTCGCCCACCAGTCGCAGGCCGACACCGAACTGTTCAGCTTCCTCGGCTTTGTCACCGACTTGCGCCAGGTCTACTGGGCCTCAGACCTGTTCCTGCTGCCAAGCCGCGTCGAGGGCTTTGCCCTCGTCGTGGCCGAGGCCATGTGCTGCGGCGCCGTGCCGATCCGTACACCCAGTGGCGGAGCGCTCGATCAGATCCGCGACGGCTGGAACGGACGGTTGGTCCCTTTCGACGACGCCGACAAGCTGGCCGAGATCATCCTGGAGCTTTCCGATGCGGGCGCGCTGCAGCAGATGTCGGTCAACGCCGCGGAGTTCGGCCGCGCCCAGTTCGACCGCAGCGTCATGGCGCGCAGATCGGCCGAAGTGTACTCAGCCGTCACGATGCGAGGCGCATCGTCAGGCAGGTGATGTCGTCGGCCTGCTCGGCCCCGGCTGCGAATGCATCGACGTCGGCGAAGAAGCGCGCGGTCAGCTCGGCAGTGGGCAAGTGGCCGTACTCGTCGAGCAGCGCTTCGAGGCGGGCGTTGCCGAACTCTTCGACATCCGGGTTCATGGCTTCCGTCACCCCGTCGGTGAACAGGACCAGCGTGTTGCCGGGACTTAGCGCAGCCCTCGCCGCACCGGCCGGCCGCGTTCTACATGGTGCGCACCGGCAAGATCGCGGTGCGGCTGGGCAATCGAACGCTCAGCGTCCTTGGGGGGAGGGCGAGATCTTCGGCGAAATGGCGCTGATCGATGCCGGGCCGAGGAGCGCCACGGTGATCGCGGAGACCGACTGCGTCGTCGTTTCGATCAGCGAGAAGCAATTCCTGTTCATGGTCGGCGAAGCGCCTTACTTCGGCCTGAGCGTGATGCGGGTGCTCGTCGAACGGCTTCGCCAAGCCACCAAGCCATGCCCGCCGCCTGACGATAGCCTTCTTACGGCCCTGCCTTTTCGGGATTGCACGAGATGACGACCATGCTGGACGAACTGCTGCGGGGCCTTTCCAACCCGGTGATATTGTTCGGCCACTTCACCTATTTCCTGCTGATCATCTCCATGCTGATGCGGCGGATGGTGGCGCTGCGTATCCTCGCGGTCGCCTCCGGCGTCGCCAAGATCGTCTATCGCGCCTTCTTCGTGTTCGACCCGGTCAGCGTGCTGTGGGAGACGATCTTCGTGCTCGTCAACATCGGGCAGCTCCTGATCATCTGGTACTACGAGTACCACCACCGCTTCGCCGAGGAAGAGCAGCACTTCGCCGAGAACATGCCCGAAGGCGTCGACCGCAGTGCCATCAAGCGGCTGCTCGATCTGTCGGACCTCGAGCGATATGAGGCCGGCGCGGTTCTCACCACCGAGGGCGAGCCGGTGCAGCGGCTGATGTACCTGGCCGAGGGCATCGTCAAGATCGAGCATGGCGACCGGGTGGTGGCCATCTGCGGGCCCGGCGACTACATCGGCGAGCTGAGCTTCCTTTCCGGCAAGCCGGCCAGCGCCACCGCCACGGTGGCGAAACCGGCGCGGATCCTGGTGTTCGACCAGACCCGGCTCAACACCGCGATCGAGGCGGATCCGCAACTGCGGCGGACGCTGGAATCGGCGCTCAACCGCAAACTCGCGGGCAAGCTGGTGCGCTCCAACGCCGTGGAGGGCGTCGGGCAGACCGCCTAGTGCGAACGTCCGATATCGACTTGCCGGGGCAAGACTTGCGGAATCCCCGGCCGCGCTTTATTTCCCGCCCATGACAGACATCGCCGCCGCCCCCGCCGAGTCCATCCTCATCATCGATTTCGGGTCCCAGGTGACCCAGCTGATCGCGCGCCGCCTGCGCGAGACCGGCGTCTACTGCGAGATCCATCCGTTCCAGAGCGCCGCCGAGGCCTTCGCCCGGCTGCAGCCCAAGGGCGTGATCTTCTCGGGCGGTCCCGCCTCGGTGACCGACGAGGGCAGCCCCCGGGCGCCGCAGGAAGTGTTCGACAGTGGCGTGCCGATCCTCGCCATCTGCTACGGCCAGCAGACGCTGGCGCTGCAGCAGGGCGGCAAGGTGGAAGGCGGCCACGCCCGCGAGTTCGGCCGGGCCGATGTCGAGATCAAGGAGCCGAGCCCGCTGTTCGACGGGCTGTGGCAGGTCGGCGGGCGCTATCCGGTGTGGATGAGCCACGGCGATCGCGTCACCGAGCTACCCGAGGGCTTTACCGTTGTCGGCACCTCCGAGAACGCCCCGTTCGCCATCGCGGTCAATGAGCGCAAGCGCTACTACACCACGATGTTCCACCCCGAGGTGGTGCACACGCCGGATGGCGGCAAACTCCTCGCCAACTTCGTGCACAACATCGTGGGCCTGAAGTCCGACTGGACCATGTCGGCCTATCGCCAGCGCGCCGTCGACAAGATCCGCGCCCAGGTCGGCAAGGGCAGGGTGATCTGCGCGCTGTCGGGCGGCGTCGATAGCTCGGTGGCGGCGATCCTGATCCACGAGGCGATCGGCGAGCAGCTCACCTGCGTGTTCGTCGACCACGGCCTGATGCGGATGAACGAGGCCGACGAAGTCGTCTCGATGTTCCGCGATCACTACAACATTCCGCTCGTGCATGTTGATGCCGCTGACAAATTCATCGGCGCGCTCGAGGGCGAGGCGGATCCCGAGACCAAGCGCAAGACCATCGGGCGCCTGTTCATCGAGGTGTTCGAGGAAGAGGCCAAGCGCATCGGTGGCGCGCAGTTCCTGGCGCAGGGCACGCTCTACCCGGACGTGATCGAGAGCGTCAGCTTCTCGGGCGGCCCCTCGGTCACCATCAAGTCGCACCACAATGTCGGTGGCCTGCCGGCGCGCATGAACATGCAACTGGTGGAGCCGCTGCGCGAGCTGTTCAAGGACGAGGTCCGGGCGCTGGGCCGCGAGCTCGGCCTGCCGGACCGCTTCGTCGGCCGCCATCCGTTCCCTGGCCCCGGCCTTGCCATCCGCCTGCCGGGCGGGGTGACGCGCGAGAAGCTCGACATCCTCCGCCGCGCCGACGCCATCTATCTCGACGAGATCAGAAAGGCCGGGCTCTACGACAAGATCTGGCAGGCCTTCGCCGTGCTGTTGCCGGTGCAGACCGTCGGCGTGATGGGCGATGGCCGCACCTACGAGTTCGTCTGCGCGCTCCGCGCCGTGACCTCGGTCGACGGCATGACCGCCGATTTCTTCCCCTATGACATGAACTTCCTCGGCCGCGCCGCCACCCGCATCATCAACGAGGTGCGTGGCATCAACCGGGTGGTCTACGACGTGACGTCGAAGCCGCCCGGCACGATCGAGTGGGAGTGAGTGGCGCGGAGTACAATAGGGTAGCCAGGGAACCGGTCAGGCAGCCATTGTAGTCAACAATGCTGGAACGGCCTTCGATTCCCGATGGACCCGGACAGCGGAACGGCAAAGCAGGGCTGCGAAGATGACGCTGGAGTGTATCAATCCGCCCGATCTGCCGACCCCGACGACCTACACTCAAGTCGTTGTCGCGAGGGGGACCAGGCTCGTATTCGTCGCTGGTCAGGAACCGGAAGACATCGACGGGAAACTTGTCGGCCCCGGTGATCTGGCGGCTCAAGCACACCAGGTGTTCGCCAATCTTGGTCGAGCCCTTGCAGCAGCGGGCGCTCTTCCCGAACACGTGGCAAAGATCACGATTTACGTCGTTGGCTACGAGCGCGATCGCCATCTGGCGATCATCGAAGCAGCTCGAGTGATGCTGTTCGGCGATCACAAGCCCGCCGACGTCCTCGTCGGCGTCGCCACCCTTTCTCCCGGTTATCTCATCGAGGTTGATGCGTTCGCGGTTGTGGATGGGTAGGCCACGCCGGTGGGGGTGATCCCGGAACCTGAGGACATCGACAAGGCCGGCTTGCGGCCGGCCCCGGCATCCTCGTCCGTACATAGTTCCCGGATGGTGCGCCTCGCCTATCTCGCCGCCGGCTTCCTGCTGCTCGCGCTGGGCATCATCGGCGCTTTCCTGCCGCTGATGCCGACCACCATCTTTGTCATTCTCGCCGCCGGCTGCTTCGCGCGTTCATCGGCTCGGCTCGAGAACTGGCTGCTTCGGCACCAGCGCTTTGGCCCGATGATCGTCGCCTGGCGGACCGAGCGCGCTATTCCGCGCCGCGCCAAGGTGCTGGCTGCGATCGGCATGGTGCTCGGCTACACGGCCTTCCTCGTCGGCGCGCGGCCTGGCCTGCTGCTGAACCTGTGCGTGCTGGCGATTTTCGCCGGCTGCGCGTGGTACGTGCTGTCGAGGCCAGAGCCGTCGAACTAGCCTTTCACCCGGATACTCACATTGCCGCTGCCATGCTCCTGCACCAGGCGGTAGAGCTGGCGGGCATTCTCGGTGGAGAGCCGCACGCAGCCGTGCGAGGCGACGCGGCCGAGGCGCTTGACCTCGCTGGTGCCGTGGATGGCATAACCGCCGTGAAAGAAGATCGAGTAGGGCATCGGGGCCCAGTCGTATTTCTTGGAGTGGTATTTCTTGTACATCCGCTGCACGCCATACCTCCCCTTGGGCGTGGCATAGCCCTTGCGGCCGGTGGAAACGTCGAAACTGTAGGTCGGCTCGCCCCCCACCAAGACGCGCATATGCTGATCAGAGATATCGATGACTATGGAAACGTCGGCGGCGGCGACTGGCGTTGCAACGACGAGGCAGGCAACAAGAAGTAAAACATGACGCAACATCTTGATATACTCTGCATTGGCGCTGACGAAAGCTTGGCTTATGCCGGTTGCAGAGCTGTTAAGATCGCATCTCGCATGTGCGCCCTCACGCGCTCGTGACCCGCTGGGAGCAAGGTGCGCAGGGCGTTTGCATTCGCGCGGTCGCCTCACTATGGTGCGGCCGAATTCGACCCCCGTTCCGCTTGAGCTACATGTCCAACGAAAACATCATCCGTGAGATCGACGAGGAACTGCGCAGCGATCGCATGCGCAGCCTGTGGCGCAATTTCGGCCCCTACGTCATCGGCGCAGCCGTGGCCATCGTGCTCATCGTTGCGGTCAACGAGGGCTGGAGCTGGTGGCAGAACTCGAACTCGTCGAAGTCCTCGGATCAGTTCTACGCAGCGCTGACGCTCGCCGACGGCACCGATGCCGCCGCTGCGAAGAAGGCGCTCGACGACGTGATCGCCGCGGGCCATGGCGGCTATCCGACGCTGGCGCGCTTCCGCGAGGCCGCGTTGCTCGCACAGGGCGGCAAGACCGCCGAGGCGGTTGCTGCCTATGATGCGCTGTCGACCAGCGAATCCAACGCCCACGTCCGCGAGCTGGCGCTCGTTCTCGCCGCCAACCTGCTCGTCGACGGCGGCGATGTCGCCCAGGTCGAGCAGCGCGTCGGCGGTCTCGTCAGCGGCACCAGCCCGATGCGCAATGCCGCGCGCGAGGCGATCGGCCTCGTCAAGTACAAGGCCGGCGATCTCGCCGGGGCCCGCCAGAGCTTCGAGGATGCGGTTAGCGATCCGCAGGCCAGCCAGGAACTGCGCGGCCGCCTGAACATCTATCTGGCCCAGCTGGTCGCCGAGGGCGTTGCCGCTCCGGTCGCCGATGCGGCCGCTGCCGAAACGCCTGTCGTGGTCGATCCCGCCGCTGCCGCCCCCGCCGAAACGTCGGTCGGCGATGGCCCGGCGCTCGACACCGCCCCGGCCCCGGAAACCGCGCCTGCCATGGAAGCCGCCCCGGCAATGGAAGCGGCACCCGCCATGGCTCCGGCTACCGAACCCGCGCCGGCCGCGGACGCACCTGCCGCTCCCGCGAACTAAGTTCGCGTCGGCCTACTTGTACTGGGGTCTCGCTTGACCGTTACCGTCGCCATTGTCGGCCGTCCCAATGTCGGCAAGTCGACGCTGTTCAATCGGCTGGTCGGTCGCAAGATCGCACTCGTGGATGACACGCCGGGCGTGACCCGCGATCGCCGCGAAGCCGAGGGTCGCATCGCCGACCTGCGCTTCAAAGTGCTCGACACCGCCGGCTATGAGGACAAGACCGACGGCTCGCTTGAAGACCGGATGCGCCAGCAGACCGAGATCGCCATCCGCGATGCCGACGTGATCCTCTTCATGATCGACGCGCGGGCAGGGGTGACCCCACTCGACGAGCGTTTTGCACAAGTGCTGCGCCGAGCCAGCAAGGACGTCCACCTGATCGCCAACAAGGCCGAGGGTAAGGCCGCAGATCCCGGCCTGCTCGAAGCCTACAACCTCGGCTTCGGCGAGGCCGTGGCGCTGTCGGCCGAACACGGCCTCGGCCTTTCGGACCTCCACGCGATCGTCTCGAAGGCTGTCGATGCAGCCGCCGAGAAGGCCGCCGGCGTCGCCGCGCTGTCCGAAGACCTGATGCCGGAGGTCGATGTCGACCTGCCGCCCGACGACGGCTCGACCGAAGAGGGGCCGGCCAAGCGTTGGGACCCCAAGCGATTCCTCAACGTCGCCATTATCGGCCGCCCGAACGCCGGCAAATCCACGCTGATCAACCGCATGGTCGGCGAAGAGCGGCTGCTGACCGGCCCCGAGGCCGGCATCACCCGCGATTCGATCCTCGTGCCGTGGGAATACAATGGGCGCACCATCAACCTGGTCGATACCGCCGGCATGCGCCGCAAGGCGCGCATCGAACAGAAGCTCGAAAAGCTGGCGGTGGGCGATTCCCTCCGCTCGATCCAGTATGCCGAAGTGGTGGTGCTGCTGCTCGATGCGCAGATCCCGTTCGAAAAGCAGGACCTGACTCTCGCTGATCTGGTGGAGCGCGAAGGCCGCGCCTTGGTGATCGCGGTCAACAAGTGGGACTTGATCGAGGACAAGAACAAGGCGCTGAGCGAGTTGCGCGAGCAGCTCGAGCGCTACCTGCCGCAGCTGAAGGGCATCCCGCTGGTCACCATTTCGGGCCTGCAGGGCCGCAACATCGACAAGCTGATGTCGGCGATCTTCGCCATCGAAGCCAAGTGGAACAGCCACGTTTCGACCGCGCGGCTCAACCGCTGGCTCGCCGGCATGACCGAGAGCCACCCGCCTCCGGCCGTCTCCGGCCGCCGCCTGAAGCTGCGCTACATGACGCAGGCCAAGATCCGGCCGCCAAGCTTCATCCTGTTCGCGAGCCGTCCCGAGGCGCTGCCCAACGCCTACCAGCGGTATCTCGTGAACGGCATGCGCGACGCCTTCGACATGCCGGGGACGCCGATCCGGCTGTGGGTGCGCGGCGGGAAGAACCCGTTCGACAAGAGCGATAAGTAGCGGCCCGGAGTGTCGGTCCCAGCCACACCTTCCAACGGGCGTCTGTATCAGTTGCCGCCCTGCATTGCGCGCCCCGCCAACCACCCGCTATAACTGCCGCCTCCAAAGCGACCCGATGCTGAGTGCGGGGCCGCAACTTTGAAACGACATTGTTCCTCGAAATCCTGATTGTCGCCGTCCTGACGCTGGTCAACGGCCTGCTTGCAATGAGCGAACTGGCGGTGGTTTCGTCCCGCCCGGCGCGCCTCAAAGTCCTCGCCGCCGAAGGCAAGGGCGGCGCCAAAGTGGCGCTGAAGCTGCAGGAAGACCCCGGCAAGTTCCTCTCCTCGGTGCAGATCGGCATTACGCTGGTCGGCGTGCTGTCGGGCGCCTTCTCCGGCGCAACGCTGGGCGAGCGGCTGGGTGACACGCTGATCGGCGCGGGTATCAACCCCTCGATCGCTGCGCCGCTCGGCGTCGGCATCGTGGTCATCATCATCACCTACCTGTCGCTTATTATCGGCGAGCTGGTGCCCAAGCAGATCGCGCTGCGCGATGCCGAGGGCGTTGCGGCGCGTGTTGCGCCGGCCATGGCCTTCATCGCCTCTGTCGCCGCCCCGCTGGTCTGGCTGCTCGATATTTCCGGCCGGCTGGTGCTGAGCCTGATCGGCCAGAGCGGCGAGACTGACGAGCGCGTCACCGACGAAGAGGTGAAGACCCTTATCGCCGAGGCAGAGCATGCGGGCGTGCTGGAGACCGAAGAGCGCCACATGATTTCGGGCGTCATGCGCCTTGCCGATCGTTCGGCCCGTGGGCTGATGACGCCGCGCCTCGATGTCGAACTGATCGACCTCAGCGAGACGCAGGAGGAGATGATCGAGAAGCTCCGCGCGACCCGGCACTCGGTGTTGCCGGTGCAGGACGGGGCGGTGGACTCGATCGTCGGCGTGATCGTCCGCAAGGACCTGGTCGAGAATGTGCTCTCCGCCACGCCGCTCGATGTGCGAACGCTGGTGAAGCAGGCGCCCGTGGTGATGGATCGCTCGAGCGCCCTCGACGTGCTGAAGGCGCTGCGCGGATCACTGGTGCATATGGCGCTGGTGTTCGACGAGTACGGCCATTTCGAAGGCATCGTGACCCCGGGCGACATCCTCGAGGCGATCACCGGCGCGTTCCAGGAAGAGGAAGGCGATGAGAAGGCCTATGTCACCCGCGAGGACGGATCTTTCCTCGTTTCGGGCTGGATGCAGGTCGACGAGTTCCAGGCGCACCTGGGTGTGCCGGTTCCCAAGGACGCCAAGTTCGAGACGGTGGCGGGGTTCGTGCTCGCCGAGCTCAATCACCTGCCGGATGTCGGTGAAACCTTCGAGCGCGGCCACTGGCGCTTCGAGGTGCTGGACCTCGATGGCCGCCGCATCGACAAGGTGCTGGTGACGCGGCTGCCCTAAAGCGCCGTCAGTTCCGACTTTTCCCAGTCGAACAGCATGCGGTTCTCGGTGAAGCCGGGCTCGATCATGTCGATCAGCTTGGGCGCCAGCGCCGCGGGGCGCGGCAGCGTGTCGGGGTCTTCGCCCGGCATCGCCTGGGCCCGCATCGCAGTGCGCACGGCGCCGGGATAGAACACATTGACCCGCACCGGCGTGGTGCCGCCGATCTCGGCGGCGTAGCTCTTGGCCAGCGCTTCGACCGCCGCCTTGCTCGCGGCATAGGGGCCCCAGAAGGCCCGCGCCGAGCGCGCCGACGAGGCTGAGACGAATACCGCCCGGCCGGCTTCGGACTGCCGCAGCAGCAGGTCGAGCGAGCGGATCAGCCGGTAGTTGGAGGTGACGTTGAGCGCCATCAGCTTGTCGAACGCCTTGGGCTCGACATGGGCGACGGGCCGCAACTCGCCCAGCATTGCGGCATTGGCGACGAGCCCATCGAGATGCCCCCAGCGCTCGAAGATGGCGTGGCCGAGCCGGTCGATGCCGTCGCCGTCGCTGAGGTCGAACGGCACCAGCGTGGTCGAGCTGCCGGCCTTCTGGATCTCGTCATCGAGTTCTTCGAGCCCACCCACCGTGCGCGCCACCGCGATCACGTGCGCGCCGCGCCGTCCCGCCTCGAGCGCCGCATGATAGCCGATACCGCGCGACGCGCCGGTGACGAGGACGATCTTGCCGGCGAGGGAGTTGGTGGTCATGCGTGCGGGTTCCGTTGGCTTCGGCGCGGTTCTAAACACAGGGGCGTCGTGGCGAAAGTAGAATTTCCGGCGGCGGTGCGGTGGATGGTCCCGTCAAGCCGGTGCGGCAAGAGCCCCCCACCCCTGTCCCCTCCCAGCAAGGGGGAGGGAGACCAAAACACCGATGTCAGTGTAGGCGTCTCCCTCCCCCTTGCGGGGAGGGGACAGGGGTGGGGGATCCTTAGGACTGGATCAGCAAACGAGACACATGGGCTTTGTAGAAGGCCTCAGCTCGCTTCCTTCATCAGCGACAGCGTCTTGGGGTCGTTCTTGCTGCGGCCGTTGAGGTCGGTGAGCATGGTCGGATAGTCGCCGGTGAAGTGGTGGTCGGTGAACTGCGGGCTGAGCGGATTGCGCTTCACCCCGCCGACCGCGTCGTAGAGCCCATCGATCGAGAGGAACGCCAGCGAGTCCGCGCCGATGAACCGGCACATCGACTCGAGGTCAGGATGCTGGTTGGCGAGCAGGTTTTCCGGGTCCGGCGTGTCGATGCCGTAATAGTCGGAGTGAAAGATCATCGGGCTGGCGACGCGGATGTGCACTTCCTTGGCGCCGGCTTCGCGGATCATCTGCACGATCTTCACCGAGGTGGTGCCGCGCACGATCGAATCGTCGATCAGCACGACGCGCTTGCCCTCGATCTCGGCGCGGTTGGCCGAGTGCTTGAGCTTGACGCCGAAGGCGCGGATCGACTGCGTCGGCTCGATGAAGGTGCGGCCCACATAGTGGTTGCGGATGATGCCGAGCTCGAACGGGATGCCGCTCGCCTGCGCAAAGCCGATCGCCGCCGGCGTACCGCCATCGGGCACCGGCACCACCACGTCGGCCTCGACCGGCGCCTCCTTGGCGAGGTTGATGCCCATGCGCTTGCGCGCGGAATAGACCGGGCGGCCGGCGACGATGGAATCGGGGCGGGCGAAGTAGACGTATTCGAACAGGCAGATCCGCTCGGGCTTGGGCGCGAACGGCTTCACCGAGTCGATGGTGATGCGGCCATCCGGCTGGATTTCGCAGATCACCACCTCGCCGTTCTCGACATCGCGCACGAACTTGGCGCCGATGATATCGAGCGCGCAGGTCTCGGACGCAAAGATCGGCTTGCCGTCGAGATCGCCGAGGACCAGCGGGCGGATGCCGTTGGCGTCGCGAGCGCCGATCAGCTTGGTGCGGGTCATGGCGACCAGCGAGAAGGCGCCTTCGAGGTGCATCAGCGCATCGACGAAGCGGTCGGACGAGGCAGCTTTCTTGGAGCGGGCAATGAGGTGGAGCACCACCTCGGTGTCCGAGGTCGACTGGCAGATAGCGCCCTGCGCGATCAGCTGGCGGCGCAGCGTCAGGCCGTTGGTGAAGTTGCCGTTATGGGCGATGGCGATGCCGCCGACTTCCAGTTCGGCGAATAGCGGCTGCACGTTGCGGAGGATCGTTTCGCCGGTGGTCGAGTAGCGCACATGACCCATGGCAAGGTGGCCGGGGAGGCGGCCGACGGTCGCGGGATCGGTGAAGTGATCGCCGACGAGGCCCAGTTGGCGTTCGGAGTGGAACTGCTTGCCGTCGAAGCTGACGATACCAGCTGCTTCCTGGCCGCGATGCTGCAGGGCATGGAGTCCGAGCGCGGTAAGCGTGGCGGCTTCCGGATGGCCGAGGATGCCGAACACGCCGCACTCCTCGCGTAGCGTATCATGGTCCCATTCCGCGATCGGCTTGGCGTTTTGGGTCAAGTGGGCACCTCGGGTTCAGAGCGGGCCAAAGAAGACGGGACCGCAAATGCGGCCCCGGTCACAGATATGCAATGCGCTCACCCGAAATTCATCAGGTGTTGGTCGCAGCCCCATCGGCGGGCGGCTCGAGCGGCGCGTCGTTTTCCAGCTGGTCCGTGCCCTCTTCATTGGGCACGTCCGCATCGGGCGTCGGCACGTCGTCGGGCGAGGTGTCATCGCCCGTGCCGCCGCCGGCGCCACGCTGCAGGATATCGGTGACCTGCTTTTCGAGGTCGGGCGGCAACAGGCTGATGAGGCTATCGCCGAAATTCTTGAGGATCGGGAGCGAGCGCGATTCGGCCGCCCAGGATGGCAGGTTCGACGGCATCAGCCACAGCCCGAAGATCACCACGATGACCGCGATCAGCACGCCGCGCGCGACGCCGAAGATGAAGCCCAGCGTGCGATCGAGCGGCCCGATGCGGCTGTCGACGACGAAATCGGCGATCCGCATGGTGATGAGATGGAGGATGATCAGCGCCACGATGAAGGTGCCGAGCACCGTCACGATGTCGGCCACGATCGGCTCAGCGATGTAGCCGCGCGCGATTTCCTTGTGGTTGAAATAGGCATAGGCGGCGATGGCCGCGGAGCCCGCCCAGGTGGCGAGCGACAGCACTTCCCGCGTGAAGCCACGGGCCGTAGCCAGGATCGCCGAGATCAGGACGAGAACGCCGATGCCGACGTCAAATGCAGTCAACATGTAGAAAATCCGCCCGTGCGACCCGCTTCAAAATCCCGTGTAACCGCTAATCGTGGCAAAGCCAAGCGTCGAGGAAGCGCTGCATAGCCGATCTTCACGGAAAGCAGGAAGCGTGGCCAAACCGCTACTCCGCCGCCTGCTTCTGGCCGCGAGCGGCGATGCGTCCGATGAGCTCGGCAAGCTCGGCATATTCGCCCACGGCGATGCCGTTGGGCACGTCGCCCTTGCCCAGCCGGCCGGTCACCGCGCCTTGAAACCCGAGCTTTTGCGCCTCGCGCAGCCGCTGCGCCGCATGCGCCACCGGCCGCACGCCGCCGGCCAGCGAGATCTCGCCGAAATAGACATTGCTCGAGGGCAGCGGCGAGCCGGTGAGCGAGGAAATCAGCGCCGCCGCCACCGCGAGGTCAGCCGCGGTTTCGTTGATCTTCAGCCCACCCGCGACGTTGAGATAGATATCGTTGGCGCCGATCCGCACACCGCAGCGCGTTTCGAGCACGGCGAGCACCATCGACAGCCGCGACGAGTCCCAGCCGATGACGGCACGGCGCGGCGTGCCGAGCGGCGAGGGCGAGACCAGCGCCTGGATTTCGCACAGCACCGGGCGCGTCCCCTCCATGCCGGCGAACACTGCGGAGCCTGCCGCGTCCTTGTCGCGCTGGTCGAGGAACAGGGCGGACGGGTTGGCGACTTCGCGCAGACCGAGCGTCGACATCTCGAACACCCCGATCTCGTCGGTCGCGCCGTAGCGATTCTTCATGCCGCGCAGGATGCGGAAAGTGTGGCTGGCATCGCCCTCGAAATACAGCACCGCGTCGACCAGGTGCTCGACGACGCGCGGACCGGCGATCTGCCCGTCTTTGGTGACATGGCCGACCAGCACGACGGCGGCGCCGGATTTCTTGGCAAAGCGCGTCAGCGCCTGCGCCGAGGTGCGCACCTGCGTCACCGTGCCGGGCGCGCTCTCGACCCGGTCGGTCCACAGCGTCTGGATCGAATCGATGATCACGAGGTCTGGGGCAGGGCCGTTCTGCAGCGTGGCGAGGATGATCTCGACATTGGTCTCGGACGCCAGCAGCACTTCGCGATCGCCTAGCCCCAGCCGCTGCGCGCGGAGCCGGATCTGCGCCACTGCTTCTTCGCCCGAGACATAGACGACGCGCCGGCCGCGCTCGGCCATCGCCGCGGCGGCCTGCAGCAGCAGAGTAGATTTGCCGATGCCCGGGTCGCCACCGACGAGGACCGCGGAGCCCATCACGAAGCCGCCGCCGGTGACCCGGTCGAGCTCACCGATGCCGGTGACGACGCGTGCCGCGGTCTCGGTTTCACCGGCCAGCGGCAGCAGCGCGATCGGGCGCCCGCCGGCGACAGCCGATTTCGGCCCGGCGCCGACACCGGAATCGACGATCTCCTCGACGATGGTGTTCCACTCGCCACACGCTTCGCACCGCCCCTGCCAGCGTGTGGTTGCCGCGCCGCAGGCCTGGCAGACATAGGAGGTTTTGGTACGCGCCATGTGATGCCCCGACAGGCGATGAGAGGTAGCGGAGTATCGGCGCAAAGGCAAGAACGAAGAGTGAACGATACTGTGCCGAGACATCCGACAGCCCGCGGCTTCCGAATGCGCAAGTGGTCGAGCGGCGTCGCGACCTTCAACCTAGGCGTCGTGGCTCCGCTCACCCCACGCATCCTCCCCGTCACGGGGGAGGTGCCGCATCGAGTGTTCGGCGCCCATGGTGCCGGTCGAGGGATCGGGAGTGATCAGGGGCGAGCAACCGCTGCCGTGTCGCGGTCGGCCCTTGGCCACTCTCCGATTACCTCATATCGGCCTTGTCCATAGAAGCTCCGCACCAGTGCGAAGCCCTCGACGCGCAGGGTTGGCGGGTTTTCGAGCACCGTTTCGGGGGCGCTGACCCGGTCGTAAAGGAGGGTGAGGTGGAAGGCCTCGCTCGGGTCCGAGCGGGGCTCGAAGCCGCGCTCAAGCATGCCCCAGCGCAGCAGGCGCGACAGGTCGACCAGTGGCGTATCTGATCCGGGCGTCAGCGCCATCGGTGGCGCGCCGACGCGGCGTTTGACGCTCATCAATCTGGTCAAGGCGATGTCGAACGGCGTGAAGCCGATCGAGTCGCCGGTCGCCATTGCGGTCGCGAGATCCGGCCCCGACAGCTCCTGGTAGAAGCCGACGCCGACCAGCGAAATGTGGAGCGTCGTCGCCGGCAGCAGCGCGGCCGAGATGCCGTGCCGCCGCTGCTGATCGGTGACGATGGCCTGCAGCGCCGGCCGCAGCCTGCCGCCCACCAGCACGGCGAAAAACACCGGGTCGCGGCCCTGCCGCGGTGGCACCTTGATGGATTTGAACGGCCGGGTTTCGCTGGCAAACATCGACAGCTGCGGCAGATCGGTCATCTCATGGTCCTCCGTTTAGGGAGAAGCAGGGAACCATTGAGGCAAAACGCGAGTCAAGAACAAAACAGGAACATAGGCCTTGATGCCCGCCGTGCTGCTCCTGCACGGATTTCCGACCTCGGCGCTTTCGCGACGTCATCCCTCGTTGGTGAGGGAGGCTTACGTCGTGGCGCCCGATCTGCCGCCTCGCTCATGCGCGAGTTCATCGGGCGAACACAGCCGGCCCGGTAATCCTTATCTGGGGTGAAATGAGTTCAGTTCAAGAATTGGCAATCGTCGACTTATGCGTAAGTTCCGCAACCCTTGGCCAAGTCAGAGGAGCGAGGGATGACACCGCATGCAGTGGTAATCGCCGGAGGCGGTCCGACGGGGATGATGCTGGCGGGCGAGCTGGCGCTGGCCGGCGTCGATGTCGCCATTGTCGAGCGGCGGCTGGATCAGGATGTGCTCGGCTCGCGGGCAGGGGGGCTGCACGCCCGGACCCTCGAGGTTCTGGACCAGCGCGGCATTGTCGGGCGGTTCCTCGCCGAGGGACAGAAGGTGCAGGTGACCGGGTTTGCCGGGGTCATGCTCGACATCAGTGCCTTCCCGACACGCCACCCCTACACCCTCGGGCTCTGGCAGAAGCACATCGAGCGGATCCTCGGCGGCTGGGTCGGCGAGCTGGCGGTGACGAGGTATCGCGGCGTCGAGGTGACCGGCTGCACGCAGGACGACACCGGCGTGGACGTCGCGCTCAGCGATGGCCGGTCGCTGCGAGCGGACTATCTTGTGGGCTGCGACGGTGGGCGCAGTCTCGTGCGCAAGGCGGCGGGCATCGAATTCCCCGGATCGGATCCCACCGTCAGCAATCTGATCGCGCAGGCCGAGCTTGCCGAGCTGCCGCCAGAATGGGGCATCCGCCGCGATGCCATCGGCCTCCACTCCATCGGCCGGGTGGACTACCAGATCCGCGATGGAAAGATCGTCTATGCGGATGAAGGGCCGGTCGGCGTCATGGTGACAGAGCGGCAGCTGGGAGAGGCGGGTGAGCCCACCCTGGGCGATCTCAAGGAGGCGCTCATCACCGTCTATGGCACCGACTACGGGATCCACAGTCCCACCTCGATCAGCCGGTTCACCGATGCGGCCCGGCAGGCCGCTTCCTACCGGAAGGGACGGGTATTGGTCGCGGGCGATGCCGCGCACATTCATCCGCCCGATGGTGGACAGGGTCTCCAGACCGGCGTGCAGGATGCGGTCAATCTCGGATGGAAGCTGGCCCAGGTAATCAAGGCGACCTCGCCCGAAACCCTGCTCGACACCTATCACGCCGAACGTCACCCGGTGGGTGCACGCGTGCTGCAGCACACCATGGCCTCGGTCGCGCTGCGCCGTGAGGACGATCGGACGAAGGCGGTGCGTGACACCATGGCCGACCTGCTCGGCATGGAGGAGCCGCGGCTGCGCTTCGCCGGAATGCTGACGGGGCTGGGGGTTCACTACGACCTCGGCGAGGGCCATCCGCTGCTCGGCCGTCGCATGCCCGACCTCGATATCGTCACCTTTGGCGGCCCGCTTCGGGTGTTCAGCCTGCTGCATGGCGCGAGGCCAGTACTCCTGAACTTCGGCGCGCCCGGCGACCTGGACATCACGCCGTGGGCCGATCGGGTCCAACTGGTCGACGCCAGTTACTCGGGGTCGTGGGAGTTGCCGGTGGTTGGGGCGGTCAGCGCTCCCACCGCCGTGCTGGTTCGGCCCGATGGCTACGTCGCCTGGGTGGGCGAGGGAGGCCGGCAAGGCCTTGCCGAGGCGCTCACGACCTGGTTCGGCCCGCCCGTGGGCTAGATGCAGCAGGCGCCGACGGGGCTGGACTTACCCCGTCGGTCGAGGATCTCGGCCTCCGCCGGCACGATCCGCCACCAAGAGTAACCCTCGCCATGCCTGGCCCCGCGGATGGCGAGAGCGTCCGGCTGGCCATCCGGGGATATTGCGACGAGCAGATCGAGGAGAGCCGGTGGCAGCTCAAGATGCTGCGTCGCTCGGGGTTCGAGGCCTTGCGCATCGGCCTCGTGCTGCTGGCCGTCTGCGTGCTGCTCTCGACGACCGTCGGCTATATGTCGTTCCTGCCCGAGTATATCCGCCTAGTCGTGAGCGAGAGCCTCGCCATCGCCGGCGGCGTCTCCCTGTGGCGACCGCTGGAACTGCTGGGCTTCGACACCTGGCCGTTGATCGGGCAGGTGCAGGTGCTCGAGAAACTTCGCGCGGCCGATATTCGCGTCGTGGAGACCGATCAGGCCGAGGGCGCTGCGCGTTCGGCGTAGTGCCGCCCGGATTTTCGCTTGGTCTGCAACGAGCGACACCCGTTAAGGTGCCCATCGATACGAGGACCAGGGGACCATCGAATGCGGTTCGATCGGCGGGCGATCTATATCACCGGGGCAGGGCACGGCATCGGCCGCGCGATTGCGCTTCGCCTCGCGGCCGAAGGGGGATCGATCGCGGTCTCGGACATCGACGCGGTGGCGGCCGAGGAGGTCGCCAGGGAGATCGGGGCGACCGGCGGCAAGGCATTCGCTACGACCTGCGATGTGACCGACACTGCATCCGTCGAGGCGTCGTTCGCTGACGCCGTCGCGCGGCTCGGCGGTCTCAACGTGCTGGTCAACACCGCCGGCGGCGACTGGGACGAGCCGGTGTTTGGCGAGATCGCCGACGAGCTCTGGGACCGCAAGATGGACGTGAACCTGACCGGAGTGGTCCGCTGCATCCGCGCGGCCCTGCCGAGCCTGATCGCGGCCGGGCCAGGAAGCAACGTCGTCACGATCGGATCGATCAACGGCAACGTCGCCGTCGGCGGATACGCCTACTCCGCCGCCAAGGCAGGGCTAGAGATTCTGACCAAGAACCTCGCCGTCCGCTACGGGCGGCAGGGACTGCGCTTCAACGTGGTCTCACCAGGTACCATCCGCACCCGCAACTGGATCGGCCGGGAGGAAGACCTCGGAAAGCTCGCGCGCATGTACCCGCTTGGTCGGGTCGGCGAGCCGGCAGACGTCGCCGCGGCGGTTGCCTTTCTCGCTTCGGCCGATGCGTCCTGGATCACCGGCGTCAACCTGCCGGTGGAGGGCGGCATCATGGCAGGTCCGCTCAACGCCTTGGTCGCGGACGACTAACCGCAATCACGCCGTCGGCGCGGCGCTTTCCGTGTATTGCCGGGTGTAGCGCCCCTTCAGGCTGGTCAGCACTTCGTAGCCGATGGTGTTGCCGGCGTCAGCGTGGTCGTCCACCGTCACCTGCTTGCCGATGATTTCAGCCATCTCGCCGGGCGCGGGCGGCTGCGGCAGGTCGGTGATATCGACGCCGATCATATCCATCGAGACGCGGCCGACGACGGGGCAGGCCTGGCCACGGATCACCACATGCGTGCCGCGGTGATTGTTGGATGAGCTGAGCGAGCGGAAGAAGCCATCGGCATAGCCCAGCGCCACGATGGCGAGGCGGCTGTCGCGCGACATGGTCTGCAGCGCGCCATAGCCGACCGTCTCACCGGTCTTCACGTCCTTGGTCATCAGGATCGGCGCCTCGAGTGTCACCACCGGCGCCATCGGGTTGCGCCGGCCGGCAACGGCGCGGCCGCCATAGAGCGCGATGCCCGGGCGGACCATCTGGAAATGGTTGTCGCGGTTGCTCATCAGCCCGGCCGAGTTGCTGAGCGATGCCGGAATGCCGGGAAACTGCGCCATCACCGAGGTGAACAGGGCCAGCTGCGTGCGGTTCTTCTCGTGCGCCGGGGTATCGGCGCAGGCGAGATGGCTCATGATCATCTGCGGCGCATAGCCGATCGAGTCGACCAGCCGCTTGACGATGGAGGTTTCGTTGAGCCGGAAGCCGAGCCGGTTGATGCCGGTGTCGAAATGCAGGGCCGCCGGCAGCGCCTGGTTCGAGGCGACGCAAGCCTGCAGCCATTCCTCGAGCATGGGGATCGAAGCGAGGCACGGCATCAGCCGCTCGCCCACATAGAGCGGCGCCGAGCCGGGGAACAGCCCGTCGAGGATGAAGATGTGGCTGTCCTCGGGGAGGGCAGCGCGGACCGCGATGCCCTCGTCAGGGGTGGCAGCAAAGAAGAAGCGCGCGCCGGCCTCATAGAAGGCGCGCGAGGCTTGGGCGATGCCGGTGCCATAGGCATCGGCCTTCACCACGGCACCGGTCAATGCCCCGCGGCTCACCTTGTCGAGCGCCTGCCAGTTGCGCTTCAGCGCACCCAGGTCGACCGTCAGCCGCCCACCGTAACCGGTCGCAATGGCCGGTGCCGCCATCACTATTCCATCCTCTCGGGCAGGTAGTCGGCGCGCGCCAGGTTGCCAAAGCGCGTGTATTGCGCCTCAAAGCTGACCTGCACGGTGCCCGTCGGGCCGTGACGCTGCTTGCCGATGATCACTTCGGCGCGGCCATGCACTTTTTCCATTTCGCCCTGCCACGCCAGATGTTCCGGCGAGCCCTCCTTGGGCTCCTTGTTCTTGAGGTAGTACTCCTCGCGATAAACGAACAGCACCACGTCGGCGTCCTGCTCGATAGAGCCGGATTCGCGCAGATCCGAAAGTTGCGGATGCTTGTCGTCGCGATTTTCGACCTGTCGGCTCAGCTGGCTGAGCGCGATGATCGGCACTTCGAGTTCCTTGGCCAGCGCTTTAAGCGTGGTGGTGATTTCCGTGAGTTCCTGCACGCGGTTCTCGCTCGATTTCTTCGACGAGCCCGAAAGCAGCTGCAAGTAGTCGACGATCAACAGGTCGAGGCCCTTCTGGCGCTTGAGGCGCCGGGCCCGAGCGGCGAGCTGTGCCACCGAGATACCGCCGGTGTCGTCGATATAGAGCGGCACCTGCGCCATCAGGTTCGAAGTATCCACCAGCCGGTTGAACTGACTCTCGTGGATGTTGCCGCGGCGAATGTCGGACGACGAGATTTCGGCCTGCTCGGCGAGAATACGGGTCGCCAGCTGCTCGGCGCTCATTTCGAGGCTGAAGAACCCCACATGGCCGCCATCGACGGTCTTGGTATGCCCGTCGGCCAGCACTTCGCCCTTGAAGCTCTTGGCAACATGGAAGGCGATGTTGGTGGCGAGCGAGGTCTTGCCCATCGCAGGACGCGCCGCGAGGATGATCAAGTCGCTGCGCTGCAGCCCGCCCATCAGCCGGTCGAGATCGGTAAGGCCGGTAGCGGTGCCCGACAGCGTGCCGTCGCGGCCGTAGGCTTCGCCGGCCATCTTGATGGCTTCGGTCAGCGCCTGCGAAAAACTCTGGAAGCCGCCGTCGTAGCGGCCCTTTTCGGCGAGATCGAACAGCTGCTTTTCGGCTTCCTCGATCTGCTTGTTGGCCGTCGCGTCGACATCGGAGTCGTAGGCGACCTGCACCATCTCCTCGCCGATCTGGATCAGGTTGCGACGGATCGCGAGATCGTAGATCGACTGGCCGTAATCGGCCGCGTTGATGACCGTGGTGGCTTCCGCCGCCAGCCGCGCCAGATATTGCGGCATGGTCATTTCGGCGGTCAGCGCATCGGCAAGATAGGTTTTGGCGGTAACCGGCGTTGCGGTTTTGCCGGCGCGGATGATCTTGGCCAGCACCTCGTAGATGGTGCGGTGGATCGGCTCGTAGAAATGTTCGGGGATGAGGAAGTCGCTGACCCGGTAGAACGCCTCGTTGTTGACGAGGATTGCACCCAGCAAAGCCTGCTCCGCCTCCACATTGTGGGGGGCGAGGCGGAAGCCCTTTTCGTCTTCCGGACGCAGGCGATGCACGTTGTTGTCGGCCATAGCGACTCGGATACTCCCCCGCTCGTTAAGGTTTGCTTTACCAGCGGCAGACGCCGCGACGAGTATCAAATGTGACGCAGCGGTGACCGAATCGGGTCACTACCGCGATGCCTGTGGTTAGTGTTGAAAGCGGGGGAAACCAAGGCGGCGCCAAGCCGCACGCATTGCAAATCGGCGCGTCCCTCAGGCGGCCGAGTCGCCGTCCTTGTCCAGCGTCGCTATTATCCGGCGCAGCATGTCGTAGAACAGGGGCCGCTCTTCGGGCGTCAGCGCCGCTGTCGCAAGCTGGTTCACCTCTACTGCGCTGACGAAAGCAGCTTTTGCGCGCTCGAGGCCGAGCGGGGTTAGCGACACCTGGGCGCTGCGGCGATCATTGGGGTCCGGCGTGCGCCTCACCAACCCGTCCCGTTCCATTCGGGCAAGGGTATTGGCCATGGTGGGCTGCTCCACCGCGGCCATCTGGGCGAGGGCCTTCTGCGTCATCGCGCGCCCGTCCTGCAGGGCGAAGAACACCGGCATCGGTCCGGAATTGCCGCCCTCCAGTCGTCGCTCGATCGCCTTGGCGAACAGCCGCGCCGCCCAATTGGTGAGATAGCCGGCAGAGGTCTCGCGAACATAGGTCATTTGAATAGCTTGCTATGTAGTTGTATAGTGTGCTATGTAACTGTGGATGAGAGCCTTACGCAAGGAGATTTCGATGTCGGTCAAAAGCACTGCTAACCGTTATGGTTCGATCGCCGTCGCCATCCACTGGCTGACGGCGCTGCTGATCCTCGTGCTGTTCGTGACCGGCCTCCTGGCCGCGGGCCAGACCGATCCGGCAGCCAAGCTCGCGCTGCTGCGCGCACATATCCCGCTGGGGGTAGGGGCGCTGCTCCTCACTCTCCTGCGCATCGTCTGGTGGCTGGCCGCGGACCGCCGCCCGGCGTTGCCGGCCGATCAGCCGATCTGGCAGCAATGGATGGCAAAGGCGGTACACATCGCGCTTTACGCGATCGTGCTGGAATCCGCCGCGAGCGGCATCGCCACCATCGTGCTCTCGGGCGCACTCCCGGCGATCCTCGGCAGCGCCGTGCTGCCGGATCTCAAGACGGTGCTGCCCCGGACGGTCCACGGCATCGGCTCCAAACTGATGCTGGGGCTGCTGGCGCTGCACATCGGCGCGGCGCTCTACCACCAGTTCATCCGCAAGGACCAGCTGTTGGCGCGCATGGGCGTCGGGGCCGCATAGACTTGCCGCAGCGGATGCCGTCGAGCATCCTGCCAACGGGCTGTTGGAGGGGAAGTCGATGCGACTGGGTCACGTACTATCGGTCTTGGCAGTGGCCGCGGGGTTGGCACTCGCGGCTGCACCCGTGCAGGCGCAACTCAGCGCCGAGAACCTGCTGACAAACCTGCCGGAGGGATTTGAGATCGGGTTCCAGACTCGTCAAGGGACGATGGACATGATGGAGTTCGTTCCCAGGGGCGAAACCGTCGAAAATTGGTCGACGATGGTGACCGTGCAAATCCTGCACGACGCAGACGACGCCGACCCGGGCGCCTTCGCCCGCAACCTGGGCCAGAACTGGCAGGGCGCCTGCCAGGGTAGTTCGGTGAGCAAGCTCGATGCCGGGGAAACCAACGGCTTCGCGTTCGCGCTCTGGCACTATGCCTGCCCGCTGAATCCCGGAACGGGCAAGCCCGAGGCCATGTGGCTCAAGGCGATCGCCGGGGCGGACGCGCTCTATGTGGTGCAATATGCCTACCGTGCCGCCTCCACCAAAGAGCTGGAACAGCCGGCGCTTGCCTACCTCGCTAAGGCCTCCGCTTGCGACACACGGCGCGCCGATCGCCCCTGTCCGGCGGGGATGTAGCGACCGGCGGACAAACAAAAAGGCCGGGATCGCTCCCGGCCTTCCGCATTCGATTGTGAGACGTTCTTACTCTTCGTCGCCGAAGGCTTCGGCGGCTGCAGAGCCGACTTCGGCCTGGCCGGCGGCGAAGGCCTCGTTGGCTTCGTCGTCGTAGTTGATCGCGGTGAGGTCTTCACCCTTCGACTGACGCTCGGCTTCGTCTTCCGAACGAGCGACGTTGACGGTGATGGTCACAGCGACTTCGGCATGCAGGTGCAGCGGCACGGTGTGAACGCCGACCGTCTTGATCGGGTTCGCAAGGTCGACCTGCGAACGCGAAACGGTGAAGCCGTCCGAGATCAGCGCGTCGGCGACGTCGCGCGACGACACCGAGCCGTAGAGCTGGCCGGTTTCGCCGGCCTGGCGGATGATCACCACCGACTTGCCGTTGAGGCCCGAAGCGATGCCGGCAGCGGCCTCGCGGCGCTCCTGGTTGCGCTTCTCGATGTCGGCGCGATCGCGCTCGAAGCGCTTGCGGTTGGCTTCGGTGGCGCGCAGCGCCTTCTGCTGCGGGAGCAGGAAGTTACGGGCAAAACCGTCCTTCACCGACACTTCGTCGCCGATGTGGCCGTGCTTGCCGATACGCTCGAGGAGAATGACTTTCATGATGCTTTCCTATGCTGTCCCGTTCACGAGTGAACGGTTAGGAGCCGCCGACGATCGGCAGCCCCAACCAATCCCGAACCGTTCTTACTGAACGGCGTAGGGCATGATGCCGATGAAGCGGGCGCGCTTGATGGCCTTGGCCAATTCGCGCTGCTTCAGGGCGGAGACCGCAGTGATGCGGGAGGGGACGATCTTGCCGCGCTCGGACACGTAGCGCTGCAGCAGGCGAACGTCCTTGTAGTCGATCTTCGGCGCGTTCGGGCCCGAGAACGGGCAGGTCTTGCGGCGGCGCTGGAACGGACGGCGGGCCGTGGTCGTGGTCAGGTCTTTGATGGCCATTTGGCTTATCCCTTTGAGTGGGTCGCATTCCGAACCGGAAAAGCGCTAGCGACTTTTCCTGGAATACTCCCGAGCAGTTCTTAGAAGCGGCGCGGGCGGCGGTCGCCGCGGTCGAAACCACCACGGTCGCCACGCGGGCCACCCGGACGGTCGCCACGGTCGTCATCGCGATCGCGCTTCTGCATCATGGCCGAGGGGCCTTCTTCCAGCTCGTCGACGCGGATGGTCATGAAGCGCAGGATGTCTTCATTGATGCCCATCTGGCGCTCCATCTCGGCGATCGCAGCGTGCGGAGCGTCGATGTTGAGCAGGGTGTAGTGCGCCTTGCGGTTCTTCTTGATGCGGTACGAGAGCGACTTCAGGCCCCAGTACTCGTTCTTGGTAACCTTGCCACCGCCGTTGGTGAGCACTTCGGTCAAAGCCGTCGTCAGCTCTTCCACCTGCGTCGGGGAAACGTCCTGGCGAGCCAGGAAAATGTGTTCGTAAAGGGCCATAAGCGCCTTCCTTCAAGTTGGTTCACAACACATCCCACTCGGCGCGGAGCCCCTTTGAAGCCGGAAAGGCACCAAAGCAGTCTTCTAAAGAGCGGGAACACGGGAGGACGGGCGAACCCTATCTGTTGCGACCCGCGAGCGCGTAGCGTCGCACTTGTAGGAAACAACAAACCCTCCGTTCAGCCCCCGGCCGAACGAATGTGAGGCGGGCTATAGGGGAAAAGGGCGGGGATGGCAAGCGCTGCGGCCGAGACCCGCGGGATCGCTCCGGGAACAAATCAGCCGATGCCTCCTTAATACCAAGAGGAGAATATGATGACAGATCCGAAGAAGCCCCTTCCGCCCGCCGAGCCGCCCGACAAGGTGTCTCCCGATTTCCCTGACACCGATCAGCCGATCAGGGAACTGCCGGAAGGGCAGTTGCCTGGAATGCCGGTCTGGCGCGATCCGCTCTTGAACCCGGGCCCAACGCCGTCCGAGCGCGAGACACCGCCGCTCGATTGAGTCCTCAGCCTGCGACGCCGGCCGCGCGTACCTTCGGCACTTCATAACCCTGCGACACCAGCAGCGACGTGATCGACGGCGTCAGCGCCCGGCAACCGCAGTTGAGCGCGTGCTGGTAGTGCCATTCAGCCCGCTGCTGCTTGGTCGGGTTGGTCGGCATCCGGTGCGCTTGATGCCACTCGGCGTTGGTCTTCCCCATCGTGCGGCCCCTTTCATTGTCGCCCCATCTTGCGCTAGGCAAGCCGTCGGCTCCACTGATGCTAACCTTGTCTGGACCGTTATGACCACCATCGATACCGTCGCGCCTGCCGCTCCCGATCGCCATGCCGTGCGCGCGGCCGAAGTGGTGATCCGCCCCCACATCCGGCGCACCCCGGTGATCGAAGCGCCAGCAGCGGATTTCGGGCTGGATGGTGCGCCGTTCTCCCTCAAGCTCGAATTCATGCAGCACTCGGGCACGTTCAAGGCGCGCGGTGCCTTCGCCAACCTTCTGATCCGTCCCGGCGCCGAGCGCGGCGTGGTGGCGGCCTCCGGCGGCAACCACGGTGCGGCCGTAGCCTATGCGGCGCAGAAACTCGGCATCGCCGCCCACATCTACGTGCCGCGCATCTCGTCGCAGGCCAAGATCAACCGCATCCTCCAGTATGGCGCTGAGATCACCATCGGCGGCGACAGCTATATCGACGCCTACGAGGCGAGCCATGCGTTCGCCCTCGATAACGACCTGCTCGAGGTCCACGCCTACGACATGTTCGAAACGCTCTGCGGGCAGGGCACCGTCGGGCTCGAATGGCTGGAGCAGACCCCCGGGCTCGATACGCTGCTTGTCGCCGTCGGCGGCGGCGGCTTGATCGGTGGCATCGCCGCGGCGGCGGCTGGCCGCGTCCGCATCATCGGCGTCGAGCCGGAGAACGCGCCGACGCTGCACCGGGCCATCGAGGCGGGCCGTCCGGTCGACGTGCCGGTGAGCGGCGTCGCCGCCGACAGCCTCGGCGCCCGCCGTATCGGCAACCTGAGCTTCGCCCTCTCCGGCTTCATCGACCGCTCGGTGCTGGTCACCGACGAGGCGATCGTCGCGGCGCAGAAGACCATCTGGGACGTGCTGCGTGTCGCCGTGGAGCCCGGCGGCGCCGCAGCGATGGCCGCCGTGCTCTCCGGCCGCTACGTACCGGCGCCCGGCGAAAGGGTCGGTGTACTGCTCTGCGGCGCCAACACGGCGGCGGTGAAGTTCGACTAGCCGCCTTGACATTGCCTCACCCCTCCGGCACACGCCGCCGCCAACTGGACGCCTGTCCGGGCGGGGCATAGGCTCGGCCTCAAGCACCAAGAACAACAGCGGAGGCCACCAACTTGACCAAGCGCGCATTCACCTATCCCGGCCAGGGCAGCCAGGCCGTCGGCATGGGCAAGGACCTCGCCGATACCTACCAGGAAGCCCGCAACGTCTTCGCCGAAGTCGACGACGCGCTCGGCCAGAAGCTCTCGGCCATCATGTTCGAAGGCCCGGACGAGACGCTGCGCCTCACCGAGAATGCCCAGCCGGCGCTGATGGCGGTCTCCGTCGCCGTGACCCGCGTTCTGGAAAGCCGCGGGTTCTCGCTCAGGGACAATGCCGCCTATGTCGCCGGCCACTCGCTGGGCGAATACTCGGCGCTGGCCGCTGCCGGCGCGTTCAGCCTCGCCGATGCGGCGCGGCTGCTGAAGATCCGCGGCCAGGCCATGCAGCAGGCGGTGCCGGTTGGGCAGGGAGCCATGGCGGCGATCCTCGGGCTCGACCTCGAAACCGTGCTGCGCGCCGCCAATGACGCCGAGGACGGCGAAATCTGCGGCGTCGCCAATGACAACGCCCCCGGCCAGGTGGTGATCTCCGGTCATGTCGGCGCCGTCAATCGCGCCATCGAGCTCTTGAAGGCCGCCGGCGCCAAGCGCGCCCTGTCGCTGCCGGTGAGCGCTCCGTTCCACTGCGCCCTGATGCGCCCCGCCGCCGATGCGATGGAGCACGCTCTGAACCAGGTGACGGTCAACACGCCGGTGGTGCCGGTTGTCGCCAACGTACTGGCCGCTCCGATCTCCGACCCCGAAGAAATCAAGAGGCGCCTCGTCGAGCAGGTGACCGGCATGGTCCGCTGGACCGAGTGCGTCAACTGGCTGGTCAAGGACGGCGGCGTGACGCAGCTGGTCGAGCTCGGCTCGGGCAAGGTCCTGAGCGGCCTCGCCAAGCGCATCGCGCCGGAAACGCCGGCGGTGTCGATCGGTGCTCCGGCCGATGTCGACGCCTTCCTCGCCGAAGTCGGCGCCTGAATCAGTTTCTCCTGAGGAGTCCGCAAATGTTTGATCTCACGGGCAAACGCGCCCTCGTTACCGGCGCCTCGGGCGGCATCGGGCGTGAAATCGCCAAGGCGCTGGCCGTGTCCGGCGCTCGCGTGGCCCTCAGTGGCACGCGTGTTGGCGCCCTTGAGGAGACCCGCGACCTGCTGGGCGGCGGTGATCACCCGATCCTGCCGACCAACCTCTCCGATCTCGACGCGGTGGATAAGCTCATCCCCTCGGCCGAGGCGGCGCTGGGCGGCATCGATATCCTCGTCAACAATGCCGGCGTCACCCGCGACAACCTCTTCATGCGCATGAAGAACGAGGAGTGGGACGAGGTGCTGGCGGTGAACCTCACCTCTGCGTTCCACCTCACCCGCGCTGTGCTGCGCGGGATGATGAAGCAGCGCTTCGGTCGTATCATCGGCATCACCTCGGTCGTCGGCGTCGTCGGCAACCCAGGGCAGGGCAATTATGCTGCGTCCAAGGCCGGTCTCATCGGCATGAGCAAGGCGCTGGCCTACGAAGTCGCCTCGCGCAACATCACGGTGAACACCGTGGCGCCGGGCTTCATCGGCTCCGCCATGACCGACGAATTGAACGACAAGCAGCGCGAGAGCATTCTGGGTAAGGTGCCGGCCGGCCGGCTCGGCGCCGCCGACGAGGTTGCCGCCGCGGTGGTGTTCCTCGCCAGCAACGAAGCGGGGTACATCACCGGCCACACGCTGAACGTCAATGGCGGCATGGTGATGCTTTAATCCTATTGCCAGTGCCGAAGGCTGGGGAAACCGGGCCTTGCACAATATGGCAATGGCGGGGGAAGTATGTTACCTCCGCCCCTGATTTCGGGTTTGGCCCGTACTTGCGAGGGTACGACGCCGCGCCTACAGTCTGCCGCTACCGGCGGCAAAGGTCGTGGGTCCGGACAGTTCCGGCGCCTGAGACCCGAGTACGAACGAACAACCTGACTGGTAACAAGGGAAGTCAAATATGAGCGATATCGCTGATCGCGTCCGCAAAATCGTGGTCGAACACCTCAACGTGGATGCGGAGAAGGTCGTCGATAAGGCCAGCTTCATCGATGATCTGGGCGCTGACTCGCTCGATCAGGTCGAGCTGGTCATGGCTTTCGAGGAAGAGTTCAACGTCGAAATCCCGGACGATGCCGCGGAATCGATCCAGACCTTCGGTGACGCCGTCGCCTATCTGACCAAGGCTGTCGGCTGATCGCCGACCGCTAACGGCTCTTCTTCGATGGAATTGCGCCGCGTCGTCGTCACCGGGATGGGGATCGTCAGCCCTTTGGGCTGCGGGATCGAACCGACCTGGGCCAACATTCTCGCATCCAAAAGCGGTGCCAAGCGCATCGACGACTTCCAGGTCGACGATATCGCTTGCCAGATCGCCCACCGGATCCCGTTGGGCGACCGCGCCGACGGCAAGTTCAACCCCGACGAGTGGATGGACGTGAAGGATCAACGCAAGGTTGATCCCTTCATCATCTACGCCATGGCGGCGGCTACCCAGGCCATCGAAGACGCCGGGGTCGAACCGAAGACCGAAGAAGAAAAGCACCGCATCGGTACGCTGATCGGCTCGGGCATCGGCGGCATCGGGGGCATCTACGAGACCTCGATCATCCTGCATGAGAAGGGCCCGCGTCGCGTCAGCCCGTTCTTCATCCCGGGCCGCATCATCAACATGGCATCGGGCAACGTCTCGATCCGCTTCGGCCTCAAGGGCCCGAACCACTCGGTGGTGACGGCTTGCTCGACCGGTGCGCACGCCATCGGCGACGCCGCCCGCCTGATCATGCTGGGCGACGCCGACGTCATGGTGGCCGGCGGCGCTGAATCGCCGGTCAATCGCATCTCGATTGCCGGTTTCGCCGCCTGCCGGGCGCTCTCGACCAACTTCAACGACCGCCCGGAAATGGCCTCGCGCCCTTACGACAAGGATCGCGACGGCTTCGTCATGGGCGAGGGCGCCGGCATCGTCGTGCTCGAGGAATACGAGCGCGCCAAGGCCCGCGGCGCCAAGATCTACGGCGAAGTCATCGGCTACGGCCTCTCGGGCGACGCCTACCACATCACCGCGCCCTCCGAGGACGGCGATGGCGGTTTCCGGTGCATGCAGATGGCGGTGAAGCGCGCCGGCATCGATCCGTCCGAGATCGACTACATCAACGCCCACGGCACCTCGACGCCGCTCGGCGACGAGATCGAACTCGGCTCGGTCACCCGCATGCTGGGTGACGCCGCCCCCAAGGCGGCGATGAGCTCCACCAAGTCGGCCATCGGGCACCTGCTCGGCGCGGCCGGTTCGGTCGAGGCGATCTTCTGCCTGCTCGCCATGCGCGACAGCATCGTGCCCCCGACCATCAACCTCGACAATCCGTCGATCGAGTCGGTGATCGACCTGGTGCCCCACAAGCCCAAGAAGAAGGAGGTCAACATTGCCCTCTCGAATTCTTTCGGCTTTGGCGGCACCAATGCCTCGCTGATCTTCCGCAAGGCGAGCTAAGCGACCGGACCCGGGCGCCCGTTACGGCGCCGGGTTCGTATTGATGTCATTTTTCCAGCGATAGTGCCGCGTTTGTGGAGGTTCGACCGATGGCCAACGAGCGCAGCGAGAAGCGGGCACGCAAGAAGCGGCGTGGTAGCGGCTTTCTGAGCGTGTTGAACGCGCTGCTCACGCTCGTGGTCATTGGCATCCTCGTGCTCGTCGGCATCTTTCTCTATGGCGCGAGCCAGTTCTACGCGCCCGGCGCTGTGAAGACCGAGGCGAACTTCACCGTCGAAAAGGGCTCGTCGGTGATGACTACGGCCCGCCGGCTGGAAGAGCAGGGCCTGATCCCGCAGGGCCAGATCCTGCCGTCCGAGTGGCTGTTCTGGGGCGGCGCCCGCGCGCTGAAGAAAGAGGGCGACCTCAAGGCCGGCGTCTATGCGCTGAAGCCCAATTCCTCCATGGCCGACATTCTCACCGAGCTGACCGAGGGCAAGCCGCTCGATTTCTTCGTCAACGTCATTCCGGGCGATACCTCGTTCCAGGTGGCCGAGCGGCTGAATGCAGAAGGCCCGAACCTCACCGGCGAGCCGGTCCCGGTGCCGGCCGAAGGTACGCTTCTGGCCGTCCGTTACGACTTCTTCCCCGGCGACACCCGCGTCTCGGTGCTCGAAAAGATGCAGACCGAGATGAAGAAGACGCTCGACGAGATCTGGGCCAAGCGCGACCCGGCAATCGACAGCGTCATCAAGACGCCCGGGGACCTGGTGACGCTCGCGTCCATCGTCGAGAAGGAAACCGGCCTCGAGACCGAGCGCCCACAAGTCGCCGCGGTGTTCATCAATCGCTTGAAGAAGAACATGCGGCTGCAGACCGATCCGACCGTTCTCTACGGCGTGACCGAGGGCAAGGCCGTGCTCAACCGCGGCCCGACCTCGGCCGAGCTGAAGGCCAAGACCGCCTACAACACCTACCAGATCGACGGCCTGCCGCCCGGCCCCATCGCCAATCCGGGAGAAGCGGCGCTGAAGGCCGTGGCTAACCCGGCCGCGACCAAGGACCTCTATTTCGTCGCCAAGAGCGCCAACCCGGCCGATGGGCACCTGTTCGCCGAGACCTATGCCCAGCACAGGAAGAACGTGACGCTCTATCGCAAGGCAGCCGCCGAAGCCGATGCCGAGGCCGCCAGGGAAGCGCTTGAGGCCGATGAGGCCAAGGGCGCCGGCGAGACCGTCGAGCCCGCGCAATAATGGCGACACTCGCCAGCATGACCGGCTACGCCCGCGCCGCCGGCGCGCTTCCGGGCGTCGGCTTCACCGTTGAGATCAAGTCAGTCAACGGCCGCGGCCTCGATTTGCGGATGCGCCTTGCCTCGGGTTTCGATGCGCTCGAGAGCGAGATCCGGCGGCTGATCGGCAAGTCCGTTACCCGCGGCTCGCTGACCGTGTCGCTGAACGTCGACCGCGAGGGTGAGGGCGGCCGCGTCGTCGTCAATCACCAGGCGCTGGAAGCGGTGCTCGAAGGCTTCAAGTGGCTGGAAAGTCGCGTCGATGCCGACAAGCCCCGCCTGGACGGCATCCTCGCTCTGCGTGGCGTGCTGGAGCAGCACGAGACGGCCCTCTCGTCCGACGAGGAGGAGGCGGTGAATGCCGCTATCCTCGCGGCCGTCGAACAGGCGGTGACCGGCCTCGTCGCCGCGCGGCGGGAGGAGGGGGCTCGCATCGCCGCCATCCTCGGCGAGCGCATCGACGAGATCGCCGCGCTCACCAAGGCCGCCGAGATCCATCCCGGCCGCAGCCGCGATGCCATCCTCGCCCGCCTGCGCCAGCAGGTCGCCGATCTCAGCGAGGCCAGCCCGACCCTCTCCGACGAGCGGCTGGCGCAGGAAGCCGTGCTGCTCGCCACCAAGGCCGATATCCGCGAGGAGCTCGACCGGCTGGGGGCGCACATCGCCGCGGCGCGCCAACTGATCGCCGGCGGTGGCCCGGTGGGCAGGAAGCTCGACTTCCTGTCACAGGAATTTAACCGCGAAGCGAATACGCTCTGCTCCAAATCCAACGACGTGGCCCTGACTGCCATCGGCCTCGATTTGAAGGCCGTGATCGATCAGCTCCGCGAGCAGGTCCAGAATATCGAGTAACCCGGCGAGTGCCGCGAAGCGGCCGAGTGCTATGCGCAGGGCAAGAGGACGAAGCACGAATGGAATTCACGCGCCGCGGAGTGATGCTGGTTCTCGCCTCGCCATCCGGCGCAGGCAAATCCTCGATTTCCCGCGCCCTGTTCGAGGATGACCCGAACATCGCGCTGTCGGTCTCGGTGACCACGCGCGCCCGCCGCACCGACGAGATCGACGGCAAGCACTACCACTTCATCGACGTGCCGACCTTCAAGAAGATGCGCGAGGACGGCGAGCTCCTGGAGAGCGCCGAAGTCCACGGCAACTTCTACGGCACCCCGCGCTCGCGCGTCGAAGAGCGGCTCTCGGCCGGCCGCGACATCCTGTTCGACATCGATTTCCAGGGCACGCTACAGCTCTATGAGAAGTGCCGCAGCGACATGGTGACCATCTTCATCCTGCCGCCCTCGATCAAGGAACTGCGCAAGCGCCTCGAGCGTCGCGCCCAGGACAGCGCCGGCACCATTGACAAGCGGCTGAAGAACGCCCGCATCGAGATGCAGCACTACAACGAGTACGACTACGTGCTGGTCAACGAGGATCTCGAGGATTCCACCTCGCGCGTCCGCACCATCCTCGCCGCGGCGCGCCTCGCCCGTACGCGGTTCATCCAATTGGATAAGTTCGTCAAGGACTTGCAGGACCAGATCGACTCTCTTTAGGAGCTTTGCTCGGAGGTCGCGCGCTGTATCCACTGTCATCAAGCGGCAGCACGCTTAAGGTATTGCCTTAACTTTAGCTGCAGACGGGTGTGGATAAACCACGTCCAGCTGTGGATGGTCTGCGCGCCATAGTTCCGGAACCCCGGAATTGGGCAGAACCTACCCGGGCGGGGGACTTGAGCATGCCATTCGAAGTGAAAGCGTGCAGCATCGACGAAATGCAGCGTCATCCGACCTTCGCCGATCGGACCCAGGCCAAGGTCAAGGTGCTGCTGCGCGAGATCCGCTCCCGCGAAACGTTCGACCACAACCTGACGCTGCGCGTGTGGGCCAACACCCACGACAAGATGAGCCCGTCCGAGGTGAAGACTGCGCTGCTGGTGAAGGCGGCAACCATCCTCAAGCGGACGGTGTCGGTAGCCGAGATCGAGGTGAGCGGCGAAGGCAACGTCACGCGGCCGACGGTCAGCGGCTGAGCGCCGTACCCTCAGTCTGTGCCTTCTCCCCTTGTGGGAGAAGGTGGCCAACGGCCGGATGAGGGGTCTCTCTACGCTTGCTCGTTGTCCGTTGCTTCGCTCCAGCCTCGCGACACTCCGTGTCGGGGGACCCCTCATTCGCCCTTCGGGCACCTTCTCCCACAAGGGGAGAAGGCGATGGAGCCGAAACTACCTTCGTCCCACCAGCATCACGAACTTCGCGATCACCCCGGCCGCGAACCCGAACAGCATCAGGCCGAACGTGAACGGTCCGAGCAACTGGGTCATCCCGGCCGGATTGGTGAGGTCGTAGCTCACGTAGGCGAAGAACAGCGCGCCAAGCGCCACGACAATACCCAGCGTCCGCCAACGCTGCGCGAACAGGGGCACTGCAACCGGTACGCAGAACGCCAGGAACGCCCCGATCAGCGCGATGGCGCCGCCCATCAGCGCCGCGCCTTCGCCAGCTTCAGGAACGTCTCGACCGGCAGGACTTCCGCCCGCTCGTCGCCCTTCAGCCCGCCTGCCGCCAGCAATGGCTCCATCGGTACGCCGAGCGACTTGAGGCTCTGGCGCACCATCTTGCGGCGCTGCCCGAAAGCGGCGCGGGTGACGGCCTCGAGATCGCGCACGGCCACGCCGTCGGCGGTTGCCTTGGGCTTCAGGTGCACGACACTGGACGTCACCTTGGGCGGCGGGGTGAAGGCCTCGCGCCCGACATTGAAGGCGATGCGCGCCTCGGTGCGCCAGCCGCACAGCACGCCGAGCCGGCCGTAGTGATCGTCGCCGGCCTTGGCGATGATGCGCTCGGCGACTTCGCGCTGGAACATCAGCGTCAGGCTCTCGAAGAACGGCGGCCACTGCTCGACGGTCAGCCAACGGGTGAGCAGTTCGGTACCGATGTTGTAGGGCAGGTTCGAGACGATGCGCGTCGGCCCGTCGGCCAGCGCGGCATAGTCGATCTGCAGCGCGTCACCAGCGATCACCTCAAGCCGGCCAGGGTAGGCCGCGGCGATCTCGGCGAGCGCGGGCAGGGTGCGTTCATCGCGCTCGATGGCGATGACCTTCTTTGCGCCCTCCGCGAGCAGCGCGCGAGTCAGGCCGCCGGGGCCGGGGCCGACCTCGATCACCGTTACCGCCTCGAGCGGGCCGGCGACCCGGGCGATGCGCGCCGTGAGGTTGAGATCGAGCAGGAAGTTCTGCCCGAGCTCCTTCTTGGCCCTCAGGTCGTGCGCGGCGATAACCTCGCGAAGCGGCGGTAGATTGTCGATCTGCATACTTGGGGGGATAGCGGATTTATCGGCGAAGGCAAATGGCGCACAGAACGGGTATTGACCTTGCCATGATGGGAAGGTGCAGGAACGGCCCATAGCCACTCTGGTTGGCCTGACTTCGAAGGAGATGAAGATGCACAAGTTCACCCTCGCCGCTGCACTGCTGCTGGCGTTCGCAGTTCCCGCCATGGCGCAGGATCATGGCGGCCATGGCGCGGCTCCAGCGGCCGACCTTCCAGCGATCTGCCTCGCCAACGCGCAGCAGGCGTCGGCCCCCATGGCCATGCAGCATGCCGCCGGCGCCGACGCGGCACATGTCGATCTGATGGACGGCATGGATGCCATGAACGCCGACATGGCCGCCGGCGGCACGGCGGCCGATATCGACGTCGCCTTCATCTGCTCGATGATTCCGCATCATCGCGGCGCCATCGACATGGCCAAGGCCGAACTGGCGCATGGCGATGATCCCTGGGCCAAGGAAATGGCGCAGGCCGTGATCACCGCCCAGGAAAAGGAAATCGCCGACATGCTGGCCTGGCTGGAGAAGCAGCCGCAGTAGGGGAGGGAGTAACCGGCCCCATCTCCCCCTAGGCGGGGGAGAAAGCGAAATCTTAGGTTTAGCCGTTTGGCCAAGCCCAAGAAACCGTCATCTCTCCCGCGAGGGGAGAGATGACGGAGAGATCGGTGTGCGGAACCTCTACTGCGCCGCGTTCTGCTGATGCAGCATGCCGTTGGTCAGCTGATCTGCCAGCCTGATCGCGTTGAGGAAGCTCGCATCCGACCCCTGGCCGCTGCCGGCCAAGTCGAAGGCCGTGCCGTGGTCTGGGGACGTCCTGACGATCGGCAGGCCCAGCGTTACGTTCACTGCCTCGTCAAAGGCCACCGTCTTGATCGGGATCAGCGCCTGATCGTGATACATCGCGATCACTGCGTCGAAGCGGCGCCAGTGGGGCAGGTGGAACAGGGTATCGGCCGGCATGGGCCCCTCGGCCTCGATGCCCTCGTGCTGCAACTGGGCGATGGCCGGGCCGACCGTGTCGAAGTCCTCGGTGCCGATATTGCCGCCTTCGCTGGCATGTGGGTTGAGGCCGGCAAAGCCGATGCGGGGCTGGGCGATGCCGAAGCGGGTTCTGAGGCTGTGCGCGACGATCCGTCCGGTGCTCACCACCAGGTCGAAGGTGATCAGCGAGGGGACCTGGCTGATCGGCACGTGGATGGTCGCGGGGATCACCCGCAGCCCGTCATGCGCCAGCATCATCACCGGCGTCGGCACTACGCCGCCCTGCGCGCAAAGTGCCGCCAGGAACTCGGTATGGCCCGGATACTTGAAGCCCGCCGAGTACAGCGCAGCCTTGTGAATCGGCGCCGTGACGATGCCCCGGCAGGCGCCGGTGAGGCTGGCCTCGACGGCGCGGCTGATCGCTTCGATCACCACCTTGCCGGAGAGCGAGGTAGGATCGCCCGGCTTGTCGGGGACCAGACCCTCGACATGGGCGATGGGCAGGGCGTCAGGGAAGCGCAAATTGGCCTCGAGCGGCGTGCTCTCAACCATCGACACCGGGAGGTGCAGACGTGCGGCGCGGGTGCGCAGGAAATCGATGTGGCCGTAGACGATGAAGGGCGGCAGGCCTAGCTCGGCGCGCTTGGAATAGAGCCTGAGGATCAGGTCGGGCCCGATCCCGGCGGGCTCTCCCATGGTGACGGCAAGCGGCAAACGGTTGTCGACCAAGGCGTCCTCGCAGGTTTGGGCCGCTTGGCGTAACCGGTTCGGCACGCCAAGCCTAGCGCCCTCTAGCACAGACTTGCTAAGTCAAAGGCCGTAGTTTCCATCGATTTCTCAAGGGGATGACAAGGGTCCGTTAGCTGTAGACGATCTTTGCCTTGCTCCTGAGCTCGGCCTTGAACTTCTCGGCTTCGGCCTTCATCGCTTCGCCGCCCTGTTCGCTGCGCAGCTTGTTCTTGACGAAGGTGGTATCGCGCGCCTCGTTCTTGGCGCAGATGGCCAGCATCGACACACCTGCCTCTGTCACCCGCGGCTTGGTGATGCCGCCGACGTTCAGCTTGGCGAGTTCGGCGGCCAGCGCATCGGGCAGCTGCGTCGCATGACGGCGGCCCATGTCGCGCACGGCGGCGTCGGTGAAGTTCAGCGACACCTGCACGGCGCTATCGCAGCCCTTGAAGGCTTTGCGGTACTGGTTGGCTTGGCCCGTGCGGGCCGAAGCATTGCCGGTCGAGCTGATGAACAGCACTTCCTTGAGGATGTAGTCGTAGCTCGAGGCCTGGTCGAGCTTGGCGGAAGCCTCCTTGTCGAGCTCGAGATCGGAGACCTTCACGCGCGACGACACCACCATCTGGCTCACCTGCTGCCAGGCGATGGCGGCGCGGAGGCGGGCGCGCATGGTATCCCTGCTGACGCCAGCCTGCTGCAGGATCTGGTTCAGCTTGTCGCTCGACACCTTGATGTTGCGGGCGACCTGCGTGAACGCGTCGTCGACCTGCTGGTCGGAAATGACGATGTTCATGCGCTTGGCTTCCTGCAGCTGCAGCTGCTCGTCGATCAGCTGCTCCATCGCCTTCTTGCTGCCGCCACCGCCCTCGAGGGCCAGCAGCTTGGTGCGCTGGGCGATCTCGATATCGGAGATCGGCACGCCATTGACCGTCACCTTGGTCGCGGCGAAAGCCGGCATGACGCTCAGGGTAAGGCCGATCAGCATTGCAGCGATGAAGCGGAGCATTGTCGTCACCATTCAGTTCTCTGGAAGCCGCCGGATCGCCCCCGGCTCGGCCATCTCAATGTTGGAAGAATACGGCCAAAATCGGTTGGCCGAGCCTAGTATCCGATGCCGAAGTCGGTTCCGGGGCCCTTCAGCCTGAACTGCACGCCGAAGGTGAACGAGTCCGGGGTTTCGTGGGTCGGGCCGTTGGCCTGGGCGAAGCCGCCGGCGAGGAAGTAGCCGTCATCGTAGAGCAGCTCGCCGCGTGCCTCCAGCCACTCGCTGGATGCGATGTCCCACGAGAAGCTGCCATTGGCGCGCCAGTAGTCCAGCGGCAGCGGCGCGCTGGCCCGCACCGTCACCTCATGCTGATCGACCGGCACGCCGATCGCCGCGTCGGCCGGCAGGTAGACATAGTCGCTGCCCACCGAGTAGGGGCCGAAGGCATAACTGCCGCCGACACCGGCCCGCGCGACACGCGGCCCGTCCGGATCGATCTGCAGCTTGGCGCCGAGCGTGACCCCGTCATAAGGCGAGCCACGCGCGCCGAGCACGACGTAGGAGGCCTCATCCTCGAGGCCGCTGCTGACCCCGGTATTGACCGGATCAGCGACGCCGAAGGCATTGACGCCGGCGAGGTGGAAGCTCTGCCCGGCGATGATTTCCAGCCATTGCCCGCCTGAGAAGTTGGCAAGGTAGCGAGCGCCGACATTGGCGCGCAGGCCCGTCTCCTGCCGGTCGGTGCCGGTGAAGCGGTCGTAGGTGAAGATGTTGGTGTCATCGAGCACGAAGCTGTGCGCGTTGTCGTTGGTGACCCCGACCAGCGTGGTGTCGCTGCCGCGATAGACCAGCTGCGCGATCGGCTCGAGCAGGTGCGTGTCGAGCCCGTTGCTGGCGAATAGCGGCCAGCGGAAGTCGACGGCCGCGATCGGCGTTGCCGTGAACAGGAACTGGTCGGCGGGCTCGGGCAGACCGACGGGCGGGTTGCCCTGGCTGCCGCTGTCGTAATTGGTGACGTCGGCGCGCAGCCCAAGATACGGGGTCACCACCACGCCGCCCGGAGCGACGATCTGGTTCTGCCAGCTGAGCTCGCCGGATGCGTGGGTCTTGCTGCCTTCGTAGCCGAAGATATAGTCCTTCGTACCGTAGGTTGCGGACGAGTTCTCGCCGCGTTGCACGCCAAGCAGGTTGCCGTTGGCGCGCACCTGGCCCCAGTCACCGAGGTCGAAATAGCCGTTGCCGCGTGCGTTGGGCAACGCCGTCGCCTGCTGGTCCTGCGCCAGGTTGGCCGCAGCATTGGTGCCGTACTGCCCCAGCTTCAGGAACTGCTGCAGCCGCACATCGGCGTAGAAGCTGTCGCTGAGGTGCGTCGCATACACCTCGTTGGTGAGCCATTTCGCAGTGCTGAAGTCGTAATCGTCGAAATAGGCGGCATCGGAGAAGGCGCTATAGGACCAGCCTACGGTCCAGTCCGCCACCGGTTCGAACCGCCCCGAACTCTGGATCGCACCGCGCCACTCACGGTTGCCGAGCTCGGTGAAGGCGCCGGGATCGAGCTGGTACAGCCCCGAGCCCTTCACCGTGAACGAGCCGTAATCGAACTGCTGCCGCCACTCGGCCGCCATCAGGAAGCCCTGCCGCGACATCAGCGAGGGGGAAAGCAGGATTTGCGTGTCTTCGCCGATGTTGATGAAGTAGGGCGCGGTGATCCGCGCGCCGTACGCGGCCTTGTAGTTGACGCTCGGCAACAGGAAGCCGTTGCTCTGCTTGGAGGTCGGATCGGGCAGCGACAGCCACGGCAGCCAGGCAACGGGGATGCCCAGGACTTCCAGCGACGGCTGTTCCAGGTAGACGGTCTTGGTTTCGCTGTTGTGGATCAGCCTGGCGGCTTTCACCTTCCAGCCGATCCGGTGTCCCTTGGCGTCGATGCAGAGCCCGCAGGGGCTGTAGGTCGCCTGGTTGAGCACGGTTTCCAGCGTCGCCGAATAGTGCGCGTCGTTCGCCGTCACCATGGCGCCGTCGACGGTGGTGAGCGTCAGCGACTGGATGAACGCCTGTTTCATCCCGCCCGTCACTTCGACGCTGTCGGCGGTATACTCTGTACCCGCCGGATCGCGCACCTGCACGTTGCCGACGCAGTTCAGGTCCCCCGATTTCTGCTCGTAGCGCAGGTCGTCGCAGGCGATCGCATAGCCTTCGTATTGCATCACCACGCGGCCCTGCGCGCTGATCACGTCGCTGCTCTTGTCGTAGGAGAGGACGTTTGCCTCGACCTTGGCCGGCGCGCCCGGCTCGGGGAGCGTTGCGAAAAAGCCTTCTGGCAGGAACTGGGCTGCAGCCGGGAGAGTGGCGGCAAGGCCGGCCGCGAGGGCGAGCGCAAGCACCGCACCAAACTGGCGCAGGCGCGTCCCCATCCCCCGGTCGCGGCGCATCTTGCTCACGTCCGCCCGTCTTCCCTGTTCAGCAGCACCGTCACTCCGATAACGATCGCCACCACTGCCGGCCCTGCGACTGCTATGGCCGGATGCATCACGCCGGCGCCCCCGGCGCGTCCCGCCATCTCGGTCACGACATAAACCAAGACGCCAAGGACGATACCATAAAGCACCGCCCCACCATACTTATTGGTCCTTCGATAACCGGCCGTAAACGCGAAGGCAATGACCAGGGAGCCACACAAGGTGAGCGGCAGCGCCAGCAGCCTGAGGAACCGCGTTTCCGTCTCGGCGCGCTCCTTGGAATCGCTCAGTTTCGCCGCCAGCGTACTCGCCAGCTCCCACACCGTCATGTCCTTGACCGAGGCGATCCGGGCCCGCATGTCGCCGGGGCTGTGGCCGGTGGGCAGGCGGAAATCCGCTATCGTTTCGGGCAGTTGGTTGGAGCGGAAACGGATCGCCCCCGGCATCACCCACTCGCCATTGCGCAGCTCGGCGGTCGGCGCCTCGATGCGGTCGCGCGGCGTATCCATCAGGAACACGTTGACGCTGCCCAGCGACTCGCCGCTGGGGCTGACATAGCCGGCCTCGAGAATGTAGTGGAGATCGCCCTGCCGCTCATCGAGCCATAGCGTTCCGGCTCGGCTGACGGTGCCGTTCGCGGCGCTGCTCGGCGCCAGGCTGCGGTTGAACTGGATCACCCCGGTGTCGACCACCAGGGTGATCAGCACGCCGCCGAGCAAGGTGACCGCGACCGGCGCGACCATCACCCGCCAGACCGACATGCCCGAGGCCTTGATCACCGTCATCTCGCGGGTCGCCTGCAGGTTGAGCAGGCCCGCAATGGTGCCGACAAGGAAGGTCAGCGGCAGCGTATCGATGACCCAGCGGGCCGAGGAGAGGACGACCGCCGTCAGCGCCAGCGGCAACCCGCCGACCGCCGCGAGCGCCGAGAAGCGGTGGGTGTTGAGCGATTCGACCAGCACCACGATGCCGTAGAGCACTGCCAGCGTCAGCCCGACATTGCCGGCCAGCCGCCGGACGACGATCCAGTCGATGCGGTTCATGTGCTGTGCGCCTCCCGGGGCAGGGGCACGAAGACGCGCAGCCGGTAGATCAGGATGGCGATGGAAATGATGGTGAGAACGATCACTCCGACTGGCTCCCGCATCCAGCCACTGAGCGGCGCGTAGGAGGTGAGGGTGCGCTCGAACAGCACGGCGCCGAGCACGGTGATCTCCACCGGCAGCAGCGGTTCCTTGCGCCGGCCCGACGGAAAGCCGCTGATGGCCGCGACGAACAGGCACAGCGCCAGCACGCGGAAACCGTCGGAGGTGCGTTCCGCCAGCCGGCGCAGCTTTTCGGCCGGCCACTCGCCCGTGGTGAAGCCGCGCACCAGCGTGCCATAGGTGCTCTGGTCGCCGCGCGCGTCACCGGTATCGGCGTCGCCGGTCAGCCGCTCCAGCGCGATGTCGTAGCGGTCGAACGAGATCTCCGAGAACTTCCCGTCCGCTGTGCGGTACTGGATCGTGCCTTGCTGCAACTGCAGCACGTAGCCCAGTTCGTCGGCGGTGATCAGCGCCGAGTCCGCGATATAGGTGCGCCGCGTTTCGGCATCGCGCCGGTCGTCGGCAAAGAACGAGGTGATCTCCCCATCGGCGCCCCGGCCGCCCACCGTGATGGTCACCCCGTCGCCCAGTTCGGCGAAGCGGTTCGGCACCAGCGAGCGGCCCACCAGGTCGGCCGCGGCTTTCACGCGGATCAGGTTGCCTTCGCTGGTCGCCAGCGGCTCGATGACGTGGGCCAGCACCAGCACGATCAGCGTGCCGACTGTGGCAAAGCCCAGCACCGTGCGGATCAGCACCGGCAACCGCTGCGACACATGGATGATGTGCAGTTCGCGCGACCCCTGCAGGGCGCGCAGGGCCCGGGCCAGTCCCACCGCGATGCAGACGTACATGAAGGCAATGGAGAGGGGCGGCAGCGCCAGGATCGTCTGCCACAAGAGCGTCAGCAGCCCGCGATCGCGCACCGCTCCGACCTCGACGATTCTGAGCGTCTGCGCGAGGTAGAGAATAGTCAGCGCGACCCCGAAAAGCGCTGCGGCTTCGGCGGCAAAAAGCTTGAAAAGATAACTGCCTAGCCGAGTCATATCAGAGACGAGTTCCGACGCGCGCCCACCCCCCGGACTGCCCCCGGCGCGATGAACCAAGCGGACCTTGCCCGCCCCGCCCGTCCCTTTGCAAGGAAAACGGGGCGAGGGCGAGGCGTTGCCCCCCGGGGTGTTGCGGGATTGACGCGACCGGCGTAGCCGCTATCAGTCGATCATCGACCTCGCGGGCAATCGCGCCCGCCCCATTGCCATAAGGTATTTTGCCCCATGCCTAACCGGATCGAGATCAAGACCGCCGCCCTGCCGTTGAAGGCAACCGGCACGCTGGTGGTCTATGCCGCCGAGGACGCCGCACCCGCCGGCGCCGCGGCCGAGGTCTGGGCCGCCACCGGGCTCGACTGGCAGAAGGTCTCGGCTGCAGGCAATTTCAAGGGCAAGCAGGGCCAGTTGCTCGATCTGCTGGCGCCTGCCGGCGTCGCCGCCGACCGCCTGCTGGTGCTGGGCAGCGGCAAGGCAGGGCAGGGTGCAGGGCTCTCCGCCTGGACCGACCGCGGCGGCTCGCTTGCCGGCAAGCTGATGGGCCTCAAGGTGAAAAAGGCCGCCGTGCTGCTCGACGAGGAGGCGGCGACGCCTGAGGGCATCGCCGAACTCGCCGCCGGGCTGCGCCTCCGCCACTATAAGTTCGACAGCTACAAGGCGGTCAAGGCCGAGGACAATGGCGATAGCTCGCTGGCGGTTACGCTCCATGTCGCCGACAAGTCCGGTACCGACAAGGCCATTGCCGACCGGCAGGCCACCACCGAGGGCACACTGCTCGCCCGCGAGTTGATCCACCAGCCGCCCAATGTGCTGGGCACGCTCGAGTTCGCCGCCGAAGCCGCCAAGCTCGCCGAACTCGGCGTGGAGATCGAGCAGCTCGACGAGAAGGCCATGCGCAAGCTCGGCATGAACTCGCTGCTCGGCGTATCGCAGGGCTCCGCCCGCCCGCCGCGCCTCGTGATCATGCGCTGGAACGGCGGCAAGTCGAAGGACCAGCCCATCGCCTTCGTCGGCAAGGGCGTGGTGTTCGATTCCGGCGGCATCTCGCTCAAGCCTGGCCTCGGCATGGAAGACATGAAGGGCGATATGGGCGGCGCGGCGGCGGTCACCGGGCTGATGCATGCGCTTGCCAGCCGCAAGGCCAAGGTCAACGCCGTCGGCGTCATCGGGCTGGTGGAGAACATGCCGTCGGGCACCGCCATGCGGCCCGGCGACATCCTCACCGCCATGTCCGGCACCACCATCGAAATCGTCAACACCGACGCCGAGGGTCGCCTCGTCCTTGCCGACGCACTCTGGTACACCCAGGATCGCTTCAAGCCGAAGTTCATGATCAACCTCGCGACCCTCACCGGCGCCATCGGCGTGGCGCTCGGCAACGATCACGCGGGGCTGTTCTCCAACAACGACGAACTCTCGGCCAAGCTTCTCGCTGCCGGCCTCGCCACCGGCGAAAAGCTTTGGCGCATGCCGATGGGCTCCGCCTACGACAAGCTCATCGAGAGCCGCTTCGCCGACATTAAGAACTCCGGCGGCCGTCCCGCCGGCTCGATTACCGCCGCGCAGTTCCTCGCCCGCTTCGTCAATGATGTGCCGTGGGCGCACCTCGATATCGCCGCCGTGGCGCTGGCCTCGCCGACATCGGAGACCAACGCCGCCTGGGCATCGGGCTTCGGCGTGGCGTTGCTCGATCGGCTGGTGCGCGACAACTACGAGGCCAAATGACCGGCACGCTGCCCGACCTGCCGCTCACCGCCAGTCCGTCGCGCCTCTGGCTGTCGCCGGTCGCAGCATTGGCGATCGCCGCAGGGCTCGTCGCGCTGCTGCCGACCGCGCTGCTGCTCGCCAGCCTCGTCGGCGCGCTCGGCATGGCGCCGAGCGTCGAGTTGACGCTGCTGGCGCTACCGACGCTGGCGGTGGCGGTGTTCTTCCTCGTTGTCGGCGCGGTGATCGTCGGCGACCTGCGGTTGCAGCGGCCGGTGCTCGTCATTGACGAGAACGGCGTCTTCGACCGCCGCGTCACCGATGCGCCGATCGCCTGGGCCGATGTGGTCGAAGTGGCGCCATCCCCGGGCGGTGGCGGCGTGCTGCTGGCGCTGCGCACGCCGCTCGATACCCACCTCAGCCCCTACCGTGCCGGCACCGCTGGCTTCCGCCAGCCGGCGGCCGGACTCGCCAACATCCCGGTCCGCGCTATGGACCGGCCGGCGCGGCTGTTGGCCGACACGCTGGTGGCGCTGGCGATCAGGCACGGCGCCACGATCCCGCAACCGGACGGAGCCTGAGCCGATGGCCGAGATCCTGTTCTACCACTTGGAGAGCCAGCCCCTCGAACGGGTGATCCCGGTGCTCCTGGAAAAGTCGCTGGAGCGCGGCTGGAACGTGGTGGTCGAAACGGGCAGCGAGGAACGGGCCGAGGCGCTCGACAACCTGCTCTGGACCTATCGCGACGACAGCTTCCTGCCGCATTCGCTGGCCGGCGGCGACGCCGACGACCTGCAGCGCATCCTCATCACCACCCGCCCGCACAATCCCAACCAGGCGCAGGTCCGCTTCTTCGTCGATCGCGCCGTGCCGCAATCGGGCGAGGGCTATGTCCGGCTGGTCTACATGTTCTCCGGCCACGACCCGGACGCCGTCACCGAAGCCCGCACGGCGTGGAAAGCGCTGCGCGACGGCAATGAGGTGACGTATTGGCAGCAGGACGGCAACGGGAAGTGGGCGAAGAAGGGGTAGGGCAGGCCCCGTGCCATCAGTCAGCGCCTTCTCCCACAAGGGGAGAAGGCACCGACTGATGACGCCGAGCCCGCTACACCCCCGGCGCCCGGCCAGGCTCCGCCTGCTCGAACTTCGAGAACTGGAACCCCGGCGCCACCGTGCAGCCGACCAGCGACCAGTCGCCGAGACAGGTCGCCTGCTGCCACGCATGGCTAGGGATTACCACCTGCGGCCTTTCCCCGGCGACCAGATCGTTGCCGAGCTTGTGCTCGGTCACGCTCTTGCCATCGCGCGAGATGCCGATCGTCATCGGCGCGCCGGCATACCAGTGCCAGACCTCGGCCGAATCCACCCGGTGCCATGCGCCCGACTGCCGGTCGGTGAGCAGGTAGTAGATCAGCGTCGAGAGGGGCCGGCCTGAAGCGCCGGGCACGTCGGCGAAGGTCTGCCGGTAGAAGCCGCCCTCGATATGCGGCTCGAGCCCGAGCAGGCCGACAATCTCGGAGGCCGTCATCTGCTTCATGCCTGCGCCTTCTCTGCCAGCTCCAGCTCTTCGCTGAGCGTCAGCCAGCTCTCCTCGATCTTGGCGATCTCGCCCTCGAATCGCGCCTTGTCCTTGCCGAGCAGGATGACCCGTTCGGGCGCGCCGTCATAGGTCTTGGGGTCGGCGAGGAAGCCATCGACACGCGCCAATTCGGTCCGCAGCCGGCCGAGCTTCTGCTCGAGGTCCTTGATCGATTTGCGCAGCGGCGCCACTTCGGCGCGCTTGGCCGCCGCGTCCTGCCGCGACGCCTTCCGATCCTCGATCGCCGGTGCTGCCTGGGCCGCACCCTTCTTGCCCTTGCCATTGCTATTGGAGGTGAGCAACCGCTGGTAAGTGTCGAGATCCTCGTCGAATTCCTCGATCGTCCCGTTCTGCGCAATCCACAGCTTGTCGACCGTGGCGTCGATCAGGTGGCGGTCGTGGCTGATGATCAGCACGGCGCCCGAATAGTCGTTGAGTGCGGCTACCAGCGCGTCGCGGCTGTCGATATCGAGGTGGTTGGTCGGCTCGTCGAGGATCAGCATCCCCGGCCCGCCGAAGGTGATGAGCCCGAGCAGCAGCCGCGCCCGCTCGCCGCCGGACAGGTTCTTCACCTTGGTGTCCATGCGCGAGGTGGTGAGCCCCATCTGCGCCACGCGGCTGCGGCGCTTGGCCTCGCTGTCGTACGGCATCAGGTCTACGACATGCTCGAACGGCGTCTGCTCCGGCTTCAGCTTGTCGAGCTGGTGCTGGGCGAAATAGGCGATCTCCAGCCCCTTGCCCTTCCGCATCTCGCCGCCCATCGGCTTCAAATCGCCGGACAGCAGCTTGGCGAACGTCGACTTGCCGTTGCCGTTGACGCCGATGAGCGCGATGCGGTCGTCCGGATCGATCCGGTTGGTGATGTGCCTGAGGATCACCTTGTCGCCATAGCCCACCGACACGTTGTCGAAGGTCATCATCGGCGACGCCGGGATCTTCTTCGGATCGGGGAACTTGAACGGCGAGGAGCTCTCGTCGAACATCGCCGCCGGCGGCTTCAGCTTCGCGATCATCTTGACGCGCGCTTGCGCCTGCTTGGCCTTGGTGGCCTTGGCCTTGAAGCGGTCGACGAACTTCTGCAGGTGCGCGATCTGGTCGAGAGTCTTCTCGCGGCTCTTGTTGTTGAGCTCCATCTGCATCCGGCGCGTCTCTTCAAACGTGTCGTAATTGCCCTTGTAGAAGGTCAATTTCCGATGCTCGAGATGCGCGATCGAGTTCACCGCCTTGTTTAACAGGTCACGGTCGTGGCTGATCATGAACACGGTGTAGGGATAGGTCGCGAGATACTTCTCGAGCCACAGCGTGCCTTCGAGATCGAGATAGTTGGTCGGCTCGTCGAGCAGCAGCAGGTCGGGCTGGCTGAACAGCACGCCGGCCAGCGACACGCGCATGCGCCAGCCACCCGACAGCTCCGAAGTCGGAGCCATCTGCCGGTCCTTCTCGAAGCCGAGGCCCTTGAGAATGGTGGAGGCACGCGCCTCGGCCGTATGGGCGTCGATCTCGGCCAGCCGCGTGTGGATGTCGCCGATGCGGTGAGGATCATGCGCCGTCTCGGCCTCGTCCAGGAGCGCCGTGCGCTCCTTGTCAGCCGAGAGAACCACGTCGAGGACGCTGATCGAACTCGCCGGCGCTTCCTGAGCCACCGCGCCGATCCGGGCCTTCTTGTTGACCTCGATGGTGCCGCCCTCAGGCGCGATCTGCCCCAGGATCAGCTGGAACAGCGTTGTCTTGCCCGTGCCGTTCTTGCCCACGAATCCGGTCTTGGAACCGTCTGGGAGAACAAGCGAGGCACCCTCGAACAGGGGGCGGCCCTGGATGCGGTAACTGAGATCGGTAATGGTCAACATGGCGCGGCCGATGCATCCGCGGCGCGCGGAATGCGTTAGGAAAGGGATAGGGGCAAATCGAAGCCGTCCCAATAGACCGAGAAACCGGAGAAGTCCAATGCGCCCGATCCTCGCCACTCTTGCCCTTTGCCTGTTCACGGGCGCCGCCTTGGCACAAGAGCTCGCCCCGTTGAACGACCTGAAGGCCTGCCGGCTCGACGCCGAACTGGTCTCGCTGAGCTTCAGCTACGAGGGCGGCGCCTGCGAGCAGACCGGCAACGGCAGCGTCGACCTGGTGGAGTCCGGCACGGCAACGGTGACCATTCCGATTGTCTCGACCGCGGAGGTCTGCACCATGCAGGTGGTGAAGGTGAACCATTCCAGCGCCATCACCGCAGACCAGGACGTGTCAGCGCTCAGCGTCCAGCTCGTCAGCCCCGGCGGCGAGGTGCAGGCGACAGGCAAGGTGGATATCGCCCCGAACTCGCCTGACTGCGTGCCGCCGGTGCCGACGGAGTAGGGCGCCGAGCCAGGCAACGCCGGCTCGCGGGCCCTGTCATTTCGATCGGTCGCGGTGCGCGAGCTTCAGCGACACAACCGCCAGTACAATCAGAACCGCCAGCAGCAGGGCCCGGGTCAGCGTCGTCGCCACGCCGTGCTCAAAGGCAGCCTGGTTGGTCCGCAGATACTGTTGCAGCCGGTCGTCGATCTCTCCTGACAATGACGATGTCGACGCGTTCCGGAGCTCGAGAAGACGTTTGAGGTGCGCGACTTCGCCCCTCACAACGGCCTGTAGCCAACGCAACGCATTCCTCGCGTCGTCGGCACCGATATGGGGGTAGATCGACGATAGTTGCCGGCTCTCGTCCGCAGTGAGCGTGACCGTGGCGATCGGGTACCGAACGATGCCACTTTCGTCCCTTGGCACCGTGAACAGGCAGAAAAACAGGTCCAGCGCGACCAGCTTGCTGCCATCGGCCATCGTATCGATGTCGCGTCTTGCGCTCCAGACCAGCGTCGACCACGGATAGCCGGCGGTGCAGGATTGCTCGAGGTCGAGCGCCTTCCGCAGATCCAGGAAAGCGCCGATCATCGGGCCAGCGCCTCCGCTTTCCGCGGTGTTCTCCAGCAGTCTCGCGATGGTCGACAGGTACGGCGCATCGACCTTGCTGCGCTCCTCCATCAGGAAGATGTCGCGTGAGTAAGTATTGTAGTCGCGGAACTTCGACGTGAGGCTGCCGAACACCTCGCTCGTCGATGCCGAAGTTGCCGATGGGTTGGTCTCGCTGGTCCTGGAGAAATGTGACCAGGCGTAGCCGTACCCGGCATAGTCAGTCAGTGCGATCGCCAGGGCGACCACCACGATCAGGGAGCCGACAAGGACCCGCCTGTCGGTCCATATCCGGCTGCCACGCCCGGTGGTCGTGGTATCACCATGCGGCAGATGTGCAGACCCCACAGAAGACATTTGTTCCTCCGGTTGAGCCGACTGTTGCCATTCTACTCCCGTTTGACCGTGGTGTCAGAGGGCACGAGTGCGCGCATCGCCCGTCTTGCGCCCGAGGACGTCACCGCCCTCGAAGTGCAACTGCTCAGCCCGGTGGCGAGATAGGGGCCAAGGGGAGGGTGGACATCGGGCGGAACTCTTCCGACTTCGTGCCACCGGTGCCGAAGGAGTAGGGCCCGGGCTCGCAATACTCGCCGGGATGTTCATACCGGTCCGAGCTTGTTAGGTTGCGTCTCGGCAACTCTATGGAGCTTCGGGCGTGCAACGATGGGTTATTAAAAGCCCGACCGGCATATTCGTCCTATGCATGGTCTTTGCCCCTACTTTCATGGCGTTCCCCGCATCGGCGTTGGTCTTTGTGCTGGCAAGTCCGGGGCCGTTTGCCATCAGTGACCTCCAGTATCTGGTGGTCATGGTGCCGGCCGCCCCAATTCTTATCGGGGCGGGGCTCGTTCTGGGCTGTATCCCTGGCTTGTTCAGCGCGTGCATTCTCTTAGAGCTGGCCAGGCGGCGTCCGATCAGCATTATCGATCCGGTGACGGTTGCACTTGTGATCTGTGTGGGCCTGACGCTCGCATTTGCGGCAGTTGCTCCAACCCATATCTGGCTGGCGCTCTCCATTGCGGCGGGAGCCACCATTTTGGTTGTGCTGATCCTGGGGCGGCTCGCTGTGTTTTTCGATGTGGTCACTCCAGCGCCAGCGTCACCCGACAGCACGCCGGCCATCTGATCGATGTTCGCCTGAACTGCCGTTTGCGCTCTCGCTCTGCTTCCGGGGCGAGCATTGCCAATATGCCTGTCAAACCCCGTCTTGCGCCCGTCACGCCTTCCCGTTAGAAGGCCGCACTCCAATTCAGACCCACTCCAAGGACCAGACACATGGCCATCGAGCGCACTTTCTCCATCATCAAGCCCGACGCGGTTCGCCGTAACCTGATCGGCAAGATCCTCACCAAGTTCGAGGACGCTGGCCTCCGCCCGGTGGCGATGAAGAAGATCCACATGACCCGCGCCCAGGCCGAGGGCTTCTACGCCGTGCACAAGGAGCGCCCGTTCTACGGTGAGCTCGTCGAGCAGATGATTGCATCGCCCGTCGTGGTCCAGGTCCTCGAAGGCGAGGGCGCCATCCTCAAGAACCGCGAAGTCATGGGCGCCACCAATCCGGCCAACGCCGCCGAGGGCACCATCCGCAAGGAATTCGCGCTGAGCATGGGCGAGAACTCGGTGCACGGCTCGGACGCTCCCGAGACCGCCAAGGAAGAGATCAAGTTCTTCTTCACCGACGACGAGATCGTCGGCTGATCTCGGCCAGACCACGATTTTCCGAGGGCCGCCTCCGGGCGGCCCTTTTGTTTTGCTAGCGGGCACCCTGCCGCCCCATGAAAGCCACCCCGTGAACCTCCCCGAGACCATCCACCCCGCGCTCGCCGCCGCCCTCACCGCCCGCGGCTATGACACGCTGACGCCGGTGCAGCTGAGCGTGTTGGCGCCCGAGGCCGCCGAGCGCGACCTCCTGGTGTCGGCGCAGACCGGCTCGGGCAAGACCGTGGCCTTCGGCATGGCGATCGCGCCAACCCTGCTGGGTGATGCCGCCAGGTTCGAGCGCGCCGCCACCCCGCTGGCGCTGCTGATCGCCCCGACCCGCGAACTGGCGATGCAGGTGCAGCGCGAGCTGGAGTGGCTGTATGCCGATACCGGCGCGCAGATCGCCGCCGGCGTCGGCGGCATGGACATCCGCACCGAGCGCCGGGCCTTCGAGCGCGGCGCGCATATCGTCGTCGGCACCCCGGGGCGCCTGCGCGATCATATTTCGAAAGGCGCGCTCGACCTCGGCAACATCCGCGCCGTGGTGCTCGACGAGGCCGACGAGATGCTCGACCTCGGTTTCCGCGAAGACCTCGAGTTCATCCTCGATGCCGCGCCGGAAACCCGCCGCACCCTGATGTTCTCGGCCACCGTGCCGCGCGCCATCGCCGATCTGGCCAAGACCTTCCAGCGCGATGCGCTGCGTCTCGTCGCCACCAGTGCCGGCGAGCAGCACGCCGATATCGAGTACCAGCAGATCGTCGTACGCAACGACGAGCGCGAGCACGCCGTCATCAACATGCTGCTGCTGCACGATAGTTCCAACACCATCGTGTTCTGCCACACCCGCGAGTCGGTGAAGCACCTCACCGCCCGCCTCGCCAACCGCGGCTTCCCGGTCGTGGCGCTCTCCGGCGAACTCACCCAGGCCGAACGCAGCAATGCCCTGCAGGCGATGCGCGACGGCCGCGCCCGTGTCTGCGTCGCCACCGACGTCGCCGCCCGCGGCATCGATCTGCCCAACCTCGATCTGGTCATCCACGCCGACGTTCCGTCCAATCCCGAGACGCTGCTGCACCGCTCGGGCCGTACCGGTCGCGCCGGCCGCAAGGGCATCTGCGCGCTGATCGTGCCGGTGCACCGCCGCAGCGCCGCCGCCCGCGTGCTGCGCGCCGCCAATCTCGACGCCTCGACCCGCGGCGCCCCCACCATCGCCGAGATCGACGCCCGCAACCGCGAGCAGATCATCGCGACAGCGGTGGCCGTCACCGCGCCCAACGAGATCGAAGCGCCGTTTGTCGCCGAACTACTGGCCCGCCTGACGCCCGAGCAACTCGCCGCCGCCTACATCCGCCGCGAACTCGCCGCCCGTCCGGCGCCGGAAGAAGTGTCCGAGCAATCGATTGGCGCCTTCGCCGAAAAGGGTCCGCGCCGCGACAAGCGCTTCGAGGACGAGCGCATCGAAGGATCGGGCCCGCGCGAAAAAACGCCGCCGATGGAGAACGGCCGCTGGTTCACCCTGTCGATCGGCCGCAACCGCCGCGCCGATCCGAAGTGGATCCTGCCGATGATCTGCAAGGCCGGCGACGTCACCAAACGCGACGTCGGCTCGATCAAGATTCTCGACAGCGAAACCCGCTTCGAGATCGCGGCCGACAAGGCCGATGCGTTCGCGGCCGCCATTGCCCGCGTCGGTGGTACCATCGAGAACAACACCACCATTGCCGCGTCCGGCCCGCCGTCGGCGCCGCCGAAGAAGAACTACAACCGCGACAGCGCCCCGCGCTTCAAGAAGCATGACGACGAGGCGCCGCGCAACAAGCCGCGCGAGGATCGGCCGGCGCGCGACGATGGTCCGCGCTACAAGGTCCGCAGCGACAAGGGCGCCAAGCTCGCCACTCGTCCGGCCCGCGAAATCACCCCGCCGGTGCAGCACGATGCCCCGCCGGCGGCGCGCGAACCGGTGCTGTTCAACCGCAAGCCCACCGAGAAGCCCAAGGTCAATCCGAAGGACAAGGGCAAGCCGAAATACAAGAACCGCGAGAAGCGCGAGCCGCCCGCCGAGGCCGGCGCAGTGCCGCGCAAGAAGAAGCAGAAGGCCGGCTACGATCCTCTCGGTTGACGAACGTACCTCGGCTACCGCATCCTCCCCCCGGCTTTGGGGGAGGAAACCATGCCCTACGTCCGTATCGAAATCACCGACGGCGCGACTTACGAGCAGAAGCTGCAGATCTACAAAGAAACCACGGAAATGCTGGTCCGGATTCTGAACAAGAAGCCGGAATACACCTTCGTGGTCATCGAAGAGGTCGACAACAAGAACTGGGGCCACATGGGTACGTCCGTGGCCAAGATCCGCGAGGCCGAGGCCAAGGAGCGGGAGAAGGCGGCAGCCGGCTCCAAGAAGGCTGCAGCCAAGAAGGGCGCGGCCAAGGCCGAAAAGAAGAGCCCCGCCAGGAAGGCCTGACGTGCCCGAGATCCTCGTTCACATCGTCGAGGGCCGATCGAAGGAGTCCAAGAAGGCTCTGATGAAGGATATCACCGACGCGGTGGTGAAGAACTTCAGCGTCCCGGCCGAGCGCGTCGTCGTGCAGATCGTCGAGAGCCCGAAAGACAGCAAGTCGAGGGGCGGGGTGCCCTTCGACGAGTTCTAACGCGGCCGACTACTCGGTACAGCCCTCGTCGTAGTAGCTGCTCTCGCCGCAGCAATCGTAGCTTTCGCCGCACGGATCCTCGTCGTCGGGCGGCGGGTCGTCGTCCTCATCGACCACGAGGCTCGGCGGTACGTCGGCCACGAAGCCCTTGTTGAAGCACTGCCGCGCGTTGTCGACCCAGAACTCGCGCAGCAGCGGCGACTGGATCTCGGCAAACTGGAACGCCGCCTTGAGGATTTCGCGCTGCTCGCCAGTGAGGTCGTCGGGCGAGCCCAGGATGGTCGACTGCGTCAGGTCGTAGGTGCCCATCTCGCACGTGCCGTCCAGCGTCACGCACGTCCCGTTGAGGTTGCACAGGCGCACAGCGCCATGGAACAGCAGCACCTCGGTGCTTTCCGCATCGACGTTGAAATCGAACGCCGTGCCGCGCACCCCGATCGTGCCCGTCGGCGTCTTGATGCTGTAGAGGTCCTTGGGCGCGCCGCCGGTCGCGAAGCGGAAAGTGCCGGACAGCGCGTTGATGGCGAACTTGCCGGCCGACTGGTCGTCGCGCAGGAGGTAGTCCTCGATCAGCAGCGACGAGTTCGGCCCGACCACCAGCTCGGTGTTATCGGAGAATTTGATCTGCACCGTGCCCGCGGCGCCGGTGTTCACCTTGTCGCCGATGAAGATATCGGCGCCCACCGTCAGCGTGCGCGATTTGCCCGCCGTGTCGGCCTCGGCCTGGGGATCGACGCCCAGCGCCGTGCCGCTCGCGGCAATCGCCGGCAGCGCCGTGGCCGCCAACGCAACCATCAGCCCGAAGGCCGCCATACCATTGAAAATGCTCATCTGTCCCTGCCCATGGCCGCCCCGGCCATCGCCGCGGAAGCACGCACGCGGCGCAATTTGCTCAAAACATAGTGTAGTGATTAGTCTGACTATGCCCCAGGCATATGCAAGTCATGTGTATGCAGCAAGTCGATCTGCGGTCGGCTCGGCTTTCGCTCAAAGAACGGTACAGTATCGCGCGCCTGCTCTCGACGCGCAGCATCGTCGCAGCCAATCCGGGGCGTTGGCAAGCCATATCCCCGAGTTGTCCGCAGGTGATCAGATCCGCGCGCCCTGGCGCTAGCTCAGTCCCCAGTGTCGGGAATGTTGAGGACGTGCCCGCACGCCTTGCAGTGGACAGCATCGGGGTCGTGCCGCTGCAGGCCGCATTGAGGGCAGGGGAAGAACACCTTGTGCGGCCGGAAGATCGATTGTGCCAGCCGCACAAACAGCGTGATGCCGACGATCATCACTGCGATCGAGGTGAGCTTGCCCGCGGTGCCCGGCAGCGTCACGTCGCCATAGCCGGTTGTCGTCACCGACGTGACGGTGAAATAGAGCGCGTCGACATAGCCCTCGATGCCGGAATCGGGACTGGCGAAGAAGGTCAGCACGAACCCCGAGACGAGGAACAGGAAGGCGATGAGGTTGACCACCGCCTCGCCCTGTTCGCGATACTGCGTCAGCTTGAACTTCTTGAGCGGACGCCACAGCGCGCCGCTCCGCGACAGCGTCCATAGCCTGAGGATGCGCAGGAAGCCGAAATTGCTCAGCCATGCCGGCAGCAGCAGCGTGATCAGGATGAATACATCGACAATGGTGGTTGGCTGCCGCAGCCAGCGCAGCGGGTCGGTCGAGGCGAGCGCGCGTGCCAGCAGGTCGAGGATCAGCAGCGCCGCCACCGCGACATCGATCCAGATGAAGCTCGGCCGATCGCGCAGCAGCGGCGTGGCGATGAAGAACGCGATGATCGCCAGATCCACCAGCAGCACCGCGAACTGGAACCGCAGCGCCGTGCTGGAGCTGCCGTGATAGAGCAGCCTCAGCGTCGAGCGCAGGCGCGCAACCCCATGTCCGCTAGTGCCTTTTTCGTCCACCCTGGCCCCTTGATCCGCACCCCGCAGCTTGCGCCCCGCGATGCGGAAGTCAACGGGACACGGCGGCGAGGCGCAGTTCGAGCAGCCGGTGTGCGCCGAACAACACGACAGCGCCGAGCAGCGATAGCGCCCCGGCAATCCAGAACAGCGCGACATAGCCGGCGTATCAGCACCCACGACGCCGAAAAGACCGTCTTGAGCATCGTGATCGCTGATGCCTCAGTTGCACCAGCGGCGAAAGGAGAGGCGCCGACTCGTGTGAGGCGGCGGCTCCAATTTCAGTTGCAGTAGAACTCGCCATTCTCGCCATAGCACTCGGGCGGAAAGCCGTCGTCCGGCGGTGGCGGTGGAGGAGGCGGAGGCGGAGGCGGCGGCGGCGGAGGTGGAGGTGGAGGTGGAGGCGGAGGCGGAGGCGGAGGCGGAGGCGGAGGCGGAGGTGCATCGTCGCCCGTGTCCGGTTCCGGCGCCGGCTTCGGCGTCGAATCGCTCTGCCCATAGACGAGGCTCTGCGGCGTCGTGTTCACGAAGCCCTTGTGGAAGCACTCCTTGGCCTGGTCGATACGGAACTCGCCCAATAGCGGCGCCTGCGATTGCGCGTACTTGAAGTCGCCCTTCAGGTCCTCGCGCGCGGCACCCTTGATTTCGTCGGTGTGGCCGAGGATCTCGGACTTTCCGAGGTCGTACTCGCCCAGCTCGCAGGTATCGTCGAGCGTCACGCAGGTCTTGTCGAGGTTACAGAGCACCACGGCGCCGTGATACAGCAGCACCCGCGTGTGTGCGTCATCGACGTTGAAATCGAACGCCGTGCCGCGCACGCCGATCGTCCCCGTTGGGGTCTCGATCAGGTAGCGGTCCTTCGGCGCCCGGCCGGTAGTGAAGCGGAACGTGCCCGACAGCGCGTTGATGGCGAACTTGCCGGCAGATTCGTCCTCGCGCAGCAGATAGTCCTCGATCAGCAGTGCCGAGTTCGGCCCGACCACCAGTTCGGTTTGGTCAGAGAACTTGATCTGCACCTGGCCATTGGCGCCGGTGACCACCCGGTCGCCGATGAAGATGTCAGCGCCCACGGTGATCGTCCTGCTGTCGGTCTCGGTCTCGACAACCGCCGCCGGCATGACGCCGAGCGCCTTGCCGGTAGCTGCGAATGTAGGGGCGGAAAGTACCAGAAGGCCAAGCGCAGCCACTGCGCAGGCGAGGGGGGCTCGCCTCATCATCTTTTGCATACGCGTCCTCGGCTATGCTTTTGACATGGAGATCGCCCGGCCCCCCGGCGGGTGCGATCCATGACCCTCCTACACAAGATCGCAGATGAACCCTATATGAACCGGCGCCGGGGMCGGCCCCGGCGCCTCACCAGATCATCAGCGGGACGGCCCGCGACAAAGGAGAACTCCCATGGCATGGGTCTATCTCATCGCTGCCGGCTTGCTGGAAATCGTCTGGGCCATCGGCCTCAAGTACACCGAAGGGTTCACGAGACTCGGGCCGACCGCCATCACCATCGCGGCGATGGTCGCCAGCGTCGTGCTGCTCGGTATCGCGCTGCGTGAGCTGCCAGTCGGCACCGGCTACGCCATCTGGACCGGCATCGGCACAGTGGGCACTGCAGTGCTCGGCATCATGATTTTCCAGGAGCCGGCCACGGCCTTGCGGCTCGCCAGCATCGGCCTGATTATCGCCGGGATCGTCGGGCTTAAGCTCGTCAGCTGATCCGGGCGCGGCGCGGGAGCTGTGGCTTCCGCGCCAGCCTGTTTGACGAAAATACCGAATAACGCAAAAGTTGATGGAACCTTTTGCGATTTTCCGTAAACGTGATTGCGGGGGCTCCCACGAGGCGCCATTCCGCGCCGAGCGTCAGCGCATCTCGAAATGAAGGTAAAGGGGAGCCATGCTGTTCCGCTCTGCTGAGGTCGTGTCTGTCCTCATGCTCGTTGTTGCTTTGATCGTTGCCAAGCACGTTCCGCTTTTCGCTGGCCTGCCGCTGTCGCAGGTCACAGGGATCGTCTGCTTCATGTTCGCGATCTATCTCAGCCTGCGCATCTACAATGCCGAGCTGAAGAAGATCCGCGCCGAAGAGTAGGCCGGGCCTGGGCCCAGCCACCTAGAGAATGAAGTCGGCTGCGTACATCGGCAGCCGGCCATTCAATTCGATCTGAAAATCCGCCACGCCGTCACCGTCCGTGTCGCCTTCGACCAGCGTTACGGCGGAAAGGTCGGCGCGCTGCTCGTACACCCAGCGCAACTCGCCCGCCTTGCCGGTGAACTCTGCGAAGCCAAGCAGCTGGAACGCCTGGTTGCCGGAGAACTGCTCGTTGGCGTCGATCGCCCCGAGGTTGATTTTATCCGCCGTCGGCTTGAAGTCCCAGATCACGTCGCGCGTCGTCTCGCCCGTGCCGATCTCCTCGACGCTGCGGAAATCGAACCGATCCCGGCCCTGTCCGCCGAGCATGAACTCCGTGCCCAGCCCGCCGATGAGCAGGTCATTGCCGGCCCCGGCGTTGAGGTAGTCGTCACCGTCGCGCCCATCGAGCCGGTTGCTGCCGCCCCAGTCGATCAGCTCGTTGTCGAGCCCGTTGCCCAGCAGCGCGCGGCCGGAATAGTCGATAGCCATCGTGAGGTTCTCGATCTCGAGATAATCCTCGAGATCAATTCCCACGGTGGCGCGGATCGTGTCCCACCCGCCGATATCGATGATGGTGTCGGAGCGATCGTCGATAAGCTGGTAGATATCGTCCCCGAGCCCGCCCTCGAGCAGGTCGGCGCCGCCATGCCCGAACAGCTGGTCGCTGCCGTCGAGCCCGAGGATGTGATCATCCCCGGCAAATCCCAGGATCGCGTCGTTGGCGTTGGTCCCGGTCAGCGTCTCGGGCGCGTCGGTGCCCATGATGTAGGCCATGGAATTTCTCCCTAGAGAATGAAGTCAGCCGCCGTCAGCACATGCTGGCCGCGCAGTTCGAGGCCGAAATCGGCCTCCCCATCTCCATCCGTATCGGCTTCGACGATCGTCACGACCTCACCGTTGGTGAAGGTGAAATAGTCGTAGCGCAGCTGGCCCCACTTGCCGGTGAACTCGCCGTCGCCGATGAAGGTGAAGGCCTGGTTGCCGTTGCGCCAGACGTTCGAATCGACGCCCGCAAGGTTGATCAGTTCGCCAGCTTCGAAGTCGACGATCACATCGCGGCTCGCTGCCGGTCCGCTCTCGTAGCTGGCGAAATCGAACCGATCCGTGCCGGCGCCTCCAATCAGCACATCGCGGCCAAAGCCACCGATCAGGATGTCGTCGCCGCCACCGCCTTCGAGCCGGTCATCGCCGTTGCCGCCGGAGAGCACGTTGTCGCCAAAGCCGCCGACCAGCCGGTTGTTGAGGTTGTTGCCACTCACGTGCCAGTCGCCCGCATCGGCGAGCACCACGTTCTCGATCTCGGGATTTCCGGTGAGGTCCCAGTGCGTCGTCGCGCGGATCGTGTCGATGCCGCCGGTGTCGATGATGGTGTCGGAGCGGTCGGCGAACACGAAGTACTCGTCGTTGCCGAGCCCGCCCTCCATGGTGTCCGCGCCCGCGACGCTGCGCAGCGAGTCATTGCCGACGTCGCCGATCAGGTGGTCGTCACCGCCATAGCTGATCAGCACGTCATTGCCGAGCCCGCCACGCACCGTCTGGTCGCCGGCCGCGTCGATACGGGTCACGGAGTCCGTGGGCTTCAGCCCGAACACCACCGCCGTGGTCCCGGAGAGATAGAGGCCGCCCGGGCTGGCGTTGCTGTTGCCGAAGGCGAGGTCAGCGAAACCGTCGCCGTTGAAGTCGCCGAGCCCGGCAACGTTTTCGACCCCCGAATAGGGGTCTGAGCTGTCGATCTCGAACCCGTCGCGGCCGTCGAGATCGTCGACGTCGAAGCCCGGCGTGTGGAAGGTCGCCCTGCCGAACACGACGTGCGCCCTGCTATAGCCGGTCTGCACCAGCACATCGTCGAAGCCGTCGCCGTTCACGTCCCCTGCGCCCGTCACCTCTGCCCCGAGCCCCGACAGCGTTGGTCCGCGGATGACAAAGCCGTCGCTGCCGTCGAGCGCCTCGAGGTCTAGTGAGGCATCGAACCCGTCCGCCTTGCCGAACACCACGTAGGCCTCGCCACCATCGATATGGCCATGCGGCTTGGCGTAGGGATTGCCGACGATGAAGTCGTCGATGCCGTCGCCGTTCACGTCTCCCGCCGCCGCTACGGTGCGGTTGACGTTGGGATCGAGCCGGAAGCCGTTGCTGCCGTCGAGCATGTCGACCGTGAGCCCGGCAGGAAATCCGCCGGCGCCACCGAAGATCACAGCTTCGCCGATGACGACGTCGCCGAACCCGTCGCCGTTGATGTCGCCGATGCCGCCGGGCCGCGGGTATCCCCACTCGGTCGAGTTGAAGATTGCCGTCGTGACGTCGGTGACGATCGCATCCGCCGCAAAACCGTCCGCCTTTCCAAGCAGTAGCCGGGCCTCGTAGTCGGTGGTGATCAGCACATCGTCGAAGCCGTCGCCGTTGGTGTCGCCGGCAGAGGCGATGGTGTAGTTGGCGGTCGATCGCGGCGGTCCGTTGAGCGTGAAGCCGTTTTCGCCGTCGAGCTCCTCGAGCCAGAAATACGGCTCGAAGCCATCGGCCTTGCCGAAGACCACGTGGACGTCCTCGTAGCCGTATTCGTCGGCGTCGTTGGTGGTCCCGACCATCAGGTCGGCATACCCGTCGCCGTTGATGTCGCCGGCGCCCTCGACGTGGAAGGGCTTGTCCACAGTATCGATCGCAAAGCCGTTGCTGCCGTCGAGTTCGGTGATGTTGAACTCGGCTGGAAACGGCTCAGCCGATCCGAATACGACATAGTTGTAGACCGCGCCGCCCATCCGGTCGCGGCCGCTGACGATGATGTCGTCGAAGCCGTCGCCGTTGACGTCACCGGCGTTCTCGACGCTGGTCCCCAACCTGTCGTCGGTCGTGGCGCCGGTGATGTTGAAGCCGTCGCTGCCGTCGAGTGAATCCGGATCGATGGTAGGTGGATAATAGGCCATGCTGAAAATCCTCCCGAATATCGTTCAAGGCTCCGCCTCGGCCCTCGATCCGGGAACGCAGCGACTTGCATGGGTGACATGCCACCTGCGCATGGATCGGCCCGCTTCTAGCCCTCCGTCGCCAAACCATCGCCTACGGATGCCCATTTTTGCGGCATCAGGTCATCTGCGCAGTGACGGACGCCCGCCAGGCGGGCACGGGTGAGCGCCCGCGGCTAGAGAATGAAGTCGTCCGCGCTGAGCGCGATGCTGCCCCGCAGCTCGATCTCGAAATCGGCGACGCCGTCGCCATCGGTGTCGCCGGCAATCACCGTCACTGTCTCGGTGCCGCCATTGATCATTTCCTCATAGGTCACGAGCTCGCCGGCCGAGCGGGTGAAGCTGCTGGCGCCGATGAAGGTGAAGGTCTGGTTGCCGGAATGCCCGGCGTCGGCGTCGATCCTGCCGAGGTGGATACGGTCGCCGCCGCGGGTGAAATCCATGATCTGGTCGCGGTTGTAGATGCCCGGACCCGAACCGACGCCCGTCTCGGCCACATCGTAGAAGTCGAAACGATCGTCGCCGGCGCCGCCTTGCAGGTCATCGACGCCGAGCCCACCGATCAGGATGTCGTTGCCGCCGCCGGCGACGAGATAGTCCTGGCCCGCGCGTCCATCGAGGATATTGCTGCCACCCCGATCGAAGATTTCGTTGTTCAGCGCGTTGCCCAGCGTCTGCCGGCCGGAAGCGTCAGTGGCCATCTCCAGGTTCTCGATCTCCGGATAGTCCGCAAGGTCGAGGCTGGTGGTGGCGCGGATGGTGTCCCAACCGCTCCCGTCGATGATTGTGTCCGAGCGGTCGGCGTTGAGCTCGTAGGTGTCGTCGCCGTCCCCGCCTTCGAGGAGGTCGGCGCCAGGGCCGCCGATGAGGAGGTCGTTGCCGTTGAGCCCGATCAGGCGATCGTCGCCACCGAGGCCCCAGATCGCTTCGTCGTCCTCTGTGCCCAAGAGCGTATCCGCCCCGGACGTGCCTATGATTGCCATGATGTTCTCCCTCTCACCCACTTTGAGACGGCCTTGCTCGGCGCGGCACGACCGCAATTTGCAAGGCGGCTCCGCGGAGGCCGCATGGCGGCATGGGATTCTGCTGTGAACGGGTCCCGGCAGTTGCCTACTTCTTCAGCAACTCCCCCAATCTAGGTAAAGCCGGCTGTCAGTTGGGCAATCGTCCGCCCTGTTACCGTCCGGGCCTGCGTGATAAATCTCGCGCCCATGAACGCCATCACCACGCCCCGCACCGCCCGTTCGGTGTGCCCCCACGATTGTCCCTCAACCTGCGCGCTCGACGTTGAACTGATCGACGGCTCGACCATCGGCCGGGTGCGTGGCGCCAAGGACGATCCTTACACGGCGGGCGTCATCTGCGAGAAAGTGGCGCGCTACGCCGAGCGGATTCATCACCCGAACCGGCTGACCCATCCCCTTCGCCGCGTTGGCAAAAAGGGCTCTGGCGAGTTCCAGCGGATCAGCTGGGATGAAGCGATGGATGAGATCGTCGCCCGCTGGCTCGAGATCGAGCGGACCGACGGACCCGAGGCCATCTGGCCCTATTTCTACGCCGGCACCATGGGCCACGTGCACCGCGACGGCATCGAGCGCCTGCGCCATGCCCGCGGCTACTCGCTGCAATACGACACCATCTGCACCGGCACCGCCTGGCCCGGCTTCATCGCCGGCACCGGCGTGCTGGCCGGCCCCAACCCCGAGTCCATGGCCGACAGCGATTGCGTCGTCATCTGGGGCACCAACGCGGTGGCCACCCAGGTCAATGTCATGACCCACGCCATCCGCGCCCGCAAGGAACGCGGGGCGAAGATCGTCGCCATCGACATCTACCGCAACGGCACCATGGAGCAGGCCGACATGGCGCTGGTGGCGCGCCCCGGCACCGACGGCGCGCTGGCCGTCGCCGTGATGCACATCCTGCTGCGCGATGGCCTGGCCGATCGCGCCTACATGGCCAAGTACACCGACTTCTCGCCCGAATTCGAAGCCCATCTTTCGACCCGCACTCCCGAATGGGCGGCCGCGATCACCGGCCTCAACGTCGAAGAAATCGAGGCCTTCGCCCGGCTCGTAGGCACCACGCCAAAAACCTACTTCCGCCTCGGCTATGGCTTCACCCGCCAGCGCAACGGCTCCACCTCGATGCATGCTGCGCTCTCGGTCGCCGCCATGACCGGCTCCTGGCAGCACCACGGCGGCGGCGCCTTCCACTCCAACTCTGGCTCGTGGAAGCTCGACAAGTCGATGATAACAGGCGCCGACATGGGTCCGGGCGGGCGCGAGCTCGATATGTCCGAGATCGGCAAGGTGCTGACGGGGGACAAGAAGGCGCTGAACGGCGGCGGCCCGGTCAAGGCGCTGTTCATCCAGAACACCAACCCGATGAACGTCAGCCCGGAGCAGGGCCTCACCCGCGCCGGTTTCGAGCGCGAGGACCTGTTCACGGTCGTGCATGAGCAGTTCATGACCGATACCGCGAAGATGGCCGATATCGTCCTGCCCGCCACCATGTTCCTCGAGCATAACGACTACTACCGCCGCGGCGGCCACACCCGGCTGCTGTTCGGCCCCAAGCTGGTCGACGCGCCAGGCGAGTGCCGCTCCAATTTCGAGGTCGTCAACGAGCTGCTCCGCCGCCTCGGCACCGACCACGCCTCGATGCACCTGAGCGACCGGGACATGGTCGCCGAGACCTTCCGCCGGTCAGGCTTCGGCGAGCTCGAGGAGATCGAAAAAACCGGCTTCATCGACGGCGCCTGGCCGGACGAGAAAGCCCGTTTCGCCGACGGTTTCGCCTGGCCCGACAAGCGCTATCGCTTCGAGCCGGACTGGGACGCTGTGGCCAAGCTCAAGGGCTACAACTGGGTCTGCGACCCCTCGGAGATGCCACGCTTCGCCGACCACTGGGACGTCACCGAGCGGGTCGACGCCGAAACCCCGTTCCGCCTCGCCACCAGCCCCTCGCGCAGCTTCCTCAACTCCAGCTTCGCTGAAACCGCAGGCAGCCAGAAGCGCCAGCCCGAGCCTACCGTCTTCATCCATTCCGCCGACGCAGCTGAACTCGGAATCGCCGATGGCGACCCCGTCACCCTCGGCAACCGCCGCGGCGAAGTCGCGCTGAGGGCGGTGTTCTTCGTCGGCATGCAACGCGGCGTGCTTATCGCCGAAGGCATCCATCCCAACTCCGCGCACCGGAACGGCCAGGGCATCAACACCCTGATCGGGTCAGATCCGGTCCGCCCCTTCGGCGGCGCCGCGTTCCACGATACATCGGTGTGGGTTCGGAAGGGGTAGGGGATTAAGCCCCGTAAGCCTGCCAGAAGAACCACCCGGTCAGCCCGATCCCGTAGACAATCACCAGCCCGCGGATCAGCCCTGTCGGTATCCGCTTTGCCAGCCGCGCCGCGACATAGCCGCCGATCGTCACCCCGACCAGCGCGATCGAGCCGTGGTACCAGTCGATGGACCCCGACAGTGCGAACCGCACCACGCTGACCAGTGCCACCAGCGTCGAAATCCACAGCTTCAGCCCGTTCATCGCATGGATGTCGGTGAACCCCGCCAGCGCCAGGAACGCCAGTAGCAAGACGCCGAGTCCGGCGTTGAAGAACCCGCCATAGACGCAGATGCCGGCCAGCAGCGCGAACAGCAGCGCCGCACCGACATGCCGGCCGCGGCCACTGTCGCCCGCTCGGGCCCGGATGAAGCTATTGATCCGGCCGCCGAAGGCGAACAGTACCACCGCAAATAGCAGCAGCCACGGCACCACCAGGACGAACGTGGCGTTCGACACCTGCAACAGCAGTTCCGCGCCGACATAGCCGAAGACGATCGAGACGATCGAATAGGGGATCAGCCGGTCGCGATGCTTGACGATATCGTGCCACAACCCGAAAGCGCCGCTGGCATAGCCCGGCAGGCTCGCATAGGTGTTCGACGCATTGGCGATCACCGGCGGCACGCCGGCGAACAGGAGCGCTGGGAACAGCACGAACGAGCCGCCACCCGCCAGCGTATTGATGGTGCCGGCGATGAGCCCGGCGACGAACAGCATGATCTCGGTCATGCCGTTCTCCCTAGCCTGTCAGGTGCCCGCACTCCAACGCAATCGCGTGATCTTCGCCATCAGCCGAGCGAATGGGGGCAAGTTGACAAAGCTGGCCCGATCCACCACATAGCGGCCGTGCTGCTGGCGCCTGCCGCTCGCCGGGGAAACCCGATGGTCAAGTCCAGCCGCGGATCATCCGTGACGCATTCATGATCGCTCCCTTCTCGAGGCGGTTCATGGCAGGGCGAGCCCCATGAAGAAATCCGCCTCTGCTTGAAGAGGACCGACATGACTTTCTCTCTCGATACCCCCAGTGCCGCGACCCTGAAGGCCGAGGCCAAGGCTCTGCGCGCCGAACGAGCCTTGGCGGGCAATCCGCTGGGGCAGGGCGCCGCGCTGGAAGAAATCGCCCACCGCCACGGCTACCGCGACTGGAACACCGCCTCAGCGGCGATGCCGGAACGCGCGGTCAGCCCGGTGCAGGTTGGCCAGCGCGTCAAGGGCACCTACCTCAGCCAGCCGTTCATCGGCATGGTGATCGGGGTGCAACTGCTCGCCGACATGAACCACTACGAGGTGACCGTGAAGTTCGATCGCCCGGTTAACGTGTCGAAATCCGAGCTAATGGGGCCGATCTATCGCCAGCGCGTGCGGGCGACGGTCGACCTGCGCGGCATCTCGGCGTCGCGCACCAGCGACGGTGAACCGCATATGCGCATCCAGCGCGCATAGCAGAACCGTTTTCCAACGGCGGGGCATGCTCCGCCGTTGTCTTTCCCTCCCGCGGGTTGTCTTCCATCGCCATCTGCCGATATATGGAGGCCCGTCCCGGTGGCGTTCCGTCACCCTCCTGCAGCAGACACGGACTCTACCCATGACCACCCAGACCCTGCCGATCGACCTCTATTATGCCGCCACTCCGAATGGCCGGAAGATCACCATCATCCTCGAGGAACTCGGGCTGCCCTACGGGATCTATCCGATCAACATCGGCCGCGGCGACCAGTTCAAGCCGGATTTCCTCGCGATCTCGCCCAACAACAAGATCCCGGCGATCGTCGATCCAGAGGGCCCGGAGGGCAAGCCGGTCTCCATCTTCGAGTCGGGCGCGATCCTGAAATACCTCGCCGAGAAGTTCGGCAAGTTCTACGGCACCAGTTGGTCCGAGCGGATCAAGATCGACGAGTGGCTGTTCTGGCAGGTCGGCGGCTTCGGCCCGATGCTGGGCCAGAACAATCACTTCTCCCGCTACGCCCCCGAGAAGATCCCCTACGCCATCAAGCGCTACCAGGACGAAAGCCACCGCCTCTATCGCGTGCTCGACACCCAGCTCAAGAAGCAGGCCGCCGAGGGCAAGGATTACGTGGCCGGTGACTACTCGATCGCCGACATGGCCATTTTCGACTGGTCGCGCGGTTCCGAGAACCACGGCATTGACCTCGCCGAGTTCCCGGCCTTTGCGGCCTGGCGCCAACGCGTCACCGATCGCCCCGCCGTGCAGCGGGCGCTCGGCATCACGCTCGAGCAGAGCCAGAACATCAGCGCCGCCACAGACAAGGAAGCGCAGAAGATCCTGTTCAACCAGCGTTAATGCATCATTCAGTTTCGGGTGCTGACTCGGTCAGCACCCGTGACCAATCCTGCTCCTGGCACAGCACATAAAGTACACAGCCTTTGAGCCGGATTAGGTCGGTATTCAGCACCTCTACCGACCCCGAGTACATGTTCCCATCCTCGGGATTATAGATCTCGCCCTCGTAGAACATCGGATTCCCGGTCTGCCGCAGAGTCAGAATCTGCATCCCCTGGATCGGGCGGCCACGGAGCGCCGGGTCCTTGTTGTTGGCGTCGGTAAACGAAGCCGGATCAATGGCTTCGAGCTCTGCGCCATACTTCTCCTTGATCGTCTCCGGGATCACGATCTTGCTGATATAGCCGCAGAATCCGGGCTCGCACGGGGCGATGGTCAGCTCCGTCCGCGCTGTGGTGAGCCACACTCCCTCGATCAGCGAGGGGAGCGTCTCCTGCGCCGCAACCGGCCCCAGCCCCGCCAGCGCCAAAACAGCCGCGGCGCCTGCAAATCTGTCAGTCCAAGCCATGGTTGCTCTCCGTCGCCGCGCCGTCGAATCGAGATCTCGAGCTTCAATCGAGTAGCATCGGCATCGTTGCCGCGAGGTTCGTCAAATCAATGGCAAAGTTCCGCAAATAATGTCGCGGGCCGCCGAGGGCGACAGTTCTGCATCATTTGTGCACGGCCGGTCATTACTGCCCATGTGCGCGCCCCGAAAAACCGCTTGCCCGGCAAGGCTCCAGCCGCTATCCCCACCGGCGACGGAGAGGTGGCCGAGTGGTCGAAGGCACGCCCCTGCTAAGGGCGCAGACCTCTAAAGGGTCTCGTGGGTTCGAATCCCATCCTCTCCGCCACCTTCCCCAAGCGAGTTAGTTGGACGCCTCGCGGGCCTCAGGCCTGCCGTGGCTGGCATAAACCGGCACGTAGACATAACGTTCGCTTAACAGGCAATGTTGGATTCTCCGGGGTGTAGGAGAGAACCTATGGGTGCGACGGTGCTGGCGGCCATGCTTGCCGGCGGACTGGGATTAATCGCCGGCGGCTACTACTCCACCATGGGCTGGATCGTGGTTGGAAACCTGCTGCTGCTGACGACCGCCACGGCGGCACTCGCCGCGCAGGCGGACCTCCTGACCGCGCTCGGATGGACAGTGCTCGCTATCGTCACCTTTAATATCGGTTTGCTGCTCGGGTTGATCATCCGCCGGCCGATCAGGCTCGGCCCTTCTGACGTCACCGCCGTTCGATAAGCAAAGCTGATTGTTCCCCAGTACTTCCTAGACTTCCCCGCCTTCGTTGGTTAATCATTAGTTACGACGCCTTTCAGCATAAGGAAGGCGGCCGAATACTGTTTTGGGGGCGTAGTGTAAGCGTGACGGCAGGGGGCTTGCCGCTCGACTATTCGGCCGAGATCGGAGCCGCCGCTTACGGCTGCTGCCGCACGCAATCGTTTGGATCGCCGCATGGACGGTGATGCCCTCGATCTCAAGACCGCGTTCGATCTCCTGAGGCGCAGAGCATGGCTCATCATTGTGGTGGCCGCCCTTGTGCTTGGCGTTGCTGGTCTGGCGCTTCTCGCGATGCGGCCGGTCTATTCGGCGACTGCACTGGTACTTGTCGACCCCAGCACGAAGAACCTGCTCGATCCCGACACGGAGACAACCGGCTCCGGGTCCGACAGCCTGCGGGTGGATGGCGAAGTGGAATTGGTCAAGGCGGAGACGACGCTCTTCGCGGTCGCAAGAGAATTGAATCTCGCGGCTGACCCCGAGTACGGCTTTCGTCTCGGCATGCTGGACATGTTGCGGTCTGTGCTGCACCTGGGCGACCCGGTACAGCCGAGCGCGAAGGAAACACTAGCCGCCGCCCTCGGCAACCTGCGCGACAACGTCCTGGTCCAGCGTCGGGGCCTCACCTTCCTTATCGCCGTGAGCGCCCGGTCACAGCGCTCCGATTTCGCTGCACAAATCGCCAACGCGGTATCGCGGACGTACATCCGGCAGCAGCTTGAGGCGAAGGTTGCCTCCACTCTGGCTTCGGCTGCCATCCTCAAGGACCGCATGAGCGAGGCAAGCGCCGCAGTCGGCGAATCCGAACGAGCGTTCGACGCATTTATCGAACAAAACATCACGCGCATCGGCGAGGCGACAGGGCGCACCGACTTCCTGCAGATGCGCGACGAAATCGCGAGGTTGGACGGCCTCAGGGCCCAGTCGAGCTCGTTGCTGGGGCGGGCCGCCAGCAGTTTGGCCCGCCGCGATTGGACCGCGGTGGCGACAACCCTCCGCGACGAAACTATCTCCAACCTGGAACGGCAGCGTGCCGCACTTCTCGGCGATGTCGCCGATGCCAGCGAGGCGAGCGAACTGGCGGTCGACCTGCGCGGCCGAGTCGCGGCCATCGAGGCGCAACTGGTGACGGCCACGACCGAGGCTGTCGCCGGCCTCAGGCAGGACGTCGTGAACGCCGAGGCCCGCGTCGCAGAACTCCGCGCACAACTGCGCAACTCCATCCTCCAGAGCGATTTGCCGTCGGAGATTCTTGCCAGTATCTACGGGCTGCAGCAGGCCTCCGAGATCGCGCGGACGCAGTACCAGGCGCTGCTGACCCGGCAGAAGGATCTCGATACCCAGGCCTACCTGCAGGTGGCAGATAGCCGGCTGGCGGCGGAGGCAACGCCTCCCGATACCCCATCGTTCCCCAATCCACGACTGATCCTCATGCTCGCCGGCCTTGCCGGCCTCGGCCTTGGCATCGCGCTCGCCTTCCTCATCGAGAACTTCGTCGGCGGATTCACCTCCGCTGCGCAGGCCGAGGCGATCCTCAAGGCCCCGGTAGTCGCCGCAGTGCCCCGCCAGCGGCCGATTCGGCGCGACGGGGAGGAGACGCTTACCGTCGCGGACTCGGTGGCTCTTGCGCCACTGTCGGCCTATTCGGAGTCGATCCGCCGGGTGCGGATCGGCGTCGACCAGGCGGTGCGCAAGCGCCCCCGTGGCGACGCGACGGAGGCAAAGTCCGGTTCGGTCATCCTCGTGACCTCCGCCGCCCCAGGGGAGGGCAAGACCACTGTGGCCCTGTCGCTTGCCCGGGCGAACGCGCTGGCCGGCATGTCGACGCTGCTGATCGATTGCGACCTGCGCAAACCCGGCATCCACAAGCTGCTCGGCATCGAGGCCTCCGGGGGGCTGCTTGAGTATCTCGCCCACAGCAGCGACCCATCCGATCTGAAGGCGATCCTCACCGTCGATCCCGGGAGCGGGGCCAAAGTCATCGTCGGCTCGCGGCGCAGCGATGGCGCTACCGACCAATTCGTGACCGGCAAGACCTTCGCGCGATTGATCGCCGCGGCGCGGACGAACTTCGATGTTGATATTGGACGCTCCGCCGGTGGGGTCGGTCGTCGATGGCCTCTATCTGGCAGGCATGACCGATGCTATCGCCGTTGTGGTGAAATTCTCCAGCACGCCCCAGCAGGAGGTGAAAGCGGCGATGGCGTCGCTGATCGGTGCCAAAGCGGACGACGTGCCGATCCTAACCATTCTCAACCATCAAACTAGCAATCCCGCCGCATATCGTAGCAAGTACGCGGGATACTACGCCGAGGCCTAGAACCGATGACTGAAGCCACTCCGATCGTACCGGTAATCCTCGCAGGCGGGCAGGGGACCCGGCTTTGGCCGATGTCGCGCGCCGCGCGCCCCAAGCAGTTCCTGCCGCTCACCGGGCCCACCTCGCTCTATCAGCAGACGCTGCTCCGCGTGGCCGATTCCGCGCACTATACGCCGGCGGTGATCGTCACCAACGCCGAATACCGTTTCCTCGTCGCTGAGCAGGCCCAGGAGGCCGGCGTGGCGACCTCGGCGGTGCTACTTGAGCCCGTAGCGCGCAACACCGCGGCGGCCATCGCTGCAGCCGCCGTCTTCGTACGCGGCAGATTTGGCGATAACGCAGTAATCCACGTCCTCGCCTCAGATCACGCGGTCGAGCCCGACGATAACTACTGGTGGAGCGTCGCGACGGCTGCCGAGGCCGCCCGTGCCGGCCGTCTCGTCACCTTCGGCATCACCCCCACCGCTCCCGAAACGGGCTACGGCTACATCGAGGCCGGGGCAGAACTCGATCAGGGCGTGCGTGCCGTCGCCCGCTTCGTCGAAAAACCCGATCGCGAAACCGCGGCAAAAATGCTCGCCGATGGCGGCTACTACTGGAACTCCGGTACCTTCATGCTCGGTGTCGGCAGCTTCCTGCGCGAGGTCGAAGCGCTGGCGCCCGATACTCTGCGGGCCGCGGCGGCCGCCGTCGCGGCCGCGAAGACCGATCTGGATTTCATCCGCCTCGACGAAGCCGGCTTCGCCACCGCGCCCAATATCTCGGTCGACTACGCCATCTTCGAAAAGTCGACGCAGGTAGCGCTGGTGCCGGTGACCTATCCGTGGTCCGACCTCGGTGCCTGGGACGCGGTGTGGAAAGTGTCGGGCAAGGACGCGGCCGGTAACGTCGTCACCAACGGCAACGCCACGCTCTCCAACACGCGCAATTCCCTCGTCATGTCAGAAAAGGCCCACATCGCGGTCGAAGGGCTCGACGACGTTGCGGTGATCGCGACCGAAGACGCCATCTACGTCGGCAAGCTCTCTGAAGCGCAACGCGTCGGCCCGATGGTGAAGGCACTGCGCGCCGATGCGGCGACCCATGGGCTGACCGAAATCCACCGTACCGCCTATCGGCCCTGGGGCGGTTACTCGTCCGTGCTGAATGGCGAGCGCTTCCAGGTGAAGCGCCTGTTCGTCAAGCCGGGCAAGAAGCTCAGCCTGCAGAAGCACCACCACCGTGCCGAGCACTGGGTGGTAGTCACCGGCACTGCCGAGGTGACCATCGACGACAAGGTGATGATGTTGACCGAGAACCAGTCGGTCTACCTGCCGCTCGGTTCGGTGCATCGGCTGGCCAACCCCGGCAAGATCCTGCTGGAGCTGATCGAAGTGCAGACCGGCTCGTATCTGGGCGAGGACGACATCATCCGCATCGAGGACGAGTTCGGCCGGGCCTAGCCCACGACCGCCCACTTATCCCCGCGTTTGGGCGCGGCCCTAACCTCGTGGCTCCATTGATGGAGCAGAACATGAGCGAGAAATACCAGGGCCGTGCCGACGACATCGCAGCACCCGCCCGCGGCGGATTTGCGATCACCACCAGCGACTCTGCCGATCTTTTGGCCGAGACCCGCGCCATCTACATCGGCAGCGCCGGCGATCTCGCGGCGGTGCTGGCCTCGGGCGACGAGGTGAGCTTCGTCGGCCTCGGTGGCGGCACGGTGCTGCCGGTGCGTGCCCGCCGGGTCAAGGCAACGGGGACCAGTGCCGGTTATCTGGTGGGGCTCTATTGATGGGAGCGGCAGCCATTGCGATCGGCCCGCGGCTCGGCCTGGCATCGGTGGGCTCGAGCCGTGGATGGTCACGATCGGGTTCGATCCTCGACGCCGACTTTGCCGCCGGACGCTTCGCGTTCAGGGGACGAAACTACGCCGATAGGCCCGCGTTCCTCGCCGCCATCGGCGGCAGCGAGGCATCCGGCGCCATCTCCATCGGTCCCCACATCGCTCCCGGCGCCCCGGAACTGATCAGCAATGGCAGTTTCGCAGCGGGTGCCGTTGGTTGGACGACGACGCAGGCTGGACTCGGTCCAGCCACCAACGCCGTGGTGGCCGGCGAACTGGTGGTCAGCAGCAACGGTGCGAACAGTCCGTTCGCCGGGCAGGGCGTCGCTGTTGCGCCCGGCCGGGCCTATCAGGCGCGAGGGTCGGTCAGGGGAGCCGGAGCGGGCTTTGGCCCGAATCTCTGGATCACGCCCAATGCCAATGGCACCGGCTTCATGGGCTCGGTCGGGCACATCAACGCGACGACCGACCTTGTCGAGACGGTCTGCACCTTTGCGACCGTCGGAGCGGCGACCACGATGTATGTGGGAGCCCGCGCTATCTTCAACCCCGCCAGCGGCAGCTTCGGTCTCGATAATTACTCCTGCCGCGAGTGCGTGCCGTTCGCCGGGTTCGTCCCGATGGCGCTGTCGGGCGTCGTCGAGGCCACCACGCCCGCAGCCGCGAGCGGCACCAAGATCCTGTGGCAGACCGACGACGGGGCCATCGATTTCACCAGCGGCGCGCCCACCGAGCGCAATTACATCCGCCTCTGCTGGGACGCCGCCAAGCACCTGCACTTGCTGGTGAGCGCGCAGGCCGTCACCGGCTCGACCACCACGCAGGCCGATCTCGACCTGGGTCTGGTCGAGGTGTCGACCAGTTTTCGCGTCGCTTTTTCTGCGGCGCCGAACGCCTTCATAGCGGCGCGCGACGGGCAACCCGCCCTGTCCGACGCGTCCGGCGCCTTCCCGGGCGCCGCCCAGATGCGGATCGGGCGTGGACAAGCCACGTCCAACAACTGGGATGGGACGATCTCTCGGGTAACGCTTTTCGCCGCCACGAAGACCGTGGAGGAGGTGGAGAACCTGTCGTCCGCCTTGGTCGGTAACCTCGTCGCAGCCTGGGGCGACAGCCTCACCGCCGGCGCCGGGGCCTCGGGTGCGGCGACGACCTATCCGGCGGTTGCCGCGACCCTGTTTGCCCCGGACCGGGCGGTGAGCAACCGCGGCATCGGAGGGCAGACATCGACGCAGATCGCTGCCCGCATGAATGCACGCCCTATCCTGGTCACCGCAGCAACAGATCAACTGCCCGCCTCCGGCAGCGTCGTGATCACCGCCAAGAACATCAACGTGCTTCGGGATGCTGGGAGCTTTGCTGGCGCGCTCGCCGGCAGTCTTGCCGGCGTGCACGGCACGATGTCGACGGACGCATCGGGCAACTGGAGTTTCACCCGGACTGTGGCCGGCAGCGCTGTTGCCTGCCCGCCGGGCACACCCTTTGTCACCGACGTGGGGCTTAGCCTGCGACATCGCACGGCCTGGTTGTGGACGGGCCGGAACGGTGCGCAGTCGGGCTTCACTGTGGCGGGCGACATTGCCGCCGCGGTCGCCTACCTCAATCATCCGCGCTACCTCGTCGGCTCGATCCTCACTGCCGCGTCCGACGCCCCCTCCACCGTTGCCGGCATCGCGGTGACCAATGCTGCGCTCGCCGCGACCTGTGGCGCATGTTTCGTCGACGTGCTGCAGGCGCTCAAGGATGCCCATGATGGGTCGCCGGGCGATTTGAGCGATGTCGGAAACGGCTGGGTGCCGCGCTCGCTGAGGGCCGATACGATCCACCCCAACGACGCCGGCTACGCCATCGTCGCCGGCGCGTTCAAAGCGGCCAATGACGCCATGGGGTGGTGAAAGTGCCCGCCGGCGGCTTCAATCCGTCCGGCGTCGCGCGCGGAGTGGGCGTGCCGGGTTGCCGATATAGACGGTGTTGGCAGCAAGATCGCTGAACGCCACCCCGCGCGCGCCCAGCACTGCACCTTCCCCAGCCGTGACACCCGGGCCAACGAAGGCCTCGGCGGCAATCCATGCGCCCTTGCCGATGGCGATCGGTTTGGCGATCAGCTGGAAACTCACCTCGTCGATGGCGTGGGTCGCGCCGCACAGATGTGCACCCTGTGAGACGATCGCTCCGTCCCCGAGCACTACCGGCGCCACGCAATAGCAGGTCGAGCGAGGACCCAGCACCGCGCCGGCTCCCACGCGCAGGTGTGGAGGAAACCACACCTTGGCGCTGCCATAGACCCTGGCCGTCGGGTGCACCTTCGCTCCGAAGGCCAAGAGTACCAGCCGCCGCCAGTGGTGCAGCGGAGGCGGCGTCCAGGCTGCCAGTAACGTCCAGCTTACCACCCAGACGGCCCGGAACAGTCGATGCCGGAGCGAGAAGCTGGGGCGACCGGCGGCAACGCCGACATCGGCTCCGCGAAGGATTTGCGGGTCGTTCGTCATGCCGTAGCTGCAACGACGTGGCGCCGTGACAGTGCCGTAAGCAGGCTGCAGGCGATCAATGTAGAGGCCGGCAGCAGGATCACGGCGCCGACCGCACCGCGCTCCACGATCGGCAACGCGCCGATGATCAGGTAACCGTAGATCGGGTATCCCCCGATAGCCGGCTGCGTACGCAGCAGCCCGCGGCACCCCACCGCCGCAACGATTGCCCCGAGCCCCACACCGATGAGCCCGAAGTCCATGTAGAAGTCACCGGCGATCGGCATCGAGAGGTTCGGTGTCCCCACCAGCCCCTGCACGAACAGGTCGTTGCCGATATCGAGGCCGCTGACGACCGGCTTTTCCGGCCACAAGCCACGCGGCACGAAACACAGCAGGATCGAGAGAATCTTCGCCCCGACCTGAAGGCCGTAATGGTGGGCGTAGTAGACCCCATGCAGCAACGCGTCGAAGGTATCGACATACGGAATCTCTCCGATGGAACCGCGTTCGGTGGAGTTCAGCACCCGGTTCAGGTCCCAGCCAAAGCGCGTGGTCACGCTGAGGATCGGCATCACCACGACGATCGCCCCAACGGCCACGGCAGCGAACACCAAGGGTTTCCGCACGGCCGGCATGAGGATCAGCCCAACCGGCAGCCAGGCAGCGATCAAGCCGAACCGCGAAGTGTTCAACGGGTTGAAGGCGATGGCCAACAATGAGAGGCAGCACAGCAAGCTGAATATATCGGGCGTGCGCGGCTTGCGGCTGGACACCAACGCAGCGGTCATCATCGCCGCACTTGCAATCAGTAGGCCTTGGCCGACGGCTATCAGCGGTGAGATCTGATCGGCCAGCTTCTCATATCTCGGAGCGAGAAGGTTGCCGACATCGCCACCGAAGACCAGCATCAGGGAAAAGCCGGCAAGCGCCGCCAACAGCAGCAGCCCCGAACTCGGTGTGACCGCCAGGGTCCTGACCGCGCGACCGGTGGGCGGCAGCAACACGAGCATGATGATCGAGAAGACGTACAATGACGCGAACGTCAGGAGGATGATTTCCGGCTCGTAGTGCACCGGCGCCCTGGCGGCGTACATCGTCACCGAGCCCTGAGCCAACGTCTGCGCCGGCCGGACGACGAAGAAGAGCGTCGACAGCAGCCAGTAAACGTCGATCGCGTCCACCTCCGCATTGTCGTTTCGCGCCGCGGCAATGAGCCCGCAGAGTGCGACCGGCAGCACTAGAAGCACCGAGGTCCACTCCTTGGCGGTAAGGGCTGCGAGCACCAGCAGTGCGGCCTGTGACACCACCCGCGCCAGTCTCCACCGTCCGCTGTCGGGATCTGTCGGCATTAGCCGCGAGCCTTTCCGCGCCGCCTCGAGGTATGCACATCGATGATCGCCCGATAGTGTCCGATCATCGCCTCCCCGATTTCGCTCCACCGGTAGCGGCGTGCGTAGGATGTCAGGTAATGCGCTCGCGCGCGCACCTCGTCTTCCGAGGCCACGACGGCATCGGCCACGACGCGCTCGAAGTCGGAGAGATTCGTCGCGATGCGCAGCGCAGCGCCGTCCGCGAACAGCTCAGGCAGGTTGCATTGATCGGTGATGATAGGCAGGCAGCCATACTGCAGTGCCTCCAGCGCGCTCATCGGCAACCCCTCGCTGAGCGAAGGGAGGATGAACGCTCGTGCGGTTTCGAATGCTTCGGCTTTGGCAGGGCCGTAGAGCGGGCCGACGACCCTCACATTGGCCGATCCGTGCGCCACCGCCTTCACCGCGGCCTCATAGTCCGGGTCGCCCCACCCGGCGATGGTGAGGGTCACTTCGCGCAGCGCCGGGGACCGGACCCATGCTCTAGCCAGTTCGAGGACCTGCTTCTTCGGATGCAGCCGGCCGAGATAGAGAACCCCACTTCGCTCCGCGGCCGCCGGTATGGGTGAGACCTCCGTTGTTCCATTCGGCAAGATGAACGTCCGACGCGCCGAGTCGGGCATGTAGCTGCTGATCGCGCCGTACTCCGCCTTGCAGAGCGCATGGACATGTCCACCGCCAACCAGCGGCCGCTCGAACAGCGCCCCGTGCATCGCCTTGGCCAGCCTGCGACGGCGAAGGATCCACCCTTCCAGCATGCCATGCGGCGACACCACCAGGGGGATCCCAGCGAGTTGCGCGAAGCGACCGTAAATCGAAGTGGCGGTCCAGATGCCATGCAGATGCAGCAGGTCGGGCCGGTGTGACAGCAGCCGGCCGAAAACCCGCCAATGAAAGCCATAAACGTCCGAAAGCGGGTGGGTGCGAAGTGGAAGTTCGGCCCACTCATGCCGATCGTCCTCGAAGTGGCGGTCGGCGCCGCCGAACACAGTTACGTCCACGCCCCGCTCGGCGATCGCACGCGCGAGCCCCGAAACCGAGTGATAGAGCCCGCCGGCGGAGCGCGAAAGCGAACTCGAAACGTACGCCACCCTCATGCTGCGTGCCTTGCTTGGGCGAGCAGCGCAGCTCGTGTACCTAGGATCGCCGAACCATAGAGAACGAGGTCGGCAACTGCGAAGATCACAATCGCCGGCAAAGCCAAAACGGCGGCACTGACGCTCGCTCCGACGCCAACCGCCACCGCCATGGCAGTTGCTGCCGCCGCATACTGGCGCCCAGCCTGCAGGTGCTGCACCAATGCGGTAACAATCGCTCCGGCCACGACCACCGGCCCGAACATGGCCACCGCGAGGGCCGCCGCGCTGAGCGGGGCAGGCAGGAGCAGATACCCCGTGAGCCCACCGGCAGTCATCACGGCGGTGCCCACGCCGCCGACCAGCGTTCCCGCAGACCGGACATTGAGAACCAGCGCCGCTGAATCGCCCCGGATGTTGGTCAGGCGGGCCACAAGGTCGGGAAACTCCACGCGCTGGACGAAGCCGACCACCTGCGCGAACGCTGTCGCGATCTGCTTGGCGTAGATGAACAGCGCTGCGCCAGCGGGCCCAAGGGCGAAGTTCGCGAGGAGCAACTGGTATCGAAAGTACAGCTGGCCGGGCAGTGTGGTCAGCAACACGGTGCCGGCGTCGCGACCCAATGTCAGCATTTGCCCCGCAGCCGGCCGGACGAACTGCGGCGCATGGCTCGCGATACGCAACGCCGTGTATTGCCCGACCAGTGTGAGGACATAGCCGGCGGTCAGCGCACCACCCAGCACCGCACCGGCCACCGCAGGCGAAGCCTCGATCGTTGCCGAAAGCGCGAGCGCCGAGCACAGATAGGGCAGGGACGCGGTCAGGCCGCTGATGCCGCCGAGCCGCAGACCATCGAGCACCCCGCTGGCATTGAACGACCACAGCAGCACCGAAGGCAGTGCCCATAGCGTGTAGTTCAGCGAGAACTCATCGGCCCCGAGCCCGGCATGCGCTAGCGCCAGCGCGGCGACTCCAACTGCAATCGCCAGCCGGAACCCCGTGACGCTCCAGTAGCTGGACCAGATGTGCTCCTCGATGCCCTCGGCGTGAGCGGTCTCTCGCGCCAGCACCGTCAGTGCGCCGAAATCGATGAGCAGGCTGGCGAGCATGGCGAAGGAAAAAGCGGAGCCAAAGGCGGCAAGCAACGGTAGCTTTTCCTGTGCCACCAGCAGCGTCTGCACCGCAAAGATCGCGCCTTGCCCTGCTGCATAGCTGCTGATGAGCAACGCTACATTCAGCCGCTTACGTCGCGTCTCGCTGCCCAAATCAGCCGATCGGCCGGCAGTTCTTATGGCCAGCCGGGTATCCATATCACGCCACGGGGGCCGGGGGCGCCGAAGCGCTGGTGGTGAGCCGCGCCAGGTCGAACGTGAGCGACCGGAGGATCGCCGCCTTGGACCAGCGTTCGTCAGCCCGCGCCCGCGCGGCCGCTCCTGTTGCCGCCCGCAAGGCACTGTCATCCATCAGCCGATCGATGGCGTGGGCGAAGGCCAGCGCGTCGCCAGGTGGCACAACGATGCCGCAGCCCTCGACCTCGCGCGCCAACCCCGTCCCTGCCGCTGCCGTCGCCACCACGGGTCGGCCGGAGGCGAGCATGTTGGTGAGTTTGCTCGGCAGCACCAGATCGGCAGCCCCGGCAAGCTGAGGTAAGAGATGCACGGTGGCGAGCCCCATGAGCTCGCTGAGCCGCTCCTTCGGTTGCAGGTCGCGGAACCGGACGTTCCCCAAGCCACGCGCTCGTGCCTTGAGCTGGTCCCGGTTCGGGCCTTCGCCGCAGATCACGAACGTCAGATCCTGCCGATGCTGCAGCTGCCGGGCGGCATCGAGCACGATGTCGATACCCTGCTTGTTGGCGATGTTGCCGGCATAGAGCGCAACATGCTCGGTCTCGATGTTCCATTCCTGGCGGTAAGGCGAAGGCACCGACATCGGCCGCACCGAACCGGTCTCTGCCCAGTTGCGGAGCTCGACGATCCGCCCGGCCGCGACACCCTTGTCCGCCAGTCGCCGGCACATTTCAGGCGAGATGGCGCTGACCCGCTCGAAGCTCTTCAGCACACGGCCCTCGAACCACCGCGCCAGCCCGGCAAGCCGACCGCCCCCTTCGATGAGGCCCGTGGCGAACGCCGCCTCGACCTCGAAATCCTGGATATGCAGCCAGCTATGCGCCCCTGCCAGCGCCGCCGCGAGGCGCGCCACCGGCGCCGCAACCATTGAGGGCGCCACGGCAAGCACAACGTCCGGGCGCCAGGTCAGTCCGCTCCAGATTGCCGGCAGCAGGGCCGTGGCAGCAAAGCTCGCGTGATGCAGCAGGCGTCGCTTCCCCGTCGGGTTGACCGGGATGTAGTGCGGTGCCCGCATGACCGACACGCCATTCTCCTCGGACTGCATGTACGCCCATGGATTGTGACCTTTGCCGATCGTCCAGGCTGGGTAGTAGGGCTGGCCAGCGATCACACGCACATCGTGCCCCTCGGCGGCCAGTGCCTCGGCCATGCCGGTCGTGTAGACCGCGATGCCGATCTTTTCGGGCGCGTAGTTCAGCCCCAGGATGAGCAGTCTCATGCCGCCTTACCCCTCTAGCGGTGTGCGAGAAACCACCGATAGGTCTCGGCGATCCCCGTCTCGAGCGCGATGCGCGGCGCCCAGCCCATGGCCCGCAGTTTCTCACCGTTCAGCAGTTTGCGCGGTGTGCCGTCGGGCTTGCTGAGATCGTGGACGATGTTGCCCTCGAATCCGACTACCCGGCAGACCTGTCGCGCCAGTTCCAGAATGCTGAGATCGACCCCCGAGCCGACATTGATGTGTTCTGCGGCGGAGTAGTGCTTCAGCAGGAACACCAGGGCATCGGCGCAATCGTCGACATGGAGGAACTCGCGCCGCGGCGTGCCCGTCCCCCAGAGGATGATCTCCGGGGCGCCATTCAGCTTTGCCTCATGCGCCTTGCGGATCAGTGCGGGCAGCAGGTGGCTCGACATAAGATCGAAATTGTCGCCCGGCCCGTAGAGGTTGGTCGGCATCGCCGAGATGTAGTCGCGTCCGCGCTGCTTGCGGAACGCTTGCGCCAGCTTGATTCCGGCGATCTTGGCGATCGCGTACCACTCGTTGGTTTCCTCGAGCGGGCCTGTCAGGAGAGCGTCCTCGGCGATCGGCTGGGGTGCCAGCCTCGGGTAGATGCAGCTCGATCCGAGGAACAATAGCCGCTCAACCCCCGTGGCATCGGCGGCGCCGATCACATTGGTTTCGATGAGCAGGTTTTCGTAGAGGAAATCGGCTGGGTAGGTGTCATTGGCCAGGATGCCGCCCACCTTCGCGGCAGCTATCACCACTGCGTCCGGTTTCGCCTCGGCGACGAAGCGCTCTACTTCTGACTGCCGCCTCAGGTCCACGTCGGCCTTGCTCGCGGTGACAATCTCGCAGCTCTCGCTTGCCAGTCGCCGCACCAGTGCGGATCCCACCATGCCGTTGTGCCCGGCGACCCAGATGCGCTTCCCGGTCAGCTCGTACATCAGGTGTTACTCGCAGTTGCGGCGCTCTGCATGAGCTTGAGGTCTTCGAGCACCATCTCCCGGGCCAGATCCCGCGCCGATCTCTCGTGCTGCCAACCAAGCCTGGTACGCGCCTTGGTCGGGTCCCCCATCAGCGCATCCACCTCGGTCGGCCGGAAGTAGCGCGGATCGATCTCGATCAGGCATCGGCCGTTCGTGTCATAGCCTCGCTCTTCGATCCCCTCGCCGCGCCACTCGACAGCGATGCCGGCGTCTGCGAACGCCCATTCGACGAACTGGCGCACCGACGTCGCTACCCCTGTCGCCAGCACATAGTCGTCGGCAACCTCCTGCTGCAGCATCATCCACATGCCGCGCACATACTCCTCGGCATGGCCCCAATCGCGCAGCGCATTGAGATTGCCCAGGTAGAGCTTCTCCTGCATGCCCAGCCTGATGGCCGCGGCAGCGCGCGTGATCTTGCGGGTCACGAAGGTCTCGCCGCGCAAAGGGCTCTCGTGGTTGAACAGGATGCCGTTGTTGGCGTGGATGCCGTAGGCCTCGCGATAGTTCACCACGGTCCAGTAAGCGTAGAGCTTCGCCACCGCGTAGGGCGAACGCGGCCGAAACGGCGTCATCTCGTTCTGCGGAGTTTGATGTACCGCTCCATAAAGCTCCGACGTCGAAGCCTGGTAGAACCGCGTCTTCTTCTCGAGTCCGAGGATGCGGATCGCTTCCAGCAACCGCAACGTGCCGAGCGCATCGGCGTTGGCGGTATATTCCGGCGTCTCGAAGCTGACCGCCACATGGCTCTGCGCCGCGAGGTTGTAGATTTCGTCCGGCTGCGTCTGCTGCACGATGCGGATGAGGTTGGTCGCATCGGTCAGGTCGCCGTAGTGGAGGATCAGCCGCGGATCATCCTCGTGCGGGTCCTGGTAGATGTCCTCGATCCGCCCGGTATTGAACGACGACGATCGCCGCTTGATGCCATGCACCACATAGCCCTTGCTTAGCAGCAACCGGGCCAGATAGGCGCCATCCTGACCGGTAACGCCGGTAATCAGTGCAACACGCTTGCTCAAAATCGTTACTCAAAACCAGGTGCGAGGTGTCGGAATATGGGTCGTACAGGCCGATCCATGCCACGGCAACCGCACCGACGCCGTGTCAATAAATTAGCGAAGGAGCATCAGAAATTCAGTGGTGGCGGATCGCAGTAGTCGGGGTGACCACGACGCCCGAAAGTTCGCGTGATGCCCGTAAGATGTTGCCCGTGCCCGAGCCGAGAATGTGCTTCGGCATCGCCCCACGCGTCACTCATCAATCCGCCCCCAGATTGTCGATGACTACACGACGTCGCGCATTATCTGCGGGCGCCGCTCTCAATCCGCGGATTAATGATAAATTTACCATTTTGCACAAGCAAAAAATGAAAACTGGATTGCAAAGCGATTGATGAGTGCGCCGGGCGACTACTGAGTCGCTGAAAAATCGAGGTGCGTCTCATGCAGAGTACATGCCGGCGACGGCCGGTTCGCATTCCCGACATGCGCGTATGACACATCTATAACCGTTGATTTGGCAGTCTCGAGTAGAGTGCAGTCACGCTACGGTAACCAACCCCGCGTCGCGCGGGTCTCGTTCCGTCCCGAGCGCGCTGTGCCGATGGACGCCGCACGCCGGAACCGTGCATGTATGCTGCGAGCGTTCTCTTCGGAGCGATGAATGAAAGTAACGATTTTCGGGTCGGGCTATGTAGGCCTCGTTACCGGAGCCTGCCTGGCCGACGCGGGCAACCATGTCGTCTGCGTCGATATCGACGCCAACAAGGTGGCCATGCTCAACGACGGGCGCGTGCCGATCTACGAGCCGGGCCTCGAGGCGATCGTCGCCAGCAGTCGCGCCGCCGGGAGGCTGTTCTTTACCACCGACATCGCGGAGGGCGTGGAGCACGGCGAGGCCCTCTTCATCGCGGTAGGCACGCCCCCCGATGAAACCGGCTCGGCGGACTTGCGCTACGTTCTCGCCGTCGCCCACAGCATCGGCGAGCACCTCACCGGCTTTAAGGTTGTGGCCGACAAGTCCACCGTGCCCGTCGGAACCGGAGACATGGTCGCCGCCGCGATCACAGAGGAACTGGTGAAGCGCGGTTTCGCCGCCAATGCCGACGAGCGTATTCGTCTCGGCCAGCCCGATTTCACCGTCATCTCCAACCCCGAGTTCCTCAAGGAGGGCGCTGCGGTAACCGACTTCAACCGCCCGGACCGCATCGTCATCGGCGCCGACGCTAGCACCAGCGGCCGCCGCGGCCTCGAGCTCATGCGCTATCTCTACGCCCCATTCACCCTCAACCACGATCGCACCATGGTCATGGATGTTCGGTCGGCCGAACTCACCAAGTATGCCGCCAACGCCATGCTCGCCACGCGCATCTCATTCATGAACGAACTCGCCAACCTCGCCGAGGATCTGGGTGCAGATATCGAGCTGGTGCGCCGCGGCATGGGATCGGATCCACGCATTGGCTACAGCTTCCTTTATGCCGGCACCGGCTATGGCGGGAGCTGTTTCCCCAAGGACGTGAGCGCATTGCAGCGCAGCGCGGCAGAGCAGGGCCGCCCCATGCGCATCCTTGCCGCAGTGGAGGAGGTGAACACGGCTCAGAAAGACGTGCTCGGCACCAAGATCCGCTCCCGCTTCGGCGACGACCTCAGCAACCTGACCTTCGCAATCTGGGGCCTCTCGTTCAAGCCCAATACCGACGATATGCGCGATGCCCCGAGCCGGGTACTGATCGCCGACCTGGTGCGCCGCGGCGCCACCGTCCGCGCTTATGATCCTGTGGCGATGGACGAGGCAAAGCGTGTGCTGGCGCTGGACCTTGACGGCAATATCGACCGGATCAGCTTCGCCGGCTCTGCCAACGACGCCATTGAGGGCGCCGACGCCCTGGTGATCGTCACCGAGTGGAAGGCGTTTCGCGCCCCCGATTTCCAGTCGCTCGCCGCCCGGCTGACCCGCAAGGCGATCTTCGATGGCCGCAACATGTACGAGCCCACGGCAGTCGAGGACGCCGGCCTCGCCTACTTCCCGATCGGCCGCCGGCAGGTCTCCTGATCCTCCCGACACGGGGCACTTGTATAGCTAGTCGGTAGAATTTATACCTCGCGCAAGCTCATTGCCCGGGATGATTGTCGACGGATGCTCACTGCCAAAGGAAAATATGGCCTGAAGGCGCTGGTGCATCTCGCGCAGTTTCCGCCCGGCGAGCTGGCACTGGTGGCCGACATCGCCTCTTCCAACAACATTCCCAAGAAGTTCCTCGACGCCATCCTGGGCGACCTGCGCAACGCCGGTATCGTCCAGAGCCGCAAGGGCAAGGGCGGGGGCTATCGCCTGGCGCGGCCCCCCGAGGAGATCAAGGTCGGCTCGATTGTCCGCGTGCTCGATGGCCCGTTGGCGCCCATCCCCTGCGCCAGCCACACCCGCTACGAAGCCTGCGACGATTGCGATGTGGCGACCTGCCAGGTCCGCCACACCATGCTGAACGTCCGCAACGCCATCGCCGAAGTGCTCGATCGCACCACGTTGGCGCAGATGCGGGACGCCGAAGGCGACGTCCTGCCGATCGAGCTTCAGACCGCCTGACGGTCCGCCTTAGGCCGGATAGGGCACGCGCTTCTCGCCCGCCTCGATGCGGAACGGCAGCACGTTCTCCGGCGGCGGCAGCGGGCACACCGCGAATTCGGTGAAAGCGCAGGGCGGGTTGATGGCCTTGTTGAAGTCCAGCACGATACTGGTCTCCGTTACCTCCTCGCCAAACAGGAAGCGCGAGGCGGGGTAGGTCGAATCCCGCGAGGTCGGGTCACGGATCACGAACTGCGGCGATTGCGGCGTACCGTGCGTGGCGATCAGCTCGTAGGCCTTGCCCTCATGCGTGAACACCGCCTTGTGCGTCACCGCGACGCCCGTGCGGATGTTGCCCGTGGTGTCGACATCCATCTCCACCGGCGCCTCGAACGGCACCCACTCGGCGACGATCCGCCAGTCCTGCTGCGCCGGAAAGTACTCGATCCCCGGGAAGGCACCCGGCGCCGCCGAGGCGGTGTCGCGGATGCGCAGGGCGTTGTCGCCGTTCACCGTGGTGATCTCGCAGAGCAGGGTGCCGAGCTGGAATTTTGGCGGGTTCTTCTTGTTCGGCGTGATGTGGATGGCCTCGCCGTCGGTCGGCTTGAACGTCACCGTCCCGTCCGCTTCCTGCGTCACCGTTCCCAGGTGCGCCGGGCCGGCCGAGATGACGATGTCGTTGTCTTCGGCCGTGCCGACGCTTGCCGAGCCGGGGTCGAGCACGAAGCGGCCGATAATGTTGAGCCAGCCGTTCGGCGCCTTGAGGTTGTTGAGGCGCCTGGTCTTCCAGGCGTCGAGCGCGGCGAAGTAATCAGAGTTAGTCATGGGAGTCGTCCTTGGGTGGCTCAGGCGGGCATACGCGGAACGCTGCCGAGCAGCTTCCGGGTGTATTGATGTTGGGGGTCGGCGAGGATTTTGCGAGTGGCCCCGGCCTCGACGATGCGGCCCTTTTCGAGGATCACCATCTCGTCGCAGAGCGCCGCCACCACGCCGAGATCGTGCGACACGAACACCAGCGTCATGTCGGCCGCCAGCCGCTTCAGCAGCTCGACGATACGGACGCGGGTCGAGAGATCGAGCGCGCTCACTGCCTCGTCCGCCAGCAGCAGTTTTGGCTTCGCGACGATGGCCCGGGCGATGGCGATACGCTGCCGCTGCCCGCCCGAGAATTCGTGCGGATAGCGGCCGAGAATCCCCGGCTCCAGCCCCACCGAAACCAGCGCCGCCTCGACCAGCGCCCGCCGGTCACCCGGAATACCGAGCGAGCGCAGTGGCTCCGCGACGATGCCGAGCACATTCTGTCGTGGGTCGAGCGAGGAATAGGGGTCCTGGAACACCGCCTGCACCTGCCGGCGATAGCCCCGCATGAAGCCGCCATTGCCGGTCTCGAGCCTCTTGCCATCGAACCGGATCTGCCCCGCGCTCGGCTTGGTCAATCCGAGCAGCAGCCGGAGCAGGGTGGTCTTGCCCGATCCGGACTCGCCCACCAGCCCGACGCTGGCGCCAGCGCGGATGCTGAGCGAGACGTCATTCAGCACCAGCCGCTCGCGGCTATAGCCGAAGCTGACATTCTCGACGCTGACGAGGCTCATGGCGTGCCCTCCAGCGCGTCGTCGAACGCCTTGGCAGCTGCCACCAGCGAGCGAGTGTAGTCGTCCTGCGGTGCGCCGAACACCTCGCCCACCGGCCCGGCCTCTACTGCCACGCCCGCCTTCATCACCACCACCCGGTCGACGATCTCGGCCACCACCGGCAGGTCGTGGCTGATGAACAGCAGCGCCATGCCGCGGTCCCGCACCAGCCCGTCCAGCAGCTTCAGGATTTCCGCCTGCGTCGTCACATCCAGCGCCGTGGTCGGCTCGTCGGCAATCAGAAGTTGCGGCCGGCACGCCAGCGCCATGGCAATCGCCACCCGCTGCCGCTGCCCACCGGAAATCTCGTGCGGATACGACCGCGCGATGCGCTCGGGCTGGGGCAGGGCCACATGCTCGAGCAGCGCCAGCACCTCACGGTCGAGCGCGGCGCCCGACAGCTCACGCCCATCGCGCCGCGCCCGCCGCCGCAGCGGCTCCGCCACCTGCCTGCTCACCCGCAGCAGCGGATCGAGCGCCGTCAGCGGCTCCTGAAACACGAACGCCGCCACCGTCCCGCGCAGCCCGTCGAGCACCCGGTCCGGCGCCCCGATCACCTGCTGCCCGCCCAGCAGGACCGAGCCCCTGGCAGCAACGGCCCGCGGCAGCAACCCGGTCGCTGCCATCGCCGTCAGCGACTTCCCCGACCCGGACTCCCCGATCAGCCCCAGCCGCTCGCCGGGCGCGATCGAGAAGGAGAGATTGGAAACCAGCGGCTTGCCGTCGACGCTGAGGTTGAGCTTGTCGATCGTGAGCAGGCTCATCGCGAACCCCTCCGCGTCGGGTCGCCGATATCGCGCAGCCCATCGGCCAGCAGGTTGATCCCGATCACCAGCGACACCAGTGCGATGCCCGGCGCGATCGCCCCGATCGGCGCGGTGTACACCGTCCCCTGCGCTTCCTGCAGCAGCCGGCCCCAGCTGGCGTTCGGCGGCGGCGCCCCCAGCCCGAGATAACTGAGCGACGCCTCGGCGATCGCCGCGAGACCGAACTGCAGCGCAAAGTTCACCGACAGCGTCGGCCAGATGTTGGGCAGCACATGCTGGAACACGATGCCCAGCCACGAAGTGCCAGACGTCCGCGCCGCCGTGATGTAGTCCATCAGCAGCACCCGCTTGGCGAGGATACGCGTCAGCCGCGCCACGATGGCGGAGAGCGCAATCCCCAGCGCCAGGATCGCCGTGCCGAGGCTCGCCGTATCGCTTGCCGCGACCACCAGCATGGCGATCAGCAGGGTAGGGAAGGCGATGAGAATATCGAGCGTCGCCGCCAGCGCATCGTCGAGCAGCCGCGTCGCGAACGCCGCCAGCATGCCGAGCGTCACCCCGATCAGCCCGCCGATCGCCACCGCGCCGACGCCGACGATCAGCGCGATGCGCGAGCCGATCATGATCTGCGTGAAGAAATCGCGGCCCAGCCGGTCGGTCCCAGCCCAATGCTCCCACGATGGCGGCGCCAGCCGTCCGCCGGTCAGCGCCGTCGGATCGTATGGCGTCCATACCAGCGTCAGCAGCGCCACAGCCACGTGGATGGCAACCAGCGCGAAGCCGAGCCACAGCATCCACGACCCGCGCCACCGCGGCGCAGTTGCCACGACCGCGCTCATGGCGCACCCGCCCGGCCGCGCAGCCGTGGATCGATGAAGCGCTGCAGCAGGTCCGCCGCAAAGCCGATCAGCAGCACCAGCAGCGTCGAGATGAACAGCACGCCCTGCACATTGGGATAGTCGCGCTGCTGGATGGCGAGCAGCAGCATCGAGCCGAGCCCTGGCAGCGCGAACACCTTCTCCACCACCACCGCGCCGAGGAACGTCGTCGCGAGCTCAATGCCGAGGATCGAAATCACCGGCACCGCCCCGTTGCGGATGCCGTGCCGTACCAGCGCCTCGACAAAGCCAGAGCCGAGCGCTCGGGCCGTCCGGATGTAGTCGCTGCCAACCACATCCTGCGTCGCCGAGCGCACGTAGCGCAGCAGCGACGCCGCGATCACCAGCGCCACCGTCAACACGGGCAGGGCGAGCGCCACCGCCGCCTCGCCGAAATTGGCCCACCCCTTCAGCGGAAAGCCGCCGGACGGAAACAGCCTGAGGTTGATGGCAAAGATCGTGACGATCAGAATCCCCAGCCAGAACACCGGAATGGCGATCCCCAGCTGGCTGACGATCGAAATCGCCGCCCCGTACCACCGGTCCCCCTTCACCGCCGCGATGATCCCGAGCGGCAGCGCGATGACGATGGCGAGCACGAACCCCAGAATCGTCAGCGGCAGCGTCACGCTCAGCCGGTTGCCGATCTCACCCAGGACGCTGGCCTTGCTGACGAACGACGTACCCAGGTCGAACCGCGCGAGGTTGCCGACGAACGTCACGAACTGCGTCGTCAACGGCTGGTCGGAGCCGACCTGGCTCCGCGCCGCCTCTATCTGCGCCTCGGTGGCGCCGACGCCCAAGAGCGCATTGGCCGGATCGCCGGGTAGCAATCTGAGCAGCACGAACAGCACCACTGCCGCGATCAGCAGCGACAGGATCAGGATGCCGAGACGGCGGAGGAGATAGGTGAGAATGGAGTGTGGCCTTCGCAAAAATGAGAGCGCCGCACTCTAGCGTGCGGCGCTCTCGTCGTCATGGACCGGGGTCTTGCGACCCAGAGCTTACTTCGCCTTCTGGATCCCATAGGCGAAGAACTGCGAGTTCAGCCCGTTCACCGGATAGCCGGTGACATTGGCGGCCGAAACCACGATCTGCGGGTAGAGGTAGAGCCAGTTGCTGGCTGCGTCTTCCGCGATGAGCTTGTTGGCTTCCAGCAGTTTGGCGTTCTGCTCGTCGATGGTCGCGGCCGCCTCGCTGTCGGCAATCAGCTTCACCACCTCGGGGTTGTTGTAGCCCCAGTAGAAGTCTGGGTTGCCGTAGAACACGATGTCGCGGTGGTTGACGTGCTCCTGCAGCGTCGCCTGGAAGTCGTGCGCCTTGTAGATCTTCTCGTACCACTCGTTGGCGGTGATGACGTTGATGTTCACCTTCACGCCGACCTTGGCGTACTCGGCCTGCAGGAACTGCGCGACGATCGGATGCGGGTCGTAGTCGGGGGTATCGAGCGTGAACTCGAAGCCATCCGGGTAGCCGGCTTCCGCCAGCAGCGCCTTGGCCGCATCGACGTCATAGGCATCGACGCCGGTCAGGTCGACGTACCACGGGTCGGTCGGCGGCACGAACGAGCCGATCAGCGTGCCGTAGTCGCCCCAGATCGAGTTGAGCAGCTTCGCCTTGTCGGTGGCCTTGGCCAGAGCCTTGCGCACCTTGACGTTGTCGAACGGTGCAACACGGTCGTTCCAGGCCAGCAGTTCCTTGGTGGTCGAAGCGCCCTCGGTCACCGTGTAGGCCGCGTTGCCGGCGAACTGCGCCAGCGAGTCCGGGCTCTGCACCGAGGTGATCACATCCACCGCGTTGGTCAGCAGCGCGTTGTTCAGCGCCGTCGCGTCGGTGAAGTAAGTGTAGATCACTTCGCCGTTGCTCGGCGCGGTGCCCCAGTACTTGTCGTTGCGGGCCAGTGCCAGCGCCGAACCGCGGCGCCATTCACCGAGCGTATAGGGGCCGGTGCCGTCTTCCGTCGCAGTGATATCGGTCGCCTTGTCGTTGACGATCCACACGTAGCTCAAATTGTAGGGCAGCGAGATCGAGCGGGCCGACAGCGTGATCACGACGGTCTGGTCATCCGGCGTCTCGATGGCGGTAATGGTCGACAGGCTCTTCTTGCGCGAGCTCTTCGAGGCCTCGGCGGTGACGCGCTCGATCGAGTACTTCACGTCGGCGGCGGTCAGCGGATCGCCCGAATGGAAGGTCACGCCGGGCTTCAGCTTGAAGGTATAGGTGAGGCCGTCTTCGCTGGCGGTGTAGCTGTCGACGAGCTTCGGTTCTACCGCGCCCGCATCGGTCAACTGGAATAGCGCCTCGTAGACGTTGCCGTTGAACGCCTCGTTGATGCCCTGGCCGGCGCCGGCGGTGTTGTCGAGGTTCTGCGGCTCGTACAGCGAGCCGATACGGATCGTAGCGTTGGCATCGAACTCCTGCGCCATGGCGAGCGGCGCCAGCGCAACGCTGCCAAGCAGCGTTGCGGCGACCAGCGCGCGGCGGATGGAAATCTGGTTCATTCGGGGAACTCCTTGTTCGGCGTGGACCGATGCATGAAAGCGGTCTCACATTGGTATCTAGATACCCCGTTGCCGCTGAAAACCCTATGCTTTTACTAGTCTAATCCAACTGTTCGCGACGCCCGTAGCGGAACGCCCTTCGCTGCCGACCCGCGAATAGAAAATCTCGTTCCTCGTGGCGCTGGCCGGCGCCACGCCGCCCGGAAGTTACAGATATTGCAAGCTTTTCACAGCGTCTGCGGCTACGCTGCGTTAGGTTTGGTTCCAGCGCCCACGGGCGGCGCGCTGCATACGGGGGAGGCGCGCCATGAGAAACGGTGCGGTGCAACGGATACTGGTGACCGGCGGCGCCGGCTTTCTCGGCAGCCACCTCTGCGACCGGCTCATCGCGGATGGGCACGAGGTCATTTGCGCCGATAATTTCTACACGGGCACAAAGGCCAATATCAGCCACCTGCTCGGTCACCCGCGCTTCGAGCTGCTCCGGCACGACGTGACCTTCCCGCTCTATGTAGAAGTTGACCGGATCTACAATCTGGCCTGTCCCGCCTCGCCGGTGCATTACCAGCGCGATCCGGTGCAGACCACCAAGACCAGCGTTCATGGCGCCATCAACATGCTGGGCCTCGCCAAGCGGCTGAACGCACGCATCCTTCAGGCCTCGACCAGCGAGGTCTACGGTGATCCCGAGGTTCACCCGCAGACCGAACAGTACTGGGGTCGCGTCAACCCGATCGGCCCGCGCGCCTGCTACGACGAGGGCAAGCGCTGCGCCGAGACGCTGTTCTTCGATTATCACCGCCAGCACCAGCTCGATATCAAGGTGATGCGCATCTTCAATACCTACGGGCCGCGCATGCAGCCCGACGATGGCCGCGTAGTGTCCAACTTCATTGTCCAGGCGCTGCGTGGCGAGCCGCTGACCATCTACGGCGACGGCAGCCAGACGCGCAGCTTCTGCTACGTCGACGACCTCATCGAAGGCATGGTCAGGCTGATGGAGACGGGGCGCGATGTCCCCGGGCCGGTCAATATCGGCAATCCCGGTGAGTTCACGATGCGCGAACTGGCCGAGATCGTCATCCAGCAGACCGGCAGCCGTTCGGAACTGGTCTTCTTGCCCATCCCTCCAGATGACCCGCGCCAGCGCCGTCCCGATATCGCCCTGGCCCGCGAGAAACTCGGCTGGGCTCCGACGGTCGAGCTGGCGGCCGGAATGAGCCGCACCATCGCGTACTTCCGTGAACTATTGGCGGCCTGATGCGCGTCGCCGTGGTTGGTGGAGCAGGGTACATCGGCAGCCACGCCGCCAAGGCGCTGGCTATTGCCGGGCACGAGCCCGTCGTGATCGACAATCTCTCGACCGGTCACCGCGAGGCCGTTCGATGGGGCCCGCTCCACGAGGCCGACATCCGCGACCGCGAGCGCCTGCGGGGGCTCTTCGCTGAACTCCGGCCCGAGGCGGTGATGCACTTTGCTGCCTCCGCCTATGTCGGGGACTCGATGCGGGCGCCGCTCGCCTACTACGATAACAACGTATTGGGCACGCTCTGCCTCGTCGAAGCAGCGCAGCGCGCGGATTGCGTAGCCTTCGTCTTCTCGTCGTCCTGCGCCACTTATGGTGTGCCGCAACTGCTGCCCATCACCGAAGCGACGTCGCAGCATCCGACCAATCCTTATGGCGAAACCAAGCTCGCCTGTGAGCGCCTGCTGCACTGGACCGGAGCGGCGCATGGCCTCAACTGGATGGCGCTGCGCTACTTCAATGCCGCCGGAGCCGATCCGGAGGGAGAGATCGGCGAGATGCACGAGCCCGAGCCGCACCTGATCCCCCTGGCCCTCAAGGCCGCCGCGGGCACCGGCTTACCGCTCAAGGTCATGGGCACAGACTATCCGACGCCAGACGGGACCGCCTTGCGCGACTACGTGCACGTCTCCGATCTCGCGGCTGCACACGTCCTCGCGCTCGAGCATCTGGTGAGGGGCGGCCAATCCCGCGCAGTAAATCTGGGCACCGGCCGACCGCACAGCGTGTTGGATGTCATCCGCACCGTGGAGAGCGTGGTCGGTCGCCCGGTTCCGCACGAACTGGCGCCGAGACGGGCAGGGGATCCGCCCGAACTGTGGGCCGACAGTGCGTTGGCTGGCTCATTGCTCGGCTGGACTCCGGCATATCCCGGGCTCGACGCGATGGTCGCTAGCGCCTGGGCCTGGGAGACGCGGCTCCGGCGCTAACCTTACCGGCCAATATTGTGCCATGCCGCGCGCCGCATCTGGCAAGCCCGTGTTAGGAACCTCGCTGCGGCATCTATGGAGTATTGGTATGCGATACTACGCGATCGCCGCGCTTCTGGCATTTCTCGGGACTGCTACCCCCGCCGTCGCCGCCGACGTCCCGGCGCGGCCGGTGCAGGCTAGTCCCGAGCTCGCGCAAGAGGCGGCCCGCCATTACGTGTCGCAGCGAGCGGTTCTCTTCATGATCCGCGCCACCTACGGCGTCATTTCGTCCACCGACGTTCCCGCGCTGCTCGCCGCCGACGTACGCGCGGTCGGCACGGCTGGGCCGACCGCGCGCGACACCGCTGAGCTCCGCCGCGACCTCATCGCCGAGGGCAGCTATTTCCTGATCTCGCTGCGGTACCTTGCCGAGAGCGGCGGCGCCAACTGGCCCGGGGACCGGGCCGAGGCGATGTACAGCAGCGACGCGACGGTCACCGTGGATACCTTACTGGACCGCCTGTTCGATGCCGTCGATGCGGGGGAGGACGTGCTGCCGATCATGCAACAGGTCGACGAACTCTACTTCCTCACCGAGGGGGTGCACAGGGTTGAAGGCGACCTCGATCACTTCGCTGGTCGCGACGAGCTTGTAGATGATGCCTTCCTCCGGGCCGGAATTCGGTCGGGCACCTGAAGTTGATAGGGTCGGTCGTGCTTCGGAGGCAAAATTGACTGGAACGGTGGTGCAATAGAGCGCTAGCGTCGTCTTAAAATGGAGGGGCGTGCGATGGCCGTGACTCTTGGCAGATTTGTTGTTTTGGCCACAATGATTGTGGTTCCCGGCCTCTTCCTATCGAGCGCCAGCGCCCAGGAACGATGTGAGGCCAGCCAGATCCCGCCGGCCCCGCGCACGGTGCGTCCACTGAACGAGTTGCGGCAGATGCTCCGCGATCCGGCTCAGGGCGCTCAATACTGCCAGGCGATCGCCGAGCTCGACGTCATCGGGGACACCGGCAACGCGAGCGCCATCCTCCTGCTCGGCGATATCTTCGCCCAGAACAAGATCATCGACGTCGATGGCCCGCGTGCCACTGCCTACTACGAGGAAGCGCTCCGGCTTGGTGAGCAGCCAGCGCTACAGAGACTGGGTGATCTCTATCGGCAAGGCGTCGGTATGCCGGTCGATCTCGACCGTGCGATCACCTACTACGAGCGGCTGCTCGATAGCGGCGACACCACCGGCGCCATTCGCCTCGCGGACCTCTACATCGCCGGCAACGGAGCAATTGCCGCGAACCCTGCCAAGGCAGTCGCGTACTACGAACAGGCCGCCGCGGCCGGCAAGAACGAGGCGCTCGTAAAGCTCGGTCAGCTCTATCTCGATGGCACGGGCGTCGCCGCCGATGCCGCCAGGGCCGTCCAGTACTTCGAGACCGCGTTCAACGCGGGAGACGCCGGCGCGGGGCTGCGGCTCGGCAACGTGTACATCGCCGGTCGCGATGCCATACCCGCGGATGTCGCAAAGGCACTGGCTTACTACGAAGGAGCCGCCGCCAAGGGCCAACCAGCGGGATTCCTCGCGCTCGGCGAAATCTACCGCAACGGCAAATACGTGGCCAAGGACGACCCGCGAGCGGCGGAGTATTTCGAAGCGGCACTGGCCGCGGGCAACAATGCCGCGCTCGTTCGGCTTGGCGACATCAAGGCCGCCGCAGGTGATGCGGCCGGAGCCCTTGGCTACTACGATCGCGCGAAGGCCGCCGGCCAGCGCGACGCCCTGGTCCGGCTCGGCGACATTTTCAATGACGGCAAACTGGTGCCCGCCGATATCGACAAAGCGACGCGCTACTTTGACGAGGCCCTGGCGCAGGGCGATGCCGCCGGCGCATTGCGGCTTGGCGACCTGTACGCGTCCGGCAAAAGCGTGGTGGCCGACCCCGAGCGGGCGCGCGGCTACTATCTCAAGGCTCTCGAACTCAAGAATTTCGCCGGTGCCATGCGGCTGGCCGACATGGCGGGCACCGCCGGTAACGCCGAAGATGCGCTCAAATACCTGAATGTGGCGCGAGACGGCGGCGATCGCGGCGCGCTCCTCCGGCTGGGGGATTTCTACCGCAACGGCAAGCTGGTGCCGCGCGACGATGCCAAGGCGGTCGAATACTACCAGGCAGCCTTCGACCAAGGGACAGCCGATGCCGCGATGCGGCTCGGCGAGGTCTATCTCGCAGGCCACGACACGGAGCGCGCGATAGCTAGTTTCACGGCGGCCATCGAACACGGCGTGATTGGCGGTCACGCCAAGATCGGCGACATCTACCGCGAAGGCGCTGGTGTTAAGCAGAACACGGACAAGGCCGTAGCCGAATATGAGGCCGGCCTGGCCGCTGGGGACGGCAACGCGGCGCTTCGGCTTGGTGATCTCTATCGCGACGGCCGGCTCGTTAAGGGCAGTGCCAAGCGGGCCATCGGTTTCTATGAGAAGGCGACCGAGGCCGGCATCGGCGCCGGCTGGACGCGCCTGGGCGACCTTTACAGCAGCGGCACCCTGGTCGCGCTCGACGCCAAGCAGGCCGTCGCCAGCTATGAGAAAGGGCTGGCCGCCGGCGATTCCGACGCCGCTATCCGGCTAGGCAATCTGTTCCTCGAGGGCAACATCGTCGGCGCCGATCCGGCGCGGGCGGCAGCCTACTACGACAACGCGTTGGACCGCGTGCCGGACAAGGTGCTGATGCGCCTTGCGAGCATTTTCCGCGACGGCGTGCTGGTCGAACCGAGCCCGGTGCGCGCGGTCTTCCTCTATGATCGAGCCCTGGACGCCGGCCAGAAGGGCGCTGCCCTGGAGATCGCCGAGATCTACTTCCAAGGAGCGCTGTTGCCGCAGGACCTCGCCAAGGCGGAGTCCTACTACCTGCAATCGCCCGATGGTGTGCCGGACGACGCCCTGCTGGTGTTCGGCGACATGTATCGCGACGGTGCCGGTGTTGCCGTCGATGTCGACAAGGCAGCCAAATACTACAGGGCAGCGCGCAAGGTTGAGGCGGGCCGGGCCGGCATGCGGCTGGGCGACCTGCTGGCCACCACTGACCCGGTAGCGGCGGCCGACAACTATCAGCTCGCGGCCGATGCGGGCGAGCGCGACGCTTACCTGAAGCTGGCCGACATCTACCGGGACGGAAAGACGGGGCAGGTCGATGCGGAGAAGGCCTCCGCGCTCTACGAGGAGGCTCTGGCGCGCGGCGACGCTACCGCGGCCGCTCGGCTCGGCGACCTCTACTTCGATAGCGGACTGGTGCCGCAGGACGTCGCCAAGGCGGCGGACTTCTACAAGCAGTCGGCCGGCGGCGTTCCGGCCAAGGCACTGATTGCCGTAGCCGACATGCGCCTGGCCGAGGCGCCGGCAGAGGCTATTGCCTATTACGATGCCGCACTGCAGGCCGGCGACAAACTCGCTGCCGCTCGCTTGGGCGACGTCCACTTAAAGGGCAACGGCACGGCACGCGACATCGCTCGGGCATATGACGAGTTCGCCGCCGCCGGAGATCTCGCCGACCCGGCATCGCTGCTCGCCCTCGGCGATCTCTATCGCGATGGCGATGGAGTAGCAGTCAGCGCCGAGCGAAGCATCGAGCTTTACCAGCGCGCGCTCGCATCGGGATCACCCGACGCGGCCACCCGCCTGGGCGACGTGTACTTCGACGGCGTTCTGCTACCTCGGGATATCGCGAAGGCTGCGGGATACTACCAGCAGACCGAGACGGGCATCCCGGCCAAGGCGCTGATCGCGACCGCCGAAGCCAACCTGTCGGGCCTGATGGGTACCCCCGATGTGCCGATGGTGACCGATCTCCTCGAGCGTGCCGTGGCTGATGGGCAGTTGGCCGCAGCCGTACGGCTGGGTGATCTCGATTTCGCGGCCGGAAATGCAGTCGGCGCCGCCGACCACTATGATCGGGCGCCAGCTTTGGTGCCGCCGCAGCGCCTGCTCGAACTCGGTGATGCACTGCTCACCGGCGAGGGGCGTGAAAGCGGCGGCAACCGCGCCGTGGCTTACTACCAGGCCGCACTGGAGGGCGGAGTGAGAGCCGCGGCCGACCGCCTCGGCAATCTCTATTTCGACGGCGAGTTGGTGGCCAAAGACGAGACCAAGGCGGCGAGGCATTTCCTCGACGCTCCTGGAGGCGTGCCGACCAAGGCGCTGCTTTCCGTTGGCGATCAGTTGCGCGACGGCAAGCTGGGCGCCCCGGACGGTGCGGCGGCAATCAAATACTACGAGGCCGCCCTTGCGGCCGGCGAGAACGCAGCCTTGGGGCGTCTTGGTGATCTCTACTTCGAAGGCAAGCTCGTCCCTGCCGACATGGCGAAGGCGGAAGCCTTCTACCTGAAATCGCCTGACGGTGTGCCGGCCAACGCCGCGCTGGCGTTTGGCGATCGCTATCGCGATGGCAACGGGGTGCCCGCTGATATCGACAAGGCCATTGCCTACTACCAGGCCTCCAGTGCCGGAGGAGAAACTGCGGCGGCCCTGCGCTTGGGTGACATCTATTTCGACGGCAAGCTGGTGGCCGCCGACATCGTCAAGGCCGGCGGCTATTACGCCACCGCCACCGGTCAGCTCGGAGCCGATGTCCTGCTGCGCCTCGGCGACGGTTTCGCCGAGCAAGGTGCCGACGCCACCCGCATCGTGTCCTACTACGAGCAAGCGCTGGCCAAGGGCGATGCAGAGGCGGCCCGTCGCCTCGGCGATCTCTATTTCGAGGGCGGGCCGGTCCCTCGCGATCTCGGTGTGGCCGCTTCCTACTACGACCAGTTCGATGGCGATCTGGGACCGGATACCTACGCGGCGCTGGGCGATGCGTTCAGCCCCGGCAGCGCCTCGGCGGACAGCGCCAGGGCGGCCGGCTATTTCGAGAAAGCCGCAGCGGCAGGCAATCACGACGTTCTCGCGAAACTTGGCACCCTCTACCTCGGCGCACCAGGACTGGTGCCCGATTTGCCCAAAGCCGAGAGTCACTTCATTCAGGCGGCGATCGATGGCGATGCGACCCCGCTGTTCTCGCTTGCCATGGGCTATCTCGATGGCGCCATGGAAGGGCAGCCGCCCGACGCCGGTATCGCGTTGCTGCGCCGCGCCGCAGAGGCCGGCGTGCCTGACGCCTCGATGCGCCTAGCTGATGCTTTGCTCGCCGGACATGGCATAGCCCCCGATCCCGCTGCTGCTGTCTCGGTGCTGAAGGCCGCGGTCGACGCCGGTGACGTCGCGGCAGCGCGCCGCTTGATCGCGCTGTTGCTCGAGGGCTCCGACGGCGTCGCCCGCGATCCGTCGACGGCGCGCGTCATGTTGGCCAAGGTGGAGACCAAGCTCGATCCGCAGGATCATCTGTTCGAGCAGATGCTGCTCGATGCGGCCAGTCGCAAGTCGCCCGCCGCGTACGCTGAGGCTGCCGAACGGTTCATGAAACTCGATCTGCAAAGACGCGCCATGCTATTGCCGCGATTGCGCGGCCTAAGTGAGAACGCGTACGTTTTCGTCGTGCAGGAGCTGCTGCGGCAGCAGGGTCTTTTCGAGGGCACGCCTGATGGCATGCTAACGGGGGCAACCATCCGTGGCATTCGCGAACTGTGCGTCAGCAAGGGCAAGGCGAACGCCTGCGACGCAGGCCCGCTCGGTCCTGCTGCTGTTGAGGTCGTGGTCAGCACGTTGAAATGACGTCTGATAGGAAAGTTCGACCGGCGCAAATTAGCTAAAATGCGCCGGATACCTGAAAATGCCCGGAAATCCGGGAGTGTCATTGTGCCGCCGTGCCCAATGAGGGGATGGCGGAATGAAATCGAGATTGATGGTTGCAATAGCGCTCGTGATCGCCGTGCTGGCGGGCACGGTGGAAGTTCAGGCAGCGGGCGCCCAGTCACCGCTCGGTTTCAAGATTTTCTGTATCAAGAACCCCGGTGAGTGCCAGCCTGGTGGCAAGTCCTCGGTACCGATGACCGACGCCACCATGCAGACGCTCAAGCGCGTCAATCTGTCGGTGAACAATGCCATCCGCCCCAAGAACGACAATCGGGGCAAGGACGTCTGGACGCTGAACGCCAGCAGCGGCGACTGCGAAGACTATGTCGTCACCAAGCGTTCCCGGCTGATCAAGCTGGGGCTGCCGCCTGGCGCGCTCCGCATCGCCTTTGCCAAGACCCGCTCGGGCGAGGGGCACGCGATCCTCGTCGTCAAGACCAGCCAGGGCGACTTCGTGCTCGACAACCGCACCAACGCGGTCAAGCTCAAGGCCCAGGCCGGCCTGCGGATCATTTCCATGTCGGGCGCTAACCCGAAGTCGTGGACCGGCGCCTGATCCATCGGCTCTGCCGCAATGAGAAAGGGCCCCGAGGGGCCCTTTGCCTTTTTCGCGAACCTCGTTGGTCGGCAGCTTAGCTATTGCTGGCCGGCTCGGGTATGGGGTTGATCGCCGACGTCGGTGAGAAATCGCAGCTGTCGATCTGCTGGCCGATCAGGATGTATTCGGCCTTGACGTCTGCATCGAGCACCTTGCCGGCCGCTGTCGAGATTGCCTCGGGCAATTCAGTCTCGGCAATCTTGCAGTCCGGATCGTCGCGGTACAGTTCCACCAGCTTTAGGATCAGTTCAGTGATCTGCGGGTCAGCCTCCGCCGAGGGGGCCCCGATTACGCCTAGAAAGTCGGCCACGGCCTTGATGCACTGGCCATCCCGGCTGTGGTCGTCCTCATACTGGAGATTGATGACGTCAGTGCAGACCGTCATCACTTCATCTATGGTGCTGCTCTGGGCGAGGGCCGGAAGCGGCACGGCCACCGGGAGAGACAACACCAGCGCCGCCGCAGCTGTAATAAGCCATCTCATAGCGCTTTCCTTACACGGTACATTAATACCTCGTTAAGTAAGCGCCTTGCACGGCGGAAAGTCAACAAATCTGGGCGCGCCAGGCAATCAGTTCGGGAAAGGGTTAATCGCGGGGCCCTGGCGACGACCAATTACGGTCCCGGCCGCGACCAGGCCAAGTTGTGCCTTCCCGACTATAGAGCAAACTGAGCCAGGCCACGGAGTATTTCTGCCCGGACCGCGGGCTCGACGACACGCCGGGGACGGTTCGGGACCTCACGACAACTGTCGTCGGGAAAAGCTGAACTGTTTTGTCTGATTATCCCAGTCGCCCCCGCGCGCGCCTCCGCCTGTCCGGTCGGGGCGACGTAAATCGTTCGTGATCACGCCAACCCTTGGCAAAACCTGGATGCTTGATGCGCCTGCGGCGGCTGGCCGGTCGGCTTTTTAGTGGCCGTTACAAGGCACTGATGTGATTACGTCCTTGCGCTTCTGGTTAATATATCGTTAAGTTCATATGGGTTGCGGAGCCTTAAGTACTGTGAGTGCGGACGGTTCTTCTGACGTCCGGGGTGCGAGGTGCCGCCCATGGCAGAGATATCATTTGGCCAAAATCCCCGACAGCCGCTGCGTCGGGATGCAACCTTCCAGATCGCTTCGGTACACCCAGCAAGGCCGCCCATTGTCACAAATCACAGCGGACTGCCGCTGCGGTGGCGCGACGGGATGCCGATCGTGGCGTCCTCGACGTTTGCTGGCCATTGTTATGCGGTGCTGAAGCGCGCCGTTGATATTGTAATGGCTATCGCAGCGATAGTAGTTCTCGCCCCGTTGCTGCTGGGCGTGGCGCTTGCGATAAGGCTGACCAGCCCGGGGCCCGTGCTGTTTCGGCAAATGCGCGCGGGGCGGAACGACACGCTGTTCCAGCTCTACAAATTCAGAACCATGCGCGTGGACGTGTGCGATCACTCAGGTGTTGCGCAAACAGTGCTCGGCGATGAACGCGTCACCCCGATAGGCCGGTGGCTGCGCTGCTCGAGCCTTGACGAGCTTCCTCAACTCTTCAACATCCTGCGGGGCGACATGTCGTTCGTCGGCCCGCGTCCGCACGTTGCCGGGCAGCTGGCTGGCGGCAGGCCGTACCGGGCGCTCGTCGCCTACTACGACATGCGGCGCAGCGTTCGACCCGGGTTGACCGGCTGGGCGCAGGCGAATGGGCTGCGAGGGCCGACCGACGATCCGACCAAGGCGCGCGAACGCGTCGAGCACGACATGGCCTACATCCAGAATGCCTCCCTCCTGCTGGATTTCCGGATCATCTTCCTCACCGCCCGAGACGAGTTCATTTCGGGCAGCGGCAACTAGGCCTCGACCAGGTTAGGCGTCAATCAGCCGAACCAGTCGCGCCCGCTGGCGAGTGAGCCAGCGGAGAGCGGCGTATCGCCGTGGAGCCCGGTATTGGAACAGGGCCCGCTGCACCGCGGCCGCAACACGAGGATCGACCGCCGGACGATCGGCGAGATAGCCCTCGAGCCACTCAAGGAAATAGCGGCGGACCTGATGGTAGGTCGGCCCCGTGCCAAGCGTCGCGATGATCGAATTCGGATGCTGCCGATAATCGAGCCATACCTCACCGGCGAAGTAGACCGGTGCAGCAAGGTAGAGCTTGGCGAGGAAGGCCTGGTCCTCATAGAGGTGATAGGGGCGGCGGAAGTGTTCTTCGAAGCCGCCCAGTTCCAGCACCAGCGAACGCCGGAGCAGCAGATCGGACGGGCAGGGGGCATCGGCCCCCCCGAGCGGATAGGTGAGGAGCGAAGCGTCAGGGGGCTGCACTGGCACGTCCTGCCACGGACCGGACGGGACGATCCGATCATCGCCGTCGGCCCACGAACTCCAGTACCGGGTGGCCCCGCAGACCATTCCCAGTTCCGGATGCAGGACGAATATCGCCAGCTGCTCGTCCAGCTTATCCGGTGCCCAGACATCATCGGCGTCGAGCAGGGCTATGAAGTCTCCGGTTGAGGCACGGATCCCGACATTCCGTGACGCACTGAGACCCAGGTTCACGTGTCCGGCGTGTTCTAGGTAGCTTAGCCGGGGATCAACCGCTGCATAGTCCTTCGCGATCTTTGAACTACCGTCGGTCGAACCGTCATCGACCAGAAACAGCTCGAAATCCTTCATCGTCTGGGCCAGCACGCTGTCGATTGCGGCCGGCAGGAACTCGGCGCCATTGAGAAAACAGATGACGACGCTGACGATCGGACCGCTCATGGCCTTACCTCAAGGCTATCGATGAACCGCAGCAAATCCTCGCCTGACTGGTTGGGCACCGCGACACGTGGCAACAGCATCTGGTCGTCCCGGCGTCGTATCGCCGCCCTCCGGGTCGTACACGCCCATGCGAACCCGGCACCGCGCGCCAGGCCGGCGACCGCGGCGTTGCAATCGCCATACGGGTAGGAGAGGCCCACGACCTCCGCTTCGGCGATCGCCTCCACGGCTCTCTTGCCTTCAGCGATCTCCGCCCGCGCCTCGTCGAGCCCGATGCTGGCGAGCGGCCGGTGCGTGGACGTGTGCGCCCCGAGCTTGACCAAGCCGCTTTCCGCGCAGCGCCGAAGCGCCGCGGCAGTTGCGGGAAGGTCCTCCGGCGGCGCTGGGGCCGCGGCACTTTGCTCCCCCATGGCATCGAGTGCCGCCTCGATCTGCGGCAGCGCAAGCAGCCTCAGCGACTCCCAGAGTTCGCGGAACACGCGCTGCCGGCTCGTCACCGGGGGATCCCAGCCGCGCCACTGCGTTGCATCTGCCAGCTCGTCGTCGCCGCCGAAGCCGACATTGCGATCCAGCATCGGCAGGTCCCATTGCCCAGGCCCGGGATGCAGCAGCACAAGCCGGGCCAGTTCGTCCCACCAGAACTCGCGCTCGCGTCCCACATATGAGGTGGCAATGAACCACGTGGCCGGCGCCTCGTGCGCTGCGAGGATGGGTGCCGCGGTGGCGACATTGTCGGCATAGCCGTCGTCGAAGGTTATGCCGATGGCGTCGCGGGGCAGGGCGCCGGCCAGCTGTCGCGCGGCAAAGTCGGCCATCGGCAGCAGCGTGCGCCGGTCGGCAAGTGCTTCGATCTGGCTTGCGAAGTTGTCGGCGGAAACTGCTATCTCCCACGGATCGACGGCCGGCGTGGCCACCCGGTGGTACATGAGGATGACCGGTTCGGATCGCCGGCGAAATCGATCGAGAATGCTCAGCATGATCGCTTCATGCCTTCCGCGCCCGCAGCGTCACGATCACTGGGTAGGCGCGGGCATCGTCGGCGTCGAGCTTTGCGGTATCCAGCTCCTCCACCACCAGCCCCTGCAGGTAGGTGGTTGCCGCATAGACATTGCCGTGCGCCTCGATCGCGATCTGGTCCTCGCCGAAGACCGGCCCGAACAGCCGGTGCATGGCGGCGGGGGTGATCATCCAGAACCAGCCCCGAACTCCCCATTCGCCCCGATCGACCTGGCTGATGCCGGGCACGGTGGCGAGCAGCACGCCGCCGGGCGCGAGCGCGGCATACAGGTTGCGCACGGTCGTATCGAGATCGAAGATCAGCTGCAGCGTCTGGGTAAGGACGATGCAGTCGAAGCTGTCAGCGGGTAGCGTGCCGGCGACGCTGATGTCCCCCACGATGGTCGCGCGGGGGTTGCCGGCATGGACGTGCAGAATGTCCTGCCGAACGACATTGGCACCGCCATACCGCCTTGAATACGTGTCTTCGCCAATCTCCAGCACGCGGCCGCGTACATCCTGTCGGCTGCGCTCCAGAAAGCCCTCGATATAGTACCGGTCGACCGGCGTCCCGCGCCCCCAGCCGAAGTCGCCGTGTACCGGCATGGTCTGGTCGAGGTCGCCCAGCCGGACGGTGCCAACCGGCCTTCCGCCGCGAACGATACGCCGCGCCCGATTGAGCGCCGATGCCGGCAAGAGGGCCTTGAGCCCGCGTCGCACCACTTGCTTAGGCGCGATGGCAAGGCTGTCCCCGAGCTTCGAAAGTCGTTCGCCAAAACTCCGCCCAGGTTCCGCCGCCTGCTTCAGCGCGACGCCGGCATAGTAGCGCTTCCAGGCTGCCTTGCCCTCAGCGGCTCCGGCGTCACCGGAATATCGGTCGAGCACCCTCAATGTGGTGGCAAGCATACGCCGGGGATCGCCGGACATGTTGCCGCCGTGCCAGCGATACTCGGCGACCGGCTGTGAATAGCTCACGATCGGGTGGAGGCCGGTGAGCTTGAGATAGACGTCGTAATCCTCGCAGAGCCGCAGGCCCGCGTCATAGCCGCCTGCCGCTTGCAGCATCCGGGTCCGGTACAGCACCGTTGCGTGCATAGCGATGGGGTTGCCGCGCAAAAGAGTTTGGTGGGGATGCTCGCCCGGCGGTGAGTAAAGGTCATCCGAGATGGGCGCGCCGGTCGCGTCGATCCGGCGAAATCCACCATAGGCGAACACGGCGTCGGCATTCTGCGCCAGCGCCCGTGAGCCGGCCTCGAGCGCCTGCGGCAGCAGCCGATCGTCGGCATCGAGAAAGCAGATGAACTCGGTATCGGCCGCTGCGAGACCCGTGTTGCGGGCTGACGCCAGACCCTGGTTGGCCTGCCGGATAATCCGCGCTTGCGGGTAGCCGGCCACCACCTGTTCCGGGTGATCGTCGGAACCATCGTCCACCACGATGATGGCCGATGCAGCAGCTGTCTGGTCGATCACGCTCTGGATGGCATCGCCGAGAAAGTGCGCATGGTTGTAGGTGTTGATAACGACGGTTACCCCGGCCGAACCGGGCCGTGCCGCGACATCACTCCGATCGGTATGCGAGTCCATCGGCTTGCGTCACTCCGTCGGGACTGTCCGCATGTTTATAGAAATACCTCAGACCATCAAAGTAACCACGCAGTTCATCCTTAAACACGACATCGTCAGGCCTTGGGATGCGCAGGACGATGCGGGTTGCGCGGCGGGCGTACAAATAGGGCATCCGCAGGAATAGCCGCCGCAGGTTGCCCCAATGACCGAAGCGCTGGAACTGGATGAGCAGCGAAACGACGTAGCCCTGCACATAGTCGTGGATCTGCCCGCGCAGCGCCGACATCTCGCTGCGATGGCGATGGTAGGAAACGATGCCGGGTTCGTATCGGCAGGTCCCGCCGGCGGCGATGATGCGATACCACATTTCGGAATCGTCACTGCATCCCGATGCTCCAGCGCCGAGACGCAGGTCGAACATCCCGAGCCGGGCAAACACCGACCGTCGGAACGCCATGCTCGCGCCCGCCCCGATGTCGGAAGCCGGGCAGCCGAGCATGCTGTTGCGAGTCATGAACTCCGGACCGTAGTCGATACGCGCAAAGCCTCGCCCGAACGGCCACTTGAACTCGAACAGCCGCTGCGCCTCGGTTCTGAGTTCGATCGGCAACACCAGGCCGGTCACCGCCTCGATCTCCGGTGCGTCGAAGGCCAGGGCCATCCGCTCCGTCCAGGCGGCATGCAGGGCTACGTCGTCATCACAGAAGGCAACGAGGTCCGAGGTGGCGGCGCGCAACCCGGCGTTGCGCGCATAGTCGAGCCCCTTGCGCGGTTCGTGCACATACCGCACCCCGGGATTGGTCTCGACGACAGCTCGGGCGGAGCCGGTAGAACTGTTGTCGATGACGATGATCTCGTCCGCCGCTCGAGACTGGCCGCGGAACGATGCGAGGCACCTCGCCAGATCATCCGGGCGATCACGGGTCGGGATCAGGACGGACAGGCTGAGCGGTTCCCCGGCGCCCTTCGACACGCCGGCAGCGGGTACCGCGATGCCCAATCCGCGCGCGATGATCGCCCGCTGATCCGGCATCGTCGGCACCGGGGCGACGATCCACTGGCCGACCGGACGATTGTCTCGCCAATAGACGATAAACGCGCCGGCGCCAGCGACGTGCTGCACATCCTGCCGGGTTAAGGACGTTTCCAGATCGACATGCACGATTGGCCATTGCACAGGTGCTGATGTTGACTGGTCTGCCATTTGGTCCATTCTTAGTCGGCACGCAGGTCAGGGTAGCGGCTTGCCGCGAGTGTTGAAAGCTCGACTGGGGATACTCTTGCTGCGCAAGTTAATATCTGCCGTGCTCGTTTCGCCGGAAAGCCCGCTCTTCCCCCTGGCCGCTCGCTTCGCCTGGACCATCCCGGTAGTGGCGATCCTCGTTTCGCTGGCGGGTGCGCTCGAAGGCCTGAGCATCGGCCTGCTGATGCCATTGCTCGAAACGCTGGGCGGCAGCGGATCGGCCAGTGGGCTCGGCTTCCTGGCCGGCGTCGGCGACTGGTTTCCCGCCGAGTATCGGCTCGTCGGCCTGTCCCTGCTCATCCTTGTCGGCATCGTTCTCAAGGGCGTGTTGGGCATAGCCTGCGCCGTATTCGTCCACTGGGTCGACGGCCAGGCGAGCCACGCTATCCGCACCCAACTGGCCGAGCGACTCGTCAATGTCGGGTACCCGTTTCTGCTGCGGGCCGACTCCATTCGCCTGTTGAACATCATCTCAACGGAGTCGTGGCGTGCCTCCGACGCGATCCAGCTGATGTTCCGGGCCATTTCCAGCGCCGTCACCATCGCGGTGTTCCTGTTGTTCGTCGGGCTGGTGCAGTGGCAGTTGTTCGTCGTGGCGCTGGTTGGCGTTTTGCTCATCCGCCTGTTGCAGACGCTGGCGACAAGGAACGTGAATGTCATCGGCGCCAAGGTGAGCGCCGCGAATCTCGGTCTCGGCGACCGCATGATCGCGCTATGCCTTGGCATACCGCGGCTCGTTCGCCTGTTCGGCCGCGAGCGCGAGGAGCAGGAGCGCTTCGATGCCGCGTCCAACGACGTGCGGCGCACCATGCTGGACGCATCCATCGCGACATCGATGGTAGGCCCTGCCTTCGAGGTGCTCTATGCGCTGCTGTTCCTGGGTATCTTCATCGTCGCCCACTGGCTTGGCGTAGCACTGAGCACGCTGATCGTCTTCCTGCTGCTGATGTATCGCATGCAGCCGCACATCCGCGACCTCAGCACGGCTGGCGTCGAGATCGCCACCCGGCGCAGTTCCATCGCCGAGGTCGAGTGGCTGCTGGATGCGTCGCGTGCCGAGCCGCTGCCTGGTGGCACCGCGCCATATCCTGGGCTTCGCGATCGCATCAGCTTCGAACAGGTCAGCTTCGGCTATGATGTCTCCAGCGATCGCGACGCCGCGCTGCGTGAGGTGAGTTTCGCCATCCGAGCCAACCGAAGTACAGCCCTGGTGGGGCGCTCCGGCTCCGGCAAGTCGACGATCGTCAACTTGCTGGCGAGGCTCATCGAACCGACCGGCGGGCGCATAAGCATCGACGGCGTCCCGCTGTCGACGATCGAACCGACCGCCATGCGCGCTCGCGTGGCGATCGCCGGGCAGGATGCCGAACTCTTCAACGGCACGATCGCTGAGAACATCCGCTACGGCACTCCGGAAGCAAGTGAGGCTGAGATCGTCGACGCTGCCATGCGTGCCGATGCGCACGGCTTCATCTCCGCCTTGCCGCTGGGCTACGCTACCGAACTGCAAGGCCCCGGTTTTGGCCTCTCGGGTGGGCAGCGGCAGCGCATCGGTCTGGCCCGCGCGCTCCTGCGAGATCCCGACGTTCTGATCCTCGACGAAGCGACGAGTGCTGTGGATGTGGTTTCGGAGCGGGCGATCATGGACCTCGTCAGCAACAGGCGCCCGGGACAGACACTGATTGTCATCAGCCACCGCGAGTCGACCGTCGCCTACTGCGAGGATTGCATTGTGCTCGAGGCAGGCGCGGTCCTCGAGGCGAGGCCGACAGACGAGATCTCACCAAAACTGGTTCGCGAGGCGATCGAGGAGATCGGCGCGGCCCTCAGCGAGGCGGAAGCGTCAGTCGACCGGTTGTGAGCGTCGAAGCCACCTGGCAACCCGGGACCGGGCGATCCGCCGCCGCAAGCTGGCGGGCGTATCATTCCGCTTGATCTCGAATCGTGGAAGGGCGAAGCGATCCTCGCCCGATCGCGCCAATCCGTCGTGGAGGGCAAAGGCCAGCTCGTATCCCGCAGCGGCTGTAGCCGCCCGAACGCGCTGGTCGTGCTCTCCAAACGTGTAGCCGAAGAACCGGATCGGGCCGAGCCCAAGGGCCTCCAGGTCACGCCGGCTGCCGGCGATTTCGTCGTCCAAACCGGCGTCGGTGAGGCGCGGCAGCTCCGGGTGCGTACGGCTGTGGCCACCGATCTCGATCCCGCCGTCGCGAATTCGCTTGAGCCCTTCGAGATCGAGCAGCGGCATCGGTCGCCCGCCCTTTGCAACGTCCCAGGAGTTACCGCCACCGATCTCTCCCGAGACGACAAAGGCAACTGCCGGTATGGAGCGCGCGCGCAGGATCGGCAGCGCCACGTCGAGCAGGTCGGTGTAGCAATCATCGAACGTAACCAGCACGGGCTTCGTGGGCAGGGGGCTGTTGTCGGTCATGTACCGGAGCAACTGCTCCCCACTGATGAAGCTGTGCCCCGAGGCCAAAAGTGCATCGAGTTGCGCGGCCATTAGCTCGGGAGGCAAGCCATACGGGGCGAGGAAGCCCGCATCCGAGAGGTCGGCGATGGCGTGAAAGCACATCACGACGACCGGCTGCGGCTTCGGCATCCCGCCGGCGCGGGCGACGCCCCGCCAGTACTGCATGTCGCGAACATTGTAGAACAGCTTCGCCCACCTGCTGTCCCTGCCACCTCTCGAAAAGCCGTAATAGGCAAGCTGCGTGAGGGCCGCCGCGATCGGTGCCGTCAGTCGCGGGAACCGTGCCATCGGCTGCCAGTATCGGCGCGCCCGGCGGCTGTCGGCGCCGTTCAGCTTGAAGAGCTCCATTCCGCGATCGGGGTGCTTGCGCGAGAAAATGACGTCGGCCTCGCCTGCGTCCCGCCATTGCTTCATGTATTGCCTGGGCCCGACAACATAGTTCTGCCAGGTGATCGCCGAGGCATTGAAGACGACCCTTGCCTGCCGCTGCAGCAGGCGATAGCCGAGGTCGATATCCTCGTTGCCGAAACTGCCCCCCTCGGTGAACTTTCCATCGAAGCCGTGCAACTCTTCGAACAAGGCACGGGGCAGGGAGATCTGCCCGGTGAGCATGTCGTGAAGCGTCAGCTGGCCCCCCGCCTCCAACCGCGCCTTCCGCTCCTCCGTCCACTCGGCGACGCCGCGCGCGATCAGGGTGTCGGGAGCCCGGGGATGCAGCGGCATGTGCCCGAGCACCACGTCGGCTCCAGCCTGGTGCGAGCGCTGATGCTCCGCCAGCAATTGCGGATGCGCCTCCATGTCGTCATCGATGAACAGCAGATACCGACCGCGTGCCAGCCGCGCGCCGTGGTTGCGCGCACTGCTGGCGCCGGCATTCGCCTGCTCCACCACGCTGAACGGAAAGGGCACGCTGAGTGCCTTCAGCGCCGCGGCGCTGCCATCGGTCGAACCATCCGCAACTACGATGCATTCGAAGCTGATGCCGCCCTCTTGCGCGGCCAGCGACTGCACGAGGGCGACCACCAGGTCGCGCCGCTGAAACGTCGGCACAACGACGCTGAACTCCGGCGCTGCCATCCCGTCTACTTGGACCCGATGGGCTTGAGAACCTTGATCACCCAACGATAACGAGCCTCATTCTGTACCTGGGTCAGCGCTTCCTGTCGGTACTCGGCCGCCAGACCCCGCCAGATGGTCTCGGATCGCGCCGTTGTGAGGCCGGAGAACATCGAGACGATGATCGCCCCGTCCTCCGCCAGCCAGCGGGACCAGTGGCGCACCACAGCCAGCGGATCATCGAAATACTCGAGCACCTCGTTGAAGACGATCAGATCGTAAGTCCCGGGAGGTTCGAATGTCGCGGCGTCGGCTGCGACGAAACTGTTCCGCTCGTCCTGCCGCGGCGCCATGCGGGCGATCGCCTCTTCCGAAATGTCGATGCCCAGGTAGCTGCCGACCTTGGTGTGATCGAGCCGGTCGTGCAGGATACCGTCCCCCGCGCCGACCTCGGCGATGCTGCCGCCGGGTTTCAGAAAGTGACAGTAGCCGACGACCACGCTGAAGCGTGACAGTTCGCCGATGCCTCTGAGATATTCCCAAGTCCCCCCGGCGTACTGCTCGTCCAGGTGCGCCTTGCCGCCAGACATAGGCCGGTAGGGGGCGACTCGCGACAATTGCCGGGCTGCTGCGTTCGCCATGTCTGTCGCCATTGTCTGCAGTCTGCTTCGTAGCCACGTCAACGCTGTTACTCCTGCAGGAAGATTGATCGGTCCCCAGTGTATCCAGAACCCTCGGCGGCACCTTGTCGAATGACGACCGCTGCAGCGTTAAGGTTATCATCTACATCAATGCAACGAAGTGAATTTTGGCGTATTGTTCAACATGACGGGCCTTGGGACATTGTGAACAGTCAGCGCGCAGGCAAGGGGGTGGCATAGCGCGCCGGCAGTAGAGACGACACATTGACTCGGTTTGCTCACGGCCACCGTCGCTGGAGCATGGGACTTGAAGGTAGCCATCGTTCACGATTGGCTCGTAGTGGAAGGCGGCGCCGAACGCGTCCTAGCCGAGATACTCGCCCTGTTTCCCGAGGCGGATCTGTTCTCCGTCGTCGACTTCCTTCCCAAAGAAAATCGCGCATTCCTGGGCGGACGGACCCCGCGTACCACCTTCGCCCAGAAGCTGCCGTTCGTGCGCCGCCACTATCGCAAGTATCTGGGGCTGATGCCGCTGGCGATCGAACAGCTCGATCTTTCACCCTACGACCTGATCATCAGTTCTTCCTACGCGGTAGCCAAAGGCGCCATCACCGGGCCGGCGCAGATTCACGTCTGCTACCTGCATAGTGCTGCACGCTACGCCTGGGACCTGCAGGCCACCTACCTGCATGAGGCCAAGCTCGAGCATGGTCCGTTGAGCTGGTTCGCCCGCTGGCTGCTCCACAAGTTCCGCATCTGGGATGTCCGTACGGCCAGCGGGGTCGATCACTTCGTCACCAATTCGCGCTTCGTCGCCGGCCGCGCGCGCAAGTTCTACGGGCGCGAAGCCGTGGTGGTGCATCCGCCGGTCGACGTGACGGCCTTTACCCTCGGCGACGCACACGAGGATTTCTATCTCACCACCTCGCGACTGGTGCCCTACAAACGTGTGCCCCTGGTCGTCGAGGCATTCGCAGCAATGCCGGAGCGCCGCCTGGTCGTGATCGGCGACGGCCCCGAAATGCCGAGAGTCCGTGCCGCGGCGGCGCCGAACGTCACTGTTCTCGGCTATCAGGATCGCGACACCGTCATCGACTACATGCGCCGCGCCAGGGCCTTCGTGTTCGCGGCGGAGGAGGATTTCGGGATTACCCCCCTCGAGGCTCAGGCGGCCGGCACCCCGGTGATCGCCTATGGCCGCGGTGGCTCGCTCGAAACTATCGTCGTCAAGCCGCAAAATCGGACGGGGGTGTTCTTCCACGAGCAATCGGCAGCGGCGATCGCGGCCGCAGTGGCTGAGTTCGAGGGCCTCTCCCCAACCATCTCGCCCGCCGCGTGCCGGGAGAATGCGCTTCGCTTCTCGTCGGATCGCTTCCGCGAGGCTTTCATGGACGAGGTTCAATACGCGCTCAACAGGCGACACAGGACGGCGGCGCGGCACCCCTCGTCGAAGACGGCACAGCGGTGACCGAGGTGCAGTCGCACATCAGGAGGCTGACTGGGATGCTCAGTCCGCGCACCTGGGCGGGGCTGGCTTCGGTGTCGATCTGGCAGGCTGCAAACTACCTGCTGCCGCTGCTGACCTTCCCCTATCTGGCGCGCGTCCTGGGGGTGCAGGGCTTTGGCTATCTGGGGGTGGCACTCGCCGTGGCGGCCTTCGCCGGGGTGATCGTCGACTGGGGCTTTGCGTACACCGCCTCCCGCGCCATTGCCCAGCAGCGACAGGTCGCAGGCGCGGCCAACAGGATAATCTGGGCGACAACCGCCGCGAAGGTGGGGCTCGCCCTGCCGACCATGGCCGCGGTCATTGCGGGAACCACGTTTCTGGTCGCCGACCCGGTGCTCCGGCTGACGATTATCGCGTCGAGCCTGGGCGTCGTCGGGTCGGTCCTGTCGTTGGAGTGGGCGCTGCGCGGCAGCGAGTCCTTTCGCGAGTTCATGTCGGCTTCCGTCCTCGGGAGGCTCGCTATTGTCCCGCTGGTCTACCTCTTGGTGCACCAGCAATCCGATGTCTGGATCGCGGCCGGGTTGACCAGCCTCGGTTCGTTCATCGTTGCTGCCCTGACGATAAACGGGGCGCTGCGCCGGGGACTGCTGCAACGTCCCCAACTGTCCCTCGAGGCTACCGTCTCGCAGTTGGCCGAGGGCAGCTTCATGTTCATCTCGGCGATCCTCACCAACGTTTACTCCAGCGGATTGTCGCTAATCCTCGTGCTCACGTCGGGCACCCACCAGGCCGGGTTGTATTCGGGAGCGGATCGGACGAAGTGGCCGTTTATCAGCCTCCTCAACCCGATCATCATGGTTGCCTATCCCAAGATGAACGCACTGGTCGGTGAAGCCGCGGAAGATGCCCGGCGCACGGCGATATCGCTGCTGAAGCTGCACGCCGCGGTCGGCGCCAGCATCGCGGTCGGCCTGTTCATCTTCGCGCCGCTCGTCGTCGCGATCCTGCTCGGCGATGCCTTCGGCGACGCGGTGCCGGTGCTTCGGATCCTCTCCGGTGTCATCGTCCTCAGTGCCCTTAACTCAGCCATGGGCAAGCTGATCATGCTGCCGTTCGGGCTGAACCGGCAATTCACGCTCTGCATCTTCGCCGGCGCCGCGACGGCTACGATAGCTGCCCCGCCGCTCTGCCTCCTTTACGGGGCGCTGGGCGCTGCGGTGACCATCAATCTGGCTGAGGCCGCCATGGCGATCAGCTTCTTTTTCACATTGCGTGCCCAGCTCAGCTGGTTCTTTCCGAGCCGGAGGCGGCCATGAATGTAGCCCGTCAGGTGTCGTCGACGAGGAAACGACGCACACAGGCTCTGACCGCACCGGAGCGCATGACGATCTCGGTCGTAGTGCCCAGCTATATGCGCGTCGACGACCTGCGCCGATGCATCGCCGCCCTCGACAACCAGTTGCGGGCGCCCGACGAAGTCATCGTCGTCTGGCGCGCCGGCGATGAGGAGACTGAGCGGCTTCTCGCAGAGAGGACCGGAGGCGGAACCCGGATCCGCGGCGTCTGCGTAGATGAGCCCGGCCAGGTGGCGGCCCTGAACGTCGGCCTGCAGGCCGCCGCCGGCGACATCGTCGCCTTTACCGACGACGACGCGGCGCCCTTTCTCGACTGGCTCTTGCGGATCGAGCAGCATTTCAAGGCCGACGGCCGATTGGGTGGGGTAGGGGGGCGCGACTATTGGGACGGCGTTCATCGCAAGGGTAGCCACCCCGTCGTTGGCCGGGTGCAGTGGTTCGGCCGGTGCATTGGATTCCACCACGAGGGTGTCGGTGAGCCGAGAAACGTCGAGATTCTCAAGGGAGCCAACATGAGCTTCCGCCGCGGCGCCATCTCAAACGGCTTCGATCGGCGGCTTCGCGGCGATGGGGCCCAGGTCGCCAACGACCTCAAGCTTGCGCTCGAGGTGAGAAAGCAGGGTTGGACGCTCGTCTACGACCCCAACGTTGCGGTCGACCACTATCTGGCGGTGCGGCACGACGACGACAAGCGCACATACCGGACTCCCGCCGCCCAGACCAACGCCTCCCACAATCAGGCGCTTGCGCTGCTGGACTACCTTTCGCTCTGGCAGGTGCCTGTCTACCTAGCCTGGACCGTGGCGATTGGCTCCCGGGAGGTCCCCGGCATTGCGCAGGTGATCCGTCTCAAGCTCAACGGCGAACACCGCGTCGGCAGCATCTATTGGGCCTCGCTGCGCGGCACGCTGGCCGGCATCCGAACATGGTTGCGGCGATGACCGATATCCCCTCACAGCGACGCAGCCTCGGGGACGTCATCACCCCGCCGACGCTACTGCAGATTGGGGTTCTGCTGATCTGCCTCGCCGCACTGCTAACAGGGCAGGCGCGGCTCCTCTACTATGCTTTCACGCCAATGTGCCTGATGGCCGGCTTCGTCCTGTTCCAGCGCTATCCGGCGCACTACGTCCATTTCACGATGTGGCTTTGGATGCTGGCGCCCTTCGTTCGACGCCTGGTGGACTGGCAGACGGAGTACAGCACCCTCAATCCGGTATTGCTCGCCCCGCTGCTGGTGAGCAGCATGTCATTCCTGACGGTGATCCGGATTTCCCGCCACCTGCACGAGAATCGCTACTACCCCTTCAGCCTCTTCCTGCTGATGATGATATTCGCCTTGCTCGTCGGCATCATGGCATCGGGACCATTCGCTGCGGGATACAGCTTCATGGCCTGGCTGGCGCCCCTTTCGGTCGCCTTTTATATCCTGTCGCAGCCTGCCCGCGCCGCGGATTTCGGCAGGGCCATGTTCGGATCCCTCGCGTTTGCCGGGTTGTTTGTGGGCGCCTACGGGCTCTACCAATATTACTTCGCTCCCGAATGGGACACATTCTGGATGATCAACGCCGACATGTTGTCGGTCGGCTATCCGAAACCGGGCGAGATACGCGTTTTTGCCACCCTGAATTCCCCCGGCCCTCTGGCCATCTTCATGGCGGCATCGCTCATCGTCCTGGCGGCGAACAGCGGCGTGCTGCGCTGGGTGGCGGCTGTGCCTGCAGCAGGCACGCTGGTGCTTTCGCTGGTCCGCGCTGGGTGGGGCGGCCTGGTGGTCGGGCTGGTCGCCATGCTGCTGATGGGGCCGCCTCGTTTGAAAGCGCGTTGGCTGCTTTCCATCCTGTTGGCCGGTGTCGTTGTTGTCCCGGTGCTGGCCATCCTGCCGTTTTCCGACACAGTAGCGGGGCGTTTTGAGACTTTCGCCAGCCTTGAAGACGACACGAGCTTGAGAGTCCGTGCGGACTTCATCGATGGCCTGCTGAACGCCACCTTCACGAACCCGATCGGCCGTGGGATGGGCGCGACAGGTGCCGGCACGCGGCTGACCAACCAGTCCGGCAACCTGGGGGAATACGGCATCTTCGACAGCGGCGTGCTGGATATCTTCTTCACTTTTGGCTGGGGTAGTTTCGTCGTGATCGCGGCGCTGGTGATGATTTTCAATCGCGCTGTTCGCAACGGCAGGCGCAGCATCGAGGGCAGTGCGGCAGCCTCTGTCGCCATCGCGACGCTGTCGCTGCTGCCCTTCACGAATATGTTGCTTCAGGGCCCGGGCATGCTCATCCTACCCTTCTTCGCCCTTGCCATCGTGCTGGGTGAAAGCAACTCGGAACAGACGCGCGAACGTCCACCGGAGGAGCTGATGCGGTGAAGATCGCGATCGTTACACACCGGTTCGCGCGAAACGACGGCCAGGGCCGCGTCAACTACGAAACCGCTTTGCGCTCCGCCGAGCTAGGTCACGAACTCTACCTTGTCTCCGCATATGTGGCGCCCGAACTGCTCAAATACCCCCATGTGCGCTGGGTGAAGATCTCGTACGGTGTCATGCCGAGCAGCCTGATCCGCTATCAGGTCTTTGCCTTTCGAAGCTGGCTTTGGCTTCGCGCCAACCGCTCCTGGCTGGACATCGTGCACGTGAACGGCGCAATCACCTGGGCTCGCGGTGATCTGAACTCCGTTCACTTCGTTCACAGTGGCTGGCGCCAATCCGACCACTTCTCCAACTCGCCGGGCTGGCGGGGCACCTACCAAGGCCTGTTCGGCTGGTTCAATGCTCTCGCCGAGCGACGTTCCTTTCTCGATGCCACGCAGATCGTCGCAGTGTCGCCCCATCTGGCCAGGGAAATTGCCGATCTCAGCATCGAGCCTGGTCGCATAGAGGTTGTGCAGAACGGCATCGACGCAGCCGAGTTTTCACCAGGGGTGGGCGATCGGGCCCGGTTTGGCCTGCCTGCCGCAGGTGTCATGGCGGTCTTCGTTGGTGACTTGATGACCGAGCGCAAGAACCTCGACACCGTGTTGAGCGCGGTAGCGGGTGTGCCCGATCTCCATCTGGTGGTCGCCGGAACTTCTGATGGCAGCCGCTTTCCCGCCCTGGCCAAGCGGCTCGGCATCGCCGACCGGGTTCATTTCGTCGGCATGGTCAAGGATATGCCACTGCTGTTGCGCTCGGTGGATTTCCTCGTCTTCCCGTCGCGATATGAACCGTGGGGCATGGTCGTGCCCGAGGCCATGGCTGCCGGTTTGCCGGTGATCACCACGCGGTCGACCGGAGCTAGCGAAATCGTCGCTGAGGACGCGGGCTTCGTTCTCGATGATCCAGACGACGTGCATGTGCTGGCAGCGGTCATCCGTCAGGTCGCGTCCGACGCCGCGTTACGCGCGGCGGCAGGCCTGCGGGCGCGCGAGATCGTGCAGCCCATGTCGTGGGGGAGGATGGCCGATCAATATGTGGCCCTCTATGCGAGGCTGTTGACCCGGCGACAGACCCGTGTCGGATCGCGCAATTGAGGACCCTCCAGATTGGTCTGGATTGGTTCCCCGAGCGCGCCGGCGGTTTGTCGCGCTACTTCTACGAACTGGTCGCGGCGGCCCCTTCCGTCGGTCTTGATGTCCGCGGCCTCGTGACCGGCTCTGCCAATATCGCCGCCTCCACCGACGGCAAGGTCACCGCTTTTGCCGCGAGTACTGCTCCCATGCCTCAGCGGTTGCTGGCCGCTCGCGCGGCCATCGGCGGGGCTCTTTCCAGCTTCGACCCGCAGGTCGTTGGCTCGCATTTCGCGCTTTACACCCGAGCGGCCCTCGATCGGATCGACCGCCCGCTGGTTGCCCATTTTCACGGGCCGTGGGCGCTGGAGGTGGCGACGGAGCGCCGGGAGCGGCCGTCGGTCATGCGTCAGTGGATAGAGGCGAGCACTTATCGCCGGGCCGACTTGTGTGTTGTCCTATCGGCCGCATTCGGTCGGGTGCTGAGCGAGTCATACGGCGTCGCACCAGACCGTATCCAGGTGATCCCCGGCGGCCTCGACGCCGAGCGCTTCCGTCAGCCGGTCAGCCGCGCCGAGGCCCGGCAGCGGCTCGGCTGGCCCGCCGATCGCCGAATTGTCTTCGCTGTACGGCGGCTGGTGCGGCGCATGGGGCTGGAGTCGGCGATTGCCGCGATCGCGCGGATCAAAACCACGCACCCGGATGTACTGCTGATCATCGGCGGGCGAGGCCCGCTGCAGGCCGAACTGGCCAAGGCGATCGAGGACGGCCAATTGGGGGAACATGCGAGGCTCATCGGCTTCGTCGCAGAAGCCGATTTGCCGCTGGCCTATCGGGCGGCGGACCTCAGCCTCGTGCCGACCGCCAGCCTCGAGGGCTTTGGCCTGATCGCCGCGGAGTCGCTCGCTGCCGGCACACCGGTCCTTGTCACCCCGGTTGGCGGATTGCCCGAGGTGGTGACCGCACTGGAGCCCGAACTCGTGCTCGAGGGCGGCAGCCCCGAGCAGATTGCGGCGGGACTGGATGCGGCCCTTTCCGGCCGGATCCGGCTGCCGGACGCCGAGGCCTGCAGCACCTATGCGGCATCGCATTTCGGGTGGCCAAAGGTGGCGGCAGACGTGAGGGATGCCTATGCCCGGCTCCTCTAATCCCGCAACCGAATTGCCTGTGCTCTTCATCGGCCAGACCGGTGCCTTGGGCGGCGCCGAACTGTCGCTGCTCGACACACTGAAATCGCGATCCGGCTCGGCCCGCATGATTCTCCTGGCCGACGGTCCATACCGCGAGCTGCTCGAGGCAGCGGATGTCGACGTAAGGGTAGTCGATGGCGGCATCCAGGTCCGCCGTGACAGCGGGCTATGGACCGCGCTTGGCAGCGCCGTCTCGGTGGTCCGAACCGCTGTCGCTGTCGCGAGGCAGGCCAGGCCCTATGCAGTGATCTATGCCAATTCGCAGAAGGCCCTCGTGGTCGGCGCACTTGCCTCGCTCCTGGCGCGCCGACCGCTGATCTGGCACCTCCGCGACATTCTTAGCTCCGAGCATTTCAGTTCGACCCTGCGCAAGGTGGCCGTCCGCGTGGCCAATTTTCGGGCCAGCATAGTGCTCACCAACTCCCGAGCGACGGCCGAGTCCTTCCGCGCGTCCGGTGGCAAGGTCGCGACAACGGTCATTCACCAGGGCGTTGCGTCGGAACGGTTCGACGTGATCGACGCCGAAACTGCATCCAGCACCTTGCGCCGGGAGCTTGCCACCGGCCGAAACATGCTCGTCGGGGTCTTCGGCCGCCTCGTGCACTGGAAGGGGCAGCACGTCGCCATCGAAGCACTGAAGGGCCTGCCGGAAGTCGACCTCTTGCTGGTCGGCGCCCCGCTATTCGGCGAAGAGGCCTACGAGCAGGAACTGCGGCGACAGGCCCAGGCTTGCGGTGTTGCCGACCGGGTCCACTTTCTCGGCTTTCGCTCGGATGTCGCTTCGCTGATGAAGGGCGTCGACATCATCGTCCATTGCTCCGTTGCGCCGGAGCCGTTCGGACGAGTGGTCGTCGAAGGCATGCTGGCCGAGCGGCCGGTCATAGCGACGGAGGCCGGCGGTGTCTCGGAGATCATCGAGAGCGGTGTGCACGGTATCCTCGTGCCACCCGGCGACGCCGGCGCTCTTGCCGATGCGCTCGGCGCGCTCGCGGCCGATCCCGCGTTGCGGAGCCGTCTTGCGGCGGCGGGGCGAGCCCACGCACTCGCGGATTTCTCCCTCGAGGTCTGCCTCGCGGCCGTCGACCGGGCCATTGTCCAGGCCGCCACGGGCAAGAGCCAGCCATGACGAAGCCGGCAGCCGCGCCGCTCGTATCGGTGGTCATCCCGGCCTTCAACGCCGAGGCCACGCTGCGCGCCACACTGGAGTCTGCACTTGCTCAAACCTACCAGCCCATCGAGATACTCGTGGTCAACGACGGCTCGACCGATGCGACAGCCCAACTCGTCGCCGAATACGCCGAAACTCACCACAACATCCGCTGCATCACGACCGCAAATGCGGGCGTGGCTGCTGCGCGTAACAGGGGGATGGCCGAAGGCCGCGGAGAGTACGTTGCGCCGCTCGACGCCGATGACCTCTGGCACCCCGCCCATGTCGCCGAGCATGTGAAGGCACTGGAGGCGGCGGGGGAGGGGGCCGCCGTCGCATATTCCCCGTTCGTCCTCATCGATGCCGACGACAGGGTCTTCCGCCGTTCGCCGGTCTACCACCAGAGTGGCCGCGTCTTCGATTTTCACCTGCGCTCAAATCTCGTCGGGAACGGCAGCAGCATGACCATGCGCCGGTCTGCAGCGCTGGCGATGGGTGGCTATCCCGTATTCCTGCGCGATGAGGGGCTGCAGGGCTGCGAGGATCTGTTCCTGCAGCTCCGGCTCGCCCACGGGTTCGACTTCGTTAGCGTGCCGCAAGTTCTTACCGGCTATCGCCGGACCCCGGACAACATGTCGGCGAACGAAGCCCGCATGCTGCGCTCCCGCGTGCGGGTGATCAGGGCGATGGCCGAGCTCCCCGGCGTCACCGGCAGGCTCGCCTACCATCGCGCACTCTTCGATGGCTGCGGCCTGCTCGTCACCTGGCTGTTCTACGACGAGGGCGTCCGTCCGGCTCTGGCCGAACTGAAGCACCAGGTGCGCGGGCCGCTGGAGGCGATCCTCGTGCCGCTCTTCGCTGCGGGTCACGTCGTCATGCGGGGGGCAAGGCGTGTCGCCAAGCGGGTGCTCGGCCCAGCCCGGAAACCGGAAGCGGCCGGCCCGAGCTTCGGCGAGTGGATCAGCGGCTGATCAGGTCGTATCGCTGTAGTAGTAGCTCTCGTACTTGCCTTTGTACGAAGCGCTGGCGCGATCCTGCTGGTTCAGCACCCCCTGCAGCTCGGCCTCCGGTGCCTTGGCATCCTTTAGGCTCGCGAGCGCCATCTTGGCTTCAGCCTGCGAGGTCGTGCCCGACCGAAGCACGAAGAGGATGAAGTCCGCGCTTTGCGCCAGGTACAGGCCATCGACCACGGGCCCCACGGGCGGGGTATCGAGGATGACGACGTCGTATGTATCCCGGATCGTTTCCAGCATCCTTGCGAACGCGCGGCCGGTGATCAACTGATCGGTGGGCACATCGCTTGGGCGCGCGCCCACGATGACCCGCGCCTCGCTGGCGTTGTCCTTCTCGGTGATCGCTGACAGGTCCAACTCGGCGTGATCGTCCCTGAGGTAGTCGATCAGCGACGTCGATGGGTTGAGCCCGACCATCTTGTGAACCGTTGGCTTGCGCAGGTCACAGTCGACGATAACCACGCTACGGCGCGCCAGCGCATAGGCTCGGGCAAGCGACAGCGCCACCGTGCTCTTGCCCTCGTTGGCGGTGGACGACGTGATCATGATGACCACGGCCTTGCCGCTCTCCCGCGCCGTCCCGCCCTTCAATGCCTTCCTGTGCGTCGCCTGATCGATCGCGACTTTGACGCGCCGGATACCCTCGGGGAACGAGGACATTGCCGCCGTCACCATCAGGTCGGCCAGCCCGCCCATATTGCCGGCATCACGCGACGCGCCCTTCTCGCGCGGCAACGCCGCCGCAATCGGTATCCGCAGCACCGCCGCGGCTTGCTCCTCTGTCAGGATCCCACCCAGGATGTTCTCCCGCAGGAACGCCAGCACCACCCCGAGACCCAGCCCGGCGAGCCCGGCCAGTGCAAGAGTGAGGTTGATATTGGGGAACGAGGGTCGGCCCGGAACCAGCGCCGCCGAAACCACGCGGCTGTCCGCCACCTGCAGCGAAGCTTGGGCTTCCATGTCCCGTATGCGCGTGAGCAGCGTCTGGTACTGAGCCCGTGCCAGCTCGGAATTCTGCTGCAGCTCATAGATCTTGGCGAGAATGTCGGGCGACAGCGAGCTGCTCAGCACTGCCGTACGAAGCTGCTGGCGAACCTCGCCTTCCTGCGACTGCGCCTCGGAGACGCTCCGCCGCAAGCTGGTGAGCTCTCCTGCCGCGGCATCGACCAAGCGCTGTTCGACCTTGGCCAGTTCGGCGCGCAGGTCGATGGTCTGGTCTGCCGAGGCGACCTGGATTCGTGCGCTCAGTTCCCGTTGCTGCCGGTCGAGTTCGTCCAGCGCCTCCGACTGCAACGTCTTGGCCAATGTCGACCAATTGCGCTGGTTCAGGCTGAGTTGCGCCAGCTCCGCCCGCTCGCTGTCGGCGGCGCGAGTCGAGGTCAGGCCCGCCAGTTTGTCGCGCATGCCTGCGATGTCCGAGCGCCCGGTCTCCGTTACGATCTGCGACAGGCTCGTGTTGATGAAGTTGTCGAACGCCCCTTCCGAGGTGACGATGGCTTCGCGCGCCTGCGTCATGCGGGCCTGCAGCGCGTCGCGCGACATTAGGCTGCTGTTCACCTTGGCAGACACCTGGTCCTGGATGTACGCAGCGGCCCAGACATTGGCGATGTCGGCGGCGAGCTTCGGGTCCTCGGCCGTTGCTGTGATGTCGACGAGATTGGTCTTGTTGCGGCGGCTGACCTCGATGGAGTTCCTCAGCGTCAACAGCACGCGCCCCAGCGCCGCGTCGCCGGTCGGCAGGGTAGGGCGACCCAGCTGGAGGAACGCCATCACCCGGTCGACCAGTCCCAGCTTCACCCCGAATTCCGCATCGCGGACCAGGTTCATATCCTTGATGACGTTCATCAGGATGCTGGTCGACTGCAGGATTTCGACTTCGCTGTCGACCCGTGCATTGTCGATCTCGGCGTTGCCGCCCTGGTAGCCTGGGTCGAGCAGGTTTTTCTGGCTGGTGTCGACGAGCAGTAGCACCGATGCGGAGTATCTGGGCGTCAGCGAGAAAACGACAAGCGCGGCGAGCCCCACTGCCACGACCAGGACGATCACAATCAACCGCAGTTGGCGGCGCAGGAGCCCGACTAGATTTCGCAGTTCGAAGTCAGCGTCTTCCATAGTACCGCGCATAGCAGAACGGACAAACGGCCGGCGCCGCCTTCCCACAACAAATGCCCAACATAGTCTTGGGCGGCAATACACTTCTTCGAATACGCTTAAGGCGGGCGCGGCCGGCCATGGTCAACGTCCCGTCCTCAGAAACGTCGGCGCCCGGCCTTTCTCGAGGCGCACCGCGGTCAGCCTGCCGTTGGCGAATGCTCCAGTATCGATGCCGATACGCCACCCCCTGATTTCGGGCTCGCTGGCCGGCGTGTGGCCGTGAACCACAATCACATCGCCGTCGCCGGCCTCCTCGAGGAATGGGTCGCGAATCCAGATCAGGTCCTCGTCGGTCTGCTGGTCGATCGGCACCCCCGGGCGAATGCCGGCATGCACGAATTGGTGCCCGGGCACGGCAAGGCCGATCGGCAGCGATCGCAGGAAGTCGAGATGGGACTCGGGGATCAGGCTGTTGAGGTCGGCGGCAATGGCGCGAGCGCCGCGCCCCCCCGCTGCGACCGGTCGGTCCCGCATTCCATACGATCGAGCAGTTTCGAGCCCGCCGAAATCCATCCATTGCGCATTGGCAACCGGATCGGCCAGGAAGTCGAGCAGCAATTGTTCGTGGTTGCCCACCAGCGCAATGCGCCGGAAGCCCGCCGGGGGCGCCGACATCAGGTGTCCGATGACTTGCGCCGAGTGGGGGCCACGATCGACGTAGTCGCCCAGGGTCACCAGCCAGCGCTCGCCCTCGCCGACGTCGGCCGCATCCTCGACGATCATCCGCTCGAGCTGCAGCAGCTCGTCGAGGCAGCCGTGAATGTCGCCGATCGCGTAAATGACCGCCGGCCACTCGCTCGCAGTCAGCCTTGCCCGAGCCTCGACGGGGGAGGAAACGGGCCGTCTCCGGCCGAACAGCGAGCGAAGAGTATCGAGCATCAGCGCGATGGATGGTGACCGCTGCGCGCCACTCCGGCAACCCCCGTCGCGACGATGGCGAGAAAGAACAGCGTGTTGGCCTGAATCTCGAGGCTGAAATCGACCAGCGAGTGCGTCGCCCCCACCACCAGCACGCCGAGCCCGGCAAGCTTCGCAGTCCAGTCCGCCCTCACCTTGCTGAGCCCTCCAATGATGCGCACTCCCGCGGCCAGCAGCAGCACGATCGGGATCGAACCGGCGACCAGTCCAAGCTCGACCCACAGCGCCAGGTAGCTGTTGTGGGTCCTGTCCCAGACCATGTCGGCACTCACTGGTGCCTGGTGGAACAGCGGGTAAGCCAGCTCGAAGGCTCCGCCCCCATAGCCCACGAAAGGCCGGGCGAGAATCATCTGCACCACCTGCGCGTAGAGGTCGAGGCGGACATCCGATGCGCTCTCGACCGAACCAAGGCGCTCCAGCAGCCCCTGTCCGTAGGTGAAGAAGCCGAGGACGATCGCCAGTGCGAAGATCGGCAGCAGCGCGAACAGCCTTCCCTGCCGGCCGGAGTGCGCAACGCTAACGACGATGATCACCAGGCTTCCCGCAATGGCGGCGGCGAAGCCCATGCGCGATTGCGTTGCAAACAGCGCCGCGACGATGATCGCATAGGCGAGCAGATAGAGCAGGATCATCGGATCGAACCGCCGCACTATGGGCACGCCATCCTCGTCCTCGCCATGCACCAGCTTGCCGGCCGCCAGCGCCATCGCCACGACGCCGCCGAACGCCAGGAAAGTCGCAAAGGAGTTGCGATTGACGAAGGTCGCTGTCGCGGAGCCGGCATAAGCCCATTTCGGCAGGCCGAGTATCGTGTCGCCGAGCTGCACCAGCGAGACGAAGCCGTAGATCGCGTAGAGCGTGACGATGATCAGCGCCGCATTCAACACGAACGACTTGCGCCGGTGATTGGTCGTGACCTGCAGCATCAGCAGGTAGAACACCGCGTAGGTCACCATTCGCATCAGCATCAGCCACGTCGACTGCGGCGCGAGGCTGATGGTGTTCGGGGTCAGCACTGCGCCATCAGGCGTGACGATCGACAGGTACTGCCTCACCTGGTCTGCCCACGGCCCCAACAGGCTAAACGGCACCGTCTGCAAGATCAGGAAAAGGCCCAGCAACAAGGCCAGGAAAACCGACAGCCGCATGTACTGAAAGCCGTAGCGGGCAGCCTCGTTCAGCCGGCCCAGCCGAATTGTGTAGAACGTGCCGATAAGGCCCACCACTACCGCTGTGACCGCCCAGAAGAACCCCCGGTTGCTGCCGAGCGGCACAGGAGCGAGCGCCACGACGAGCATCAGCAACCGCGCCACCGTATCGTTCAGCTGCGACTGTCGGCTCCACAGCGCCGGCCGCGCCATGCGGCGCCCATGTTCGGGCCGGGTCGTGGTGATCTCGATCTGCGACATGCTAACTCCCGACTGCCTGTCGTGCCGCCGAGCCGACGTTCGACACGAAACGGCGCTGGTCTGCCTCCGGCATCGTCTCGACAATGGCCGTTATCCGCTCGCGGAAATCGGCCTGTTGGACATATCGTTTGGCGATGCTGGAAATCCCCCGAATGCTGGCGACCAGCATCTTGAGATCGCGATCGTGGTTGGCGCGCACTTCCGGCGCGAGCTCGGCGAGATGATCCTCGGCCAGCGGGACCCGCAGCTCTGCGATCCATTGTTCGGCGGCCCCCGTCTGCTGCGATTTCAGCAGCCGCTCGTTCATGCCGGCCGTGTCGCCGGTCAGTTCCGACGTCAGCGCCCCAACATACCAGGCATAGGAGGAACTCGGGTTCTGCCGCACGATGGCGTCGGCGGCCTCGAGGCAGTTCTCGCTGACCTGCGCCTTCCGGTCAGTCGGCTGCAAGCGTCCGTACAGCGACGAAATGGTGCGTACGCAATTGTCGAGCACCAGCCGCTCCGATGCAATCGAAGGGCCGGGCGAGGGGTTTTTCGCCGCGAGCGACGCGAAGCGCTCTGCATCTTCGATGCCGCCAGTAAAGTACGGCGAGGCCTCTCGCAGTCCCACCCATCCTCCCGCGGCGAGCAGTGCAAGCGAGAGAACTAGTATGGTTTTTCTTGTACCAGAACCACCAGCCATGCGTCACTGCCAGTCGATGTCGGAACTACGTCTGTTGATTAGGCACTTAGGCGCATCACAAGCAAATTGTTTTGATTGCCAGGCTTAACTTCCACGCCTCGCAAAGGCTGCATCGGGTGCCCGAGGAGAGCCGATTGCACCTGCATCCGCGGGCGTGCCGCGCTATGGTTCCATATCCATAAGCGAGTGATTCAGATGAGCATTTCCTACGACGCCGTTCTTGCCGACATGGTCAGCGTGGCGCGGCAGGCCGGCGCCCTGACCCAAGGCTATTTCAAGCGATTCCGCGACATCGAGATCGGCATCAAGGGACCGGCCGATTTCGTCTCCGACGCCGACAAGGAGTCCGAACTCCTGATCCGCAAGTTCTTGTTCGAGCGCTATCCGGACTGGAGCTTCACCGGCGAGGAATTCCCGCCCGTCGACAAGGCTGATCAGGAATACCGCTGGCTGGTCGATCCGATCGACGGCACCACCAATTTCATCAACGGCATGCACTACACCATCTCGATCGCGCTCCGCCGCGGCAACGAGACGGTCGTGGGTGTGCTCTACAACCCGCCGGCCGATGAGATGTTCACCGCCATCGCCGGGCAGGGCAGCTTCATGAACGGCGAGCAGTTGCAGGTCTCCGAGCAGACCGATATCGGCCTCATGAACATCGGCACCGGCCTCCCCACACCCGGCCTCTCCCTCTACCCCGGCGCCTACGAACGCCTCGACGCCATCCGCGCGCCCGTCGGGGCTGTTCGCATCGTCGGCAGCGCCGCCAATTCCTGCGCCTATGTCGCGATGGGTCGCCTCACTGGCTATTTCGAGGAAACCGGCTTCGTCGACACCGCCGCGGGCATCCTCTTCGTCCAGGAAGCTGGCGGCATCGTCACCGACTGGTGGGGCAGGGGCCCAGAATACTACGAGCAGACCGGCGCCATGATCGTCGCCAACAAGGCCACCCATGCGTACCTGATCGAGAAGCTGAAGGACGTGCCGAAGAAGGAGACCAAGCACCCCAAGGGTGCGTGAGAGGGCACAGTGCCGCCACAGCGGCATCTCTCCCTTGGCGGGGGAGAAAGCGAAAACTTGGGCTTAGCGCAGCTAAGTCCTTAGTTTTCGCAAGAGAGGGGGTGCGGAGCCATTGTGCCCACCAATATCCCCTCTCTTGGCGAAGGGCTAAGCCCAAGAAGTCGCTTTCTCCCCCGCAAGGGAGAGATGACGGAGAGATCAGGGCTCACCCCAGCGCCGCCGCCACGCCCTCCGGATCATCCGTCGTAATCTGGTCCACCCGCAGTTCCAGCAGTCGCTCGATCACGGCCATGCCGTCATCGTCCGCCCGCCTCACCGTATACGCATCGATCCGCCGCCCATGCGCATGGAACGCTGCGATGATGTCGAACTCATCCCGGTCCGCCTCGAGCACCAGCCGATACTCGAGATAATCCAGTTCCGACGTCGGTGAGGCGGCCACCGCATCGTCGACGAACGCGGCGTAGTCGCGCGTCTCCATCAGCCGCTCCATCGCCCCCTTGTGGCAGGGATCGTACCCGATCCGCAGCCCCGGCACCTTCTCACTTAGCAGCCGCACCGACTCCGCGTCCCCCGACGACAGGATGAAGTGCCGTGCCACCGGCCCCAATGCCTCGGCGAAATTCTCGATCACCCGCGGATTGAGCGCTGCCGCATCCTCCTTGTAGTCGAGCTGCAGCAGCCCCTCCGGGTGCGCCCCGTCCCGCGCGATCAGCGCCGCGAGGTCCTCCAGCAGCATCACCTTGTCGCCGATCGGCTGCCCGGCATTGTCGCGCAGGTGCAGCCCGCGCAGTACCTCGGCCGAAGTCTTCCGCACCAGCCCGGTCCCAGTCGTCTCGCGCTCCAGCGACAGGTTGTGCAGCACCGCCATGCCGTCATCGGCGTGGATCACCAGGTCCACCTCGACGCTGGCGCCCAGCTTCATCCCCTCGATGATCCGTCGCCCGGTGAACACCGGATCGGTCGCCATCCGCCGTCCGCGGTGCCACTTGAAGAACGTGCGATGACCCTCGCGGGTCACCGAAATCGCGTCGGCCATAGTCTTAGTTGCTCCGGTGGATCGCCGCGTTGTCGCGATAGGCCGCAAAGGCCTTGGGCTTCAGGTCGATCGATTGGCCATGCGACCAGTCCCGCGCCTCGCTGGTCATCGACTTCAGCCGCGCCCCGTCCGGCAGCTCGATGTCGACGATGGCGTGCGTGCCATAGTCGGTAACGCGGTGGATCTTCGCCATCCCGGCACCATTCGCCGGCACGATCTCAAGCGCCTCCGGCCGCACCGCCAGCGTCGCCGCCCCATCGCCCACCGGCAGCGGCACCGTGAAGCCCGAATGGGTGAACGTGCCGTTGGATACCGTCCCCTCCACCAGGTTCATCGTCCCGATAAACCCCGCGACGAACGGCGTCGCCGGTTCGCGGTAGACCACGTCAGGCGCCGCGGCCTGCTCAGTGCGCCCATCACGCATCACCACGATCCGGTCGGCCAGCGCCAGTGCCTCGTCCTGCCCGTGCGTCACGAACAGCGTAGTGATCTTCAGCCGCTGCTGGATGTCCCGAACCTCTTCGCGAAGACGCTCCCGTAGGTGCTGGTCGAGACTCGCAAAAGGCTCGTCGAGCAGCAGGATCTTCGGCTCCAGCACCAGCGAGCGCGCTAAGGCCACGCGCTGCTGCTGCCCGCCCGAAAGCTGCGTCGTCGCCCGGTGGCCATAACCACCAAGGCCCACCAACTCCAGAACGGCATCGACCTTGCGCTTGATCTCGGCCTCCGGCAGCCGCCGCAGCTTCAGCCCGAACGCCAGGTTCTTGAACACGTTCATATGCGTCCACAGCGCATGGCTCTGGAACACCATGCCGGTCGGCCGCTTCTCGGGCGGCACGCGCGTCACGTCTTCGCCGTCGATGGTGATCAGCCCAGTGGTCGGCGTTTCGAACCCGCCGATCATCCGCAGCAGCGTCGACTTGCCCGAGCCGGAAGGGCCGAGCAGGCAGACCAGTTCGCCATCGCCCACGGTCAGCGTGAAATCGTCCACCGCCTTGGTGGTCGAGAAGCTCTTGGTGACGTTCTTGATCTCGAGCACGGACATGCGGCGGTATCCCTAGGCGCCAAAGCCGCGGGCAAAGCTGCCCGAGCTGATGACGCGGCGCGCAAACAGCAGCGCGATGAAGCTCGGCACCCAGAGCAGCACGGATAGCACCGCGCCATACTGGATCACCGGCTGGTTGTTGATGAAGCTGATCATTAGCACCGGCAGGGTGCGGATCTGCGGGGCGCCGATCAGCCAGGCGCCCTCGGTCTCGTAGAATGTGCCGACAAAGCTCAGCAGCACCGCTGCTGCGATCGTCGGCCCGGCCTGCGGCAAGGTGATCGACCAGAACACCCGAAAGGGTCCCGCGCCCACGTCGCGCGCCGCCTCTTCCATCCGCCGGTCCACCGACTGGAAGGCAGCCACGGGTATCCAGATCATGAACAGCAGCGTGCCCACCAGTTGGATCAGCACCACGCCCCAGAACGTCCCGATCAGGTTGAGACTGAGGAAGATACCGGCGATCGCCACCAGCAGCCCGAACTTCGGAAACGCGTGCCCGGCGAGGAACGAGAAGAAAAGAATGTTCCGTCCAGGAAAATCGAGCCGCGCGAAGGCATAGGCCGCCGGCAGGCAGATGATCGCCGAGAGCAGCGTCACCATCGTCGCGAGGCTGAGGCTCGTGGTGATGGCGCTCCACACGTCGGCGCGGGCCAGCGTCTGTTGCCAGAACTTCAGCCCGAACTCCTGCGGGATCACCGAGGGGTAGCGCCACACATTGGTGAACGCCCAGGTGCCCACCACCAGCAACGGAAACACGATGACCACAGTCAGCACCACCGCAAAGAAGATGCCGGTCCAGTCGGTCCGCCGTTCAACGAGTGCGCGCGCCATCTCAGGGGGCCCGGTTCTTGGCGACGGATCGGACGTAGAACAGCCCGAATACGAGGCAGAAGCAGAAGGCGATCACTGCCTGGGTGATGGCGTTGGTCGGATCGTTCAGGTCGCGGAACGTCCGCTGCATGAACGGCCCCATCATCTCCGGCGCGGCCGGTCCCAGCACATAAGGCAGGGTGAAGGCTGAAAATATTCCGAGAACGGTGAAGCTCACCGCCACGAGAATGGAATTCGAAATGCGCGGCAGAATGATGTGCCACAAGAGCGCGAACCGTCCCGCGCCGACATCGCGCGCCGCCTCGATCGACTGGTTGGAAACGTTCCCTAGGCCCGAGAGCAGGATCAGCACGGTCAGCGGAATGTTGTCCCACACCAGCCCGATCACGGGCCCCCAGGGGGTCAGGTAGGGTGAGCGGATATGCGGCAGCCCGACGGCATTGAACAGCAGGTCCACCGTGCCGTTCGGGCCCAGCACACGGATGATCGCGTAGCTCAGGATGATCGACGGCACGAACATCGGAAAGATCGCCAGCCCCTGCACATAGGCGGCAAGCCGCCCTTTGGCAAAGCGCAGGTACAGCGCGATGGGCAGGCAGACGAGCAGCAGCAGCAGCGCCGTGACCGTTGTCGTCCACAGCGTCACATTCAGGTTGTTCAGGCTGTACTGATCGGAAAAGAAGAACTTGTAGGTGTCGAGCGAGAAGCTCCGCCCGCTGCCCTCATTGGGCAGCCACACGGTGCGGGTAATCGCCGAAATGATCGGCCAGATCACCATCCAGCACACCAGCAACACCGGAGCAGCGACGAGCAGGAGGCCAACTGGCCTCCCGCTCTTTTTCGTTCCGACGATGTCGTTCGCCGGCGTGATCGTCACGCGCTGCGATCCACGTTCGGGGCAACGTTGCGGTACCAGCCGTCGTTGATCGCCTTTTCCCAGTCACCACCCGGGAAGGTCGGGATGGTGGTCGGGATGACGTCCTTGTACTTCTCGCGCAGGTCCTGGCTGACGTAGTCCCACGCCACGCCCGGGAAGCCGCCGAGCTCGCTGAGCACGGCCGACTGCACTTCCTCGGTGAGGATGAAGTCGGCGAGCTTCAGCGCGGCATCCTTGTTGATGCCGTTCGAGAGGACGACCGAGCGCGAGAAGCCGCCCGGCAGCGCCAGGTCCTGCAACTGAACGAGGCCGGTGGTCTCGGGCAGCACGCCGGTGTTGATCGCCTGGATCGCCTGGTCCGACCAGGCCGGGATCATGGTGACCGCCGACTGGCCGAGCAACTGGATCGACTGGGTGTTGCCCGAGGTGTAGGCGCCGTTGTCGAACAGCGAGCCGGAGAGGTCCTTGAGGATGTCCCAGGCCGGGTTCAGCGCGGCCTCGCCGGCTTCCTGCGTGTAGTTGTCGATCTTGAACTTTCCGAGATCCTTGCCGTTGGCCTCGAGGATCGCGCGGCGCACGAAGTTGCCGCCCGAACCGCCCTTGTCCGGCCGGTTGTAGATGAACTGGCCCGGGTTCGCCTTGATCCAGGTGACGAGGTCGGCAAAGGTCTTAGGCGCATTTGCCGGGTCGAGCTTGGTGGTGTCATAGGCGAGCAGCACCTGCGACCCGCGATACGGCACCGAGAAGTCGCCGTCGAAAGCCAGCGGGTTGATCTTCGAATAGTTGGAGAGCCCGGCTTCCTTGATGTTCACATAAAGCCCGGCATCTGCCGCACCGGCCGGCAGCCGCCAGTCGGCGGATTCGAAATAGTCGGCCTGCGGGTCGGTCTTGGTCTGCATCGCGGCCAGCGCGCGCTCGCCGATCGCGGTCTGCCCGGCCGCGTCGCCGGCGTCCACCAGGTTCAGGGTGACGCCCGGATTGGCGGCCTCGAACTTCGGCTTCACGATGTTGGTCCAGAAGTCGAGGATGTTCTGGTCCGACGAAGTGTACCAGTCGATCCGGCCCGCTTCGGCGAAGGCCATACGCGGCAGCAACACCATGCCGGCGGCAGCACCGCCGACCGAAAGCATAAACGCACGACGTTTCATCGTTTTCTCCCTGGGTTCGCCTGCGGGATTATCCCCGCGGCAGGTCAATCTGACGCCGACCGTAGGAGCCCAGACTAATCTCGGCGGGCCCGCTGGCAAGCAAAAAATGGAATGGAAATTCCATTGTGACAGCGTCGCGTCCGTTTTATTCCGCGAGGCTTTCTGCCCCGCTTAAAGCCTACTCCGGTGACACTCAGATGACATCGATATCGGTCCGATTTCCGGGGCTTGTGGCCACTATTGGGATCGTTCCTGCAGCAAGAAATGGCGGCCGACTTCCGCGAACAATTCGAGGTCGGCAAGCGAGTCTGTCAGCAATGTCTTCGGCTTTTCGCCGGTCGTGACAGAGTGATGGAAAGCGCCGAGTTCGACCCGGAAAGCATCCTCGTAGAACGGCCCGATGATCTCGGTCCCGGTCGCGTGCAACTCCGAGGTCGTGATCTCGAGCCGGGTGGGAAGATTCCGCACATACGGGGTGTCGTAGTTGATCTTGAAATGCTGGTTCATGGTCAGCACTTCGATCCCCGCATCGAACCGCGCCACGTCGTGGATCACCGCCTCGTAGAGCGCCGTGAACGTTCCATAGTCGAACATCACCAGCACGTTCTCGCCCCGATGCTGGCGCGCCGCCGCGACCGATTTCGGCGCGCCGAACAACTCGCGCATCGCCGAAAAGCTATGTGAGGAAAGCCCGGTCAGCACCTGATACGCCCGCAACTGGTCTGGCGCCGCCTCACCCATCACCGATTTCAGCAGCGCCTGCGTCTTCGTCCGCCCGTCCGCGATGACGTCCGCCGGCACGTCATCGGGCCGGAAGATGTTGCGGCTCTGGTCGACGAAGAACTGGCTCTCGCGGATCAGGTCGCGAATCCGCACGTGCCGGATTTCCTCGCGTGGCGGCAGCCGCTCCTTCAGCGCCGTAAACGCCGGCGCAAACCGCCGCATGTAGCCCACGAACACCGTCTTGGTGTTTCGAGCCTCCAGCTCCAGCAGCGGCCGCAGCTCTGCCGCCGTCAGCGCCGCCGGCTTCTCGATGAACACATGCTTGCCCGCCCGGATCGCCTTCTCCAGTAGCGGCGCATGGAGGAAATCCGGCGTCAGGATGAACACCGCATCCAACCCGGGATCGGCGATCAACGCCTCCGCCGTCGCATGTCGCGTCTTCACCCCATACCGCTCCGCCACATGCCCTACTAGGCTGGGCGACACGTCCGTCACCGCCGCAATCTCGAACCGCTGGTCGTCCGCCAGCAGTGGCAGGTGCATTAGCTGCGCGACTTCACCGAGGCCGATCAAGCCAACCTTGATCCTCTCAGCCATCACGCGATCGCCTGCATGTACACATAGTTCCGCTTCGCCAGCTGCAGCGGCGTCTCCGCCGCGTTCTCGGCGATATCCTGCTCGACCACGATCGGGCCATCGAAGCCCTTGGCATCGAGGAACCGCATCACCGCCTGGATATCGACTGCGCCATCGGGCAGGGGGGCCATCACCCCCGCGCCATACGACGCCGCCACCGACAGCTTGCCGTCCAGCACCCGCTGCCGCACTGCGGCATCGACGTTCTTCAGGTGCATGTAGGCGATCCGCCCCCACACCTTCTCCATGTAGGCCAGCGGATCCTGGCCCCAGAACGCGTGGTGCCCGGTGTCGAAGCAGAGGTCGATGTCAGTCTCCTCGAGCAGCCGGTCGATCTGCCGCTCGAACTCAACCGCCGTGCCGATATGCGGGTGAAAACTCGCCTTCAGCCCGAACTCGCCCTCGATCACCGCCTGCGCCTCGCGCACCGTGGCGACCAAGCCGTTCCAGCCCTCGCGATCGAGCACGCCTTCCTGGCCCGCGGGGTACCAGTTGCTCTCATCCATGATGACGAGGTGCTTGGCGCCAAGATCCTTCAGCAGCGGCGCCAGTTCGCGCAGCGTCGACATCAGCACCGGCGCGGAGGCGCGGTCGCCGAAGGTGTGGACGTGCGTCGCGCCGATCAGCGTCAGCCCGCGCTTCTCGAGCTCCGGCCCGAGCACCGCCTTGTCCTTCGGCAGGAACCCGAACGGCCCCAGTTCCGTGCCGCGATAGCCCGAAGCCGCCACCTGGTCGAGATACTCCTGCCACGTGTAGGCGTTGCCGGTGGGATAGTTGATGCCCCAGGAACACGGGGCATTGCCGATAAACATGAGCTAGTCCTGATCGATGTAGATTGGGTTGGAAATGGCGCGCCGGATCGGCTCCTCCGTCAGGTGCGAGCCCTTGAGCTGCCACGGCAATTCGCCCCGCTCCGAGGCCGCCTTGGTGAACTCCTCCACCAGCCAGCCCCGGCTCGCCTTGGCGATGATCTCGGCGCGCACGAACTTTTCGGCGCCGTCGAGCAGCGCCAGCTCGCCCCGCCAGTCGCCGCTGTTGATCTCCTGCTCGGTGATCGTCCCGCGCCCGTCGATCCACACCAGCACATCGCCCCGCGCCCCGCGCACGATCGCCTCGCAATTGAGCGGTGCCGTCACCGACGAGCCCATCGGCTCGCCGTTGACCGTGATCTCGAGATGCGGCCCTTGCGGCCCCTCCGTCACATAGCCGCGCCCGGCCTTCATTGCCGCCAGCACCGCGTCCTCGCTCAGCTCCGGCAGCCACAGCACCGTCGTCGGCCGCGCCAGTACCAGCGGCCCCTCCGGCTGCAGCTTCGCCGGCTGGTGATAGTCGCTGCCGCCGATCGCCGAAATCCTGAGCCCGGATGCCAGCCGCTCCTGCCAGCGTCCCAGCGACACCCAGTTCCACGCCATCCACGTCGATTGCCAGACCTCCTGGCAGTCCGCAGCCGGGAACTCGTAGTCCCAGGGAATGGTCGGCTTGTCGTGATTGATCGACAGCAGCCCGCCCTTCCGATGCACCATCTCCGCCAGCACATGCGCATCGGATGGCCTTGTCATGCGGAAGTCGATCCACTCGTCGACCCCATAGACATTGGCGTGCCCCACCGCGGTGGTCACCTCCATGCCCCGCACGAAGACCAGGTCCGGCGACGACGCCGGATGGAAATATCGCCGCTGTGAAATCGTGTTGTGGTCGGCGATGGCCAGGAAATCGAGCCCCGCCTGCATCGCCGCCCGATGCAGCGTCTCAGGCGATCCCGCCGCATCCGAATGGAACGTGTGGCAGTGCAAGTCGCCCTTGTACCATCCAGCCCCCGCCCGCACCGGAAACGTCCGCTCCGGCTGCGGATTGGTCGGCCGCTCGGCGCTGTCGAGCGTCACAGTCACCGTCACCTCGGCGCCATCGGCCGGCACCTTGTACAGCCCAAGGATAACGTTCCACTCACCCGCCTGGATCGGCCCGTGAATGTAGCCCGGCGTCGCATTGTCGGTGGCAACGAAGAACCGGTCCCGAAACCCGCCCGACCAGCCTCGAAAACCCTCCTCCGACGGGTAGGGCGTCATCCGCGGATCAAACATCCCGAGGTCGATCACGCAGTTATCCGCCTTGGGGTAAGCCAGCGTCACGTCGATCCGCGTCGTCCCCTCCGGCACGCTCACCGGAATGTAGAAATACGGGTCCCGCGCCTGATCGGCCTGGGTGATCGAAACCCGGACCAACTGTGTCACAGCGGCTTCTCCCCATCCGCCGCGATCCGCTTCCCCTCCGCATCGAACAACGTCGCGTGCGCCCCATCGAAAGTGAACGCCACGTTCTCCGTCGTCTCCACCACATCGTCGGTGAAAATCCGCGCCGTCACCCGCCCGCCATCCTGGCGCTCGAACGTCACCAGCTTTTCCGGCCCCATGTTTTCGTTCGCGAACAGCTTGCCGCTGACCATGTTCACATCATTGATCGTGCCCATGCTCAGATGCTCGGGCCGTACGCCCAGCGTCACGCCCGCGCCCTTGCCCAGCGCCGCCTTGATCCCGGACGATAGCGGCACATCCCGCACCAGCACCCCATGCGCCCGCAGCGTCAGCGTCTCGCCCTCGATCGTCCCGTCGACCGGGATCATGTTCATCGGCGGATTGCCCACGAAGTTCGCGACAAACGTCGTCGCCGGCCGCCGGTAAATCTCGATCGGCGGCGCGAACTGCACGATCCTGCCACGGTCCATGACCGCAATCCGCGTCGCCAGCGCCATGGCTTCCGCCTGGTCGTGCGTCACGTAGACCGCCGTCATCCCCATGTCGCGCTGCAGGTGGTTGAGGAAGCCGCGCGCCTCCAGCCGCAGCTTGGCATCGAGGTTGGAGAGCGGCTCGTCGAACAGGTACACCCGGCTCGGATAGACCAGCGCCCGCGCCAGCGATGTGCGCTGCTGCTGCCCGCCCGAAATCTGGCTCGGCAGCCGTTGCAAAAGGTCGCCGATCTTCAGCACATCGGCCACTTCCTTGGCCCGCTTGTGCCGCTTCTCGACGCTCTCGCCGCGCACCTTCAGCGGGTAGGCGATGTTGTCGGCGAGGTTCATGTGCGGGTAGAGCGCATAGTCCTGGAACACCATAGAGATCTGCCGATCCTTCGGGTGCAGGTGCGTCACATCATCCGGCCCGATCATGATCTTGCCCGAGCTCGGCGTCTCGAGCCCGGCGATCATCCTCAGGCTGGTGGTCTTGCCGCAACCCGATGGGCCGAGCAGGCAGATGAACTCGCCATCTGCGACCTTGAAACTGATGTCCGAGACGGCATTGAAGGTGCCGAAGCTCTTGGTGACGTTCTGGAATTCGACCGAGGCCATTACGCTTTGATTCCACCGAAGAAGCGGAAGCCGAACTTCCAGCTGACGAAGAGATTGAGGGCGACGACGGGCAGGGAGTAGATCAGCGAATACGCCGCGAGCAGCGTCACGATCGGCGTCCCGGCTTCCGAATAGAACGAGTAGATGGCGACCGAGGACGGCATCAGGTCGTCGGAGCGGAGCAGGATGAACGGGATCAGGAACGAGCCCCAGATGTTGACGAACGCCCACACCACCACGACCACGATGCCCGGCCGGATCACCGGCAGCGCCACGTCGAAGAACGCCTGTACCGGCGACGCACCCGCCACCATCGCGCTCTCCTCATAGGTCTTGGGAATGCCGTCGATGAAGTCGCGCAGGATGAACATCGCCGTCGGCAGCAGCCCGCCGGCGAACACCAGGATCACCGCGATATGGGTGTCCATCAGCCCGACCGACGAGATGATCAGGAAGATCGGCACCATCGCCGCCGTCCCCGACACCACCGACGAGAACAGCAGCAGGACGTAGGTGACGACACCCTTGCCCGGCACCGACGAACGGCTGAGCGCATAGGCCGCCAGCGTCGCCGCCGCCGCGACGAGGATCACTCCGCCGACGCTCTGGATCAGGCTGTTGAGCAGCCCGCGCATAGCAAAGCCATTGCCGAACACCGTCATGAAGTTCTGCAGCGTCCACGGATCGGGCACCGCGATGCCCAGTTCGGCTCGCGCGTTGAACGGCGCGAAGATGAACCAGATCAGCGGCAGCGCGAACAGGATGCCGATGATCGCGGCGAGCGCCGAAAAGCCGATCCGGGCCAGCAGTTGCGGGAAGCTGAGCCTCATTCCTGCACCGCCTTGGCTTTCTTGCGCCCGAACGACAGGTAGATCAGCGCGAACACCAGGTTGATCAGCATGATGATCACGCCCACGGCCGCGCCCTTGCCGAAGTCGAACTCCCGGAAGGCGATGCGATAGTTGTAGATCGACAGCAGCTCCGTCCGGTAGCTTGGCCCGCCATTGGTCAGGATGAACGGCGTGAACACGTTGAACGTCCACATGGTGATGAGGATCAGGTCGGTCACGACGTGCCCGCGGATCAGCGGCAGCCCGATATCGCGGAACTTCTGCCAGCTCGAGGCGCCAGCCACGTCAGCCGCCTGGAAGTAGCTCGGCGGGATCGACGCGAAGGCCGAGTTGAACAGCATCATCGAGAACGCGGCGCCGCGCCACGTGTTGAAGATCACGATCACCCAGAACGGCTGCTGCAGCAGGAAATCCCCCGCCGGCAGTCCGAGCCCCCTGAGGATCATGTTCAGCGTGCCGTTGTCGTAGTCGAGGAACGCGAACCACGCGAAGCCGATCACCACCTCGGGCAAAATCCACGCTGCGATCACGCAGGCCTCGACGATCCGCTTGAGGGCAGGGGGGATGGTCTGCATCAGCCACGCCAGCAGCAAGCCGAGCAGCGCCTGCCCGACCAGCGCCGACAGCAGCACGAACTGCGTGGTGAGGATCAGCGAGAAGCCGAACTGCCCGCGCGTGAAGAACGTCGCCGGGTCGAACAGCTGCAGATAATTCCCCAAGCCGACGAACTCGGGACTGAGCGCGGTCTTGCCCAGCAGCGTCCGATTGGTGAACGAAACAAAGATCACCCAGAAGAACGGCAGCAGCACAAACACGCCAACCAGGGCCGCAGCGGGCGCGAGGAATGCGGCGCCAGCGCGGTGGGAGAGCAGGGAGAAGTTGCGCTTCTTCATGCGGATAACTCGGAGCGCAAAAGATACCCCCACCCCTGTCCCCTCCCCACAAGAGGGAGGGAGACGCCAACGCTGGCGCCGAGCATGAGGTTACGAAGACTGCTCGGGAGGGTCTCCTCCCCCCTTGTGGGGGAGGGACAGGGTGGGGGGAGCGTTTCCCGCACCGCCGGCAGCGTCTCGCCGTGCATCTCAGCCAACCGTCTCAATATGACAACCCCAATCGAAAAAGACCTCCCCGGCCGCAGACAGTAAGCCGGGGAGGCGTTCCCAGGGAGCGCCCGGCTCAGGGAGGGCCGGGCGTGGGAGGACGGGCCGCGGGGAGGCGGCCCGCCGAACTCAGAGCTTCGAAACCGTGTTGGCTTCGCCCACGATCGCGATCACTGCTGCCTTGTAGGCCGCCATCGCGTCAGCCGGGCTCGCTTCACCCGAAACCACGCTTTCGGTCATGCGCTGAATCTCGGCCGAGACCTTGTTGTAGTTCGGGTCGTTCGGCCGGGCCGTGGTGATCGGCAGCAGCGATTCCTGCGTCTTCTGCAGATACACATTGTTCGGCGTCGCCACGTCGTCGCGGATGCGGCGAGCTTCACGATAGCCTTGGAACGCGGTCAGCGATTCCTGGCTGTTCATGTAGCTGAGCAGCGCCCACGCCTCGGCCGGGTTCTTGGTCGCCGGGTTGAGCACGAAGCCCGTGCCGCCCGAAACCGTCACATAGTCCTGCCCGCGATAGCCCTTGCCCGGCTCCTGCGCCGGCATCGAGGCCCAGGTCACTTCCGCGTCGCGGTTCTCGAGGCCGAATTCCGCACCCGGCGCCATCACCGAGTTGAAGAACCAGTCGCCTTCGACGAGCAGCGCGGTCTTGCCGTCGCGGAAGTTGGTGAAGGTGCGGTTGCGGCCGTCACCGAGCAGCTGCGCGCGCTGGTCGCCCAGCTGCTCGTCCACGTAGATGGTCTTGTAGAGGTTGAGGGTGTCGAGGATGCCCTGGCTCGAAACGATGTACTTGCCGTTCTCGTCGACGACGCTTTCGCCCGTCCCGAGGATCGCCATGTAGTAGCCCTGCATAGTGGTGGCTTCGCCCATGTTCACGCCGGCATTGAGCTGCAGCGGAAACGAGTCGGGGTTGGCCTTCTTGATGGCGCGGGCGGCGTCGAGCAGTTCGGCCCACGACTTCGGCTGGAAGGTGTCCGGGTCGAGCCCGGCCGACTTCAGCAACTCCTTCCGCACGAAAATGGCGCGCACGTCGGTGCCGAGCGCCAGGCCATAGGCTTTGCCGCCATAGCTCATCAGCGACTTGGCGCCTTCCGAGATGTGGCTCCAGCCTTCCCAGCTGTTGACATCAGCGCCGGCCACTTCGTCGAGCGGCTTCAACAGCCCGCCTTCGACGAACGAGGGGATCAGAAAGCCATCGAACGCCGCAACGTCAGCGCCCGCGCCGGTCGAGAAATCGAGCGCCAGCTGCTGGGTCATCTGCTCGTCCTTGCCGCCGAACTCGTTCAGCGACACGGTGACGTCCTTGCCGTCGGCCTTCATCTTCGCGGTGAAGCCGGGGATCACGCTTTCCTTGATCCAGGTCGCGGTCTCGCTGTTCACGCCGCCGACGACGCAGCGACAGATCACCGTCAGGTCCACGGCGAAGGCCGGGGTGATCATGGTGGTGGCAGTTGCTAGGCCCAAATACAGGGCACGCAGACGATTGCTCATCGCTAAAATTCCTCCCTTGGTGGCGCCGCATTACGGGCGCCGAATTGGCGACGGCGACGGTTCAAAATCCCCCGTCGCAGCTCACGATCTCAGAATGAACACGCTTTCATTCATCGTCAAGCCGTAGAATGTCTGTTGCGAATGACAGCGATATGACGCGCCAGTAGAATGTTTGTTCCATTCGCGGTGGCGTCGGTCATTGTTCCGTAACATCATGGGTTTAGCCTATTCGTGCGCTGGATCGGCTTGACAGCGGCCGAAACGAACCGGCAGAACAGTTTTGCACACGATTTCAATCTAGGGCAGCAAGGCAGACCTGTTGAGCGATCCGGCAACCCGCAACCGCAGCCGCGCCACCGCCGATATGGTGGCCCGCACGGCCAATGTTTCCCGCGTCGCCGTCAGCCGTGCCTTCAACCCGCACGCCTCGATCAAGCCGGAAAAGCGCGACCTGATTTTGAAGGTGGCGCAGGAGCTGAACTACACCCCGGACATGGCCGCCCGCTCGATGGTCACCGGCCGCTCGCACCTCGTTGGCATCATCGTGCCCGATATTTCCGGCCCGTGGGAAAGCCAGGAGCTCGACGCCATGACCACGGCGCTGCAGGCCGAGGGTTTTGCGACCCTGCTGTTCCGCACCCGCGATGACCTGTCGCTCGACGAAACACTGCTCACCTACATGAAGGGCTTCAACCCGGACTCGGTCATCGCCTATGCCGAGAACGTCCGCCCCACCACGCTCGCCCGCGTGCTCGATCGCGCCGTGCCGATCTACATCGGCTACCCCGACGAGGAGGGCGGCGAGGCCGAAGCCGCCCCACTGTTCGACCGGCTGGACGTGCTGCAGCGCGAGGGCATCGAGCAGGCCGTCGCGCTGATGCAGGGCTACGGCGCCAGGAAGTTCGCCTTCCTCGCCGGCAAGACCAACTCGCTCGCCACCCACTCGCGCGAGCGAATGGTCCGCAAGGTCCTCGCCGAGCGCGGCCTGCCGCCGCCCATCCGCATCCCGGGCGATTACACCTATGACACCGCCTATCGTGAGACGATCAACCAGTTCCGCGTCGGCGAGCCGGTCGATGCCATCTTTGCCGCCAATGATGTCGGCGCGTTCGGCGCCATCGACGCGCTGCGCCACGAACTCGGCCTGCGCGTCCCGCAGGACGTCAAGGTCGTCGGCTTCGACGATATCAACCAGTCGCACTGGAAGAGCTACAACCTCACCACCGTGCATCTCGATCTGCCCGAGCGCACCCAGGCACTGCTGCGCCTGATCCTCCGCCGCCTCAAGAACCCCACCTCACCCTCGCTCACCGAAACCGTATCGACCCGCCTGGTCGTCCGCGGCACCGTGGGCTGACGAGATCCCCGTGACCAAAAAGATCCACTTGGTCTTCAAGACCCACCTCGACATCGGCTTCACCGACCACGCGGCGAAAGTCCGCGCCCAGTATCACGACCGCTTCATCCCGCAGGCGATCGACACCGGCGAGCACTTCTTCGCCGAGGACCCGCAGAACCCCAAGTTCATCTGGACCACCGGAGCCTGGCTGATCTGGGATCACCTCAATTCGCAAAGCCCCGAGCGCGTGCAGCGCCTCGAGCGCGCGATCGATCGCGGCCTCATCCGCTGGCACGCGCTGCCCTTCACCACCCATTCCGAGCTGATGTCGCCGGCCGTGTTCCGCGCCGGCCTCAGCTACAGCCGGGAACTCGACAAGCGCTTCGGCAAGCAGACCATCGCGTCGAAGATGACCGATGTCCCCGGCCACACTATCGGCATCGTGCCGCTGCTCGCCGAGGCCGGCGTCAGGTTCCTGCACCTCGGCGTCAACAGTGCCTCGCCGCCGCCCGACGTGCCCGATGTCTTCCGCTGGCGCGCTCCCGACGGCAGCGAAATCGTCGTCATGTACCAGAAGTCCTACGGCGAGACGCACTTCCCCGAAGGCTTCGACACCGGCCTCGGCTTCGCCCACACCAACGACAACATGGGCCCGCAGAGCGTCCCGCAGACCGCCGACGCCTGGCGGGAACTGCAGCGCCACTACCCCGATGCCGAGATCGTCGCCTCGACCCTCGACGCCTATGGCGAAATCCTCTGGGCCCGCCGCGAGGAATTCCCGGTCGTCGACCTCGAACTCGGCGACAACTGGATTTTTGGCGCCGGCACCGACCCCGAGAAGATCAAGCGCTTCCTGCACCTGCAGCGCCTCTACGATCGCTTCGACGAAACCGAGCTCACCCCCAGCCGCCTCGCCTTCGGCCGCGGCCTCACCATGGTCGCCGAACACACCTGGGGCGTCGACATCAAGTCCTACCTGCGCGACGACAAGGCCTGGGACCGCCCGGCCTTCGAAGCCACCCGCAAGACTGATCACCGCTTCCAGTACTCAGAAGCTTCGTGGGCCGAGCAACGCGCCTATCTCGACGCCGCCGTCGCCGAACTCGACCCCGCCGACCGCGCCCTCGCCGAGGCCCCCGAGGATCCGTCCATCGAAGGCAGCGGCTGGTTCGTCGAAACCGATCCCGCCACCGGAGACGTCATCCTCATCCGCTCCCCCGCCGGCGTCGAACTGCGCGGCGAGAACCACAGCCTCCTCGGCTACCGTTACGAGAGCTACGACGCCGCCGACATCGCGGCCCACATGGACACCTACCTGACGCACCGCGCCGAGTGGGCCATCCTTGATCACATCAAGCCCGGCCTCGACCGCGCCGCCACCGCCCGCTCGCAGAGCTTCGCCCCCAACGGCCAGCTCGAACTCGACCCGGCCGCCCACGCCCAACTCGGCGCGCCGGCCCGCGTCGTCTACCGCTTCCGCGCGCTCGACGACCGCCATCTCGAGATCTCAGTCGAGCTCATCGACAAGCCCGCGAATCGCATGCCGGAAGCGAGCTTCGTCACCTTCACGCCCGCAGGCCCGCACGACTGGCAGTTCCTCAAAACCGGCCAATGGCTGAACTCCAGCCATGTCGCCCCCAAGGGCGGTGGCCAATTGCAGGCTGTCGCTGCCGTCCGCGCGCCCGGCATCGAACTCCGCCCTCTCGACGCCCCGCTTGTCGCCCCCGCGGCGACCGCGTTCATGCCCTTCAACCCCAACCCACCGGATTTCTCCGCCGGCCTGCGCTTCAACCTCCACAACAACAAATGGGGCACCAACTTCCCCATGTGGTGGGGCACCGACCGCTTTGCGGCCCGGTTCGTGCTGGAGCTTAAGTAGTTTCCGCGCAGTCCCGCGACGTCCGCTGAAGTCGATGTTAACGATCGGGCGACTATTGTCCTCCGATGGGACGCATCCAGAACCTGCCGGACGATGAGCCGAAGCTGCTCCGCTTCGATCAAGGCGGCGCGCTGCTTCGCAAGGTCATCGAGAGCGCCGCCGTCGGCATGGCGCTGGTCGGCGTCGATGGCCGGCTGCTCTATCTCAACAGTGCTTTCGCCGAGATGGTTGGCGGCAGCATTGACGATTTCACTGGTGCGCAGCTTGCCGATTTCGCGCATCCGGACTGCGACGCCGCGCTGCCGCTTCACCTCGGCCGCCTGGTCGACGGCGAGGCCGAGGAACATCGCGCCGAGTGCCGGCTGAAGCACACGGACGGCAGCGCCATCTGGGTCCTCGCGGTCGCCTCGCTGCTGCGCTCGGACACGACCGGCCGGCCGCTCTACGTCATCCTCCAGACCACCAATATCGATCGCCAGAAACGCGCCGAGGCTGCACTCGTCCATGCCGAAAGCCGCTGGAGCTTCGCCCTGGAGGCGGCGGGGCAGGGCGTATGGGATCACGATAAGCCCAACGACGACATGTTCTATTCGCGCACCTGGCGAACCATGCGCGGCTACCGACCCGACGAGTGGGTCGATCCCGACCAGGAAGCCTGGCTGGCGCGCGTCCACCCCGACGACGTCCCGCGCATTCGCGCCAATGTCGACAAGCAGGATCTCGGCGAGGAGGGCTTCGAAACCCTCGAGTATCGGGAGCGCCATCGCGACGGCCACTGGGTCTGGATTCTGAGCCGCGGCCGTCCGGTCGAGTGGGACGAAAACGGCGTCTCCACCCGCACCATCGGCACCGACACCGACATCACGCGCCTCAAGACCATCGAGGCTGAGCTCGCCGAGGAAAAGGAGCGGCTCAAGGTCACGCTCCAGTCGATCGGCGACGGCGTCATCTCCACCGACGACAAGCGCCGCGTCACCTTCATGAATACCGTCGCTGAAACGATGACCGGGTGGATCGTCGACGAGGCGATCGGCCGCCCGGTCGATCAGATCATTCCCATGGCCGAGGAGCGCACCGGTCGCATCGCCGCCAGCCCGGTCGCCCGCTGCCTGCTCACCGGCGACGTCACCTATGTCGACGAGGACGTCGTGCTCGAGTCGCGCGATGGGGCTCGCCGCGATATTCGCTGCTCCGCCGCGCCGCTGCGCACCCCCGAGGGTGCCGTGATCGGCGCCGTGCTGGTGTTCCAGGACGTCAGCTCGAGCCGTGCGCTGCAGCGCCAGCTGGCCCACTCGGCCACCCACGATGGTCTGACCGGCCTGCCAAATCGGGTCGCGTTCGAGAAAGCGCTCGGAACGGTAGCCGCGGAAGCCGCCCGCGAGCGCCGCCAGCACGCGCTGTGCTTCATCGACCTCGATCACTTCAAGCCGGTCAACGACGGCGCCGGACATGCGGCGGGCGACGCGCTGCTCCGCAAGGTGGCGGCAGTGATCGGCAGCAGCTGCCGCCGGCAGGATTTCGCCGCTCGCATCGGCGGCGACGAGTTCACGATCCTGCTTTCCGACTGCCCGCTCGATGCCGCCAGCCGCGTCGCGGAAAAGATCGCCGCTGCGATCGCCGACATCAACTTCCAGGCGGGCGGTGCGGCCTACGGGATCGGTGCCAGCATCGGCATCACCTGCGTCGACGAAAACTCTCCTCCCACCGACGAACTCATGCGTCGAGCCGACGAAGCCTGCTACACCGCCAAGGCGCTGGGTCGGGGCAGGGTCGTAGTGTACGAAGCAGCGTCCTAACCGAGCACGGACGCCGCGATAACCCCGGCAAATCCGACCAGTGCCACCGAAGCCACCCGCCGGACGATCCCCGCATTTCGCTCGCCCGACGCCGCCCCAATGGCGCGGCCGACGAGGATCCAGGCGAACCCCACACTCGGTACTGCCACAGTGAACGCCACGATGAACCAGGCAAGCGCAGGGTGCTCGGCCGGGAGGATGCTGAGCGCGAAGATCAGTGCCTTGGGGTTGAGCAGCGTGGTGACGAACACGCTGCGCACGCCGACCGTCTGCGCCCCCGTCAGCGCCTCATTGTGCCGCCACAGCCGGATCGCCACCCAGCCCAGGTACAGCACCACCGCGATCTTCAACCCGACCCCGACCAACGGATATGCATGGATCACCGGCCCCAGCACGATGCGGATCGCCGCAATCGCAATCAGGTAACCGGCAAGTTCCCCGACGAGCAGCGGCAGCGAGCGCCGCACCCCCACCATCGCGCCGGACGTCGCCAACAGCGTGTTGGTCGGCCCGGGCGTGCCCAGGATCGTCAGCACGGCCAGCAAAAACAGGATCGGATCAGTCATTCGATAGTCGCCCTCGCGTCACGCGTGAGTCCAGCCGATCGGCGGCTGGCGTGCAAGACCTCTTAGCGGAGGTAGTGCGCCCGCATCTGCCGCGGCGTCAGTCCATAGGCGTTCCGGAACTGCACGTAGAACTGGCTGAGCGCCGTGAACCCGCTCTCGAACGCCACGTTCTCGATCGACAGGCTCCCCTCGAACAGCAGCGAACGCGCCCGGATCAGCCGCATCCGCACCACGAACTTGTGCATCGGCACCCGCATCACCTCGGTGAACAGATTGAGCGCATAGTTCGGGTGCAGCCCCACGACCTTCGCCACGTCCTCCGCCCGTAGCGGCTCCGAGAGATTCTCGAGGATGTGCCGGATCATCGCCACCACGTAGCGCAGCGGCGAGGCTGCGCGGGTCGACGATCCGACGCTCTCGATCCACGGCTCCATCAGTACGTCCCAGCCGGTCACCGCAGCGCGGCGCAGCATCAGCGCGATCTCTTCCTTGAGGATGTCGGTCCGCTCCGCATCGCCCGAGCGATAGTCGTGGTACCAGCGTCGCAGCGTATCGTCGCCGATCGTCTCGGGGGGGAGCATCACCACGCCGCCGCCCATCATGGTTTCGGTCAGCTTTCCGAGGTTGGGCATGTGCAGGAAGCTGTCGAGCGGCAGGTATACATTACACTGGCGACTGTCGGCGTGAGGCCCCGTATCCAGCCCGACCGTCTGGTGCGGGATGCCGGCCCAGAACAGCACCAGCCGCTCCGGTGGGATTTTGAGCGGTCGCCCGTCGATGACGTAATCCATGCTGCCGGCGGTCAGCCAATTGAGCTCAATATGTCCGTGGAAGTGCTCCTCCGGCATGATCTGCGGGTCGAACCAGCGGATACCGAACCGGCCAAAGGCTTGCATCTGCGCATAAAATCGCCGGTCAGGCCGCGGCACCGGGGCGGTCGCCTTCTCCCGTGGCTTGTTTGGCGAAAAGTGCTGGGGCTGCTCGGTCATCGCTCCGACGCAATCTGTAAAAACCGGAAATACTCATTCAGATAATCGGATTGTTCGGTCCAGCGCAAGGTCTACGATTTCGAGGCTGGGACAAGTGGCGGCGGGTTGGAGGCCCTCCGCTGGGTGCGTGTTGCGCCAGTCTTCAGCCTAGGGAGGAAACATGCGTAAACACCTATTTGCCCTTGGCGGGGCAGGGCTTCTGCTTGGCGTCTCGATTATCGCTGCGCAGGCTCAGATCGTACCGCCGACCACGCCGCCCGATCCGCCGAAGTTCGATGCACAGGGTACGCCCAACTTCGTCGGCATCAACGACATCTATGAGTACAAGGCGCTGCCGGCTTACAACGAGCCGGAGTATGTGAAGGCCTTCGAGGCTGCAGGCAAACTGCCGCCGCTGGTCGATCGCCTGCCCAAGGAGCCGATGGTCTTCAAGTCGGCCAACATGCCCGACGGCATCGGCGTCTATGGCGACGTCATGCGCCATGTGATCGGCGGCCGGCCGGAAGGCTGGAACTATATGGCCGGCCAGTCGCAGGGCTGGGGCGGCATCGATATCGGCACGATGGAGTGCCTGACGCGTACGGCGCTGCTGTATGAGGTCAAGGCCGAAGACCTGGCGCCCATGCCCAACCTCGCCAAGAGCTGGGAATGGAGCGAAGACGGCCACAAGCTGACCATGCACCTCGTCGAAGGCGCCAAGTGGTCGGATGGTGTCGAGTTCACCTCGGAAGACGCCATGTTCTACTGGGAAGACAATGTCGTCGACCCGAACGTGACGCCGCTCAACGGCGCATCGCCGGAAATGTTCGGTGAGGGCACCACGCTCGAGGCCCCCGACAAGTACACGCTGGTCTGGACCTTCAAGGAAGCGTTCCCGCGCCAGTACCTGTACCAGATGGCCTACGGCAACTTCTGCCCCGGCCCGGCGCACATCTTCAAGCCGCTGCATCCGAAATATAAGGCCGGCGCCACGTACGACGAGTACAAGAACGCCATCAAGCCCGAGTACATGAACATCCCGGTGATGGGCGCCTGGGTTCCGGTCGAATACCGGCCTGACGACATCGTCGTCCTGCGCCGCAACCCGTACTACTGGAAAGTCGACGACCAGGGCAACCAGCTGCCCTACCTCAATGAAGTCCAGTATCGCCTGAGCACCTGGGCCGACCGTGACGTGCAGGCAGTGGCCGGCACCGGCGACTTCTCCAACCTCGAACAGGCTGAAAGCTATGTCGAGGCGCTGAAGCGTTCGGCCGATCCCAACGCTCCCGCCCGTCTTGCCTTCGGTGCCCGCACCATCGGCTACACGCTCTATCCGAACCTCTCTGGCAATGGCTGGGGCGAACCGGATGCGCGTCAGCAGGCGGTCCGCGAGCTCAACCGCAACGAAGACTTCCGCAAGGCGGTCACCTACGCGATTGATCGGCAGCGTCTGGGCGAAGCTCTGGTGAAGGGCCCGTTCACCGCCATCTACCCGGGCGGCCTCTATGCCGGCACGACGTACTACGACAAGGACTCGACCGTGTACTACCCGTACTCGCTCGAGTCTGCGAAGGAACTGCTGGCCAAGGCCGGCCTCGTCGATACGGACGGCAACGGCGTCGTGAACTTCCCCGCTGGCACCGCTGGTGGTGGCGACGTCGAGATCACGCTGCTCGCCAACGCCGACTACCAGACCGACAAGAACCTGGCGGAAGGCGTCATCGCGATGATGGAGCCGCTTGGCATCCGTGTCATCGCCAACTTCCTGACCGGTACGCAGCACGATGCGACCTACCAGTCGGGCAAGTTCGACTGGCGTGTTGCCCGTAACGGGTCGGAACTGATTTCCGTGGTCCAGAATACGACGGCGCTCGCGCCGACTGGTCCGCAGGTTAGCGGTTCGCACCGCGCCGGCACTGACGGCACGCTGGATCTGCTGCCGTGGGAGAAGGACCTGGTCGACACCGTCAACGCGTTCATCGCTACCGATGATTCCGCCAAGCGCCTCGATCTGATGAAGACGTACCAGAAGATCTATACCGAGAACCTCTTCGGTATCGGCCTGACGCAGTACCCTGGTGCGCTCATCATCAACAAGCGCTTCGCCAACATCCCGCCGGGTGCTCCGATCTTCATGTTCAACTGGGCTGAAGACAACATCATCCGCGAGCGCGTCTACGTTCCGGCTGACAAGCAGCAGGCTTACGAGCTGCATCCTGACACCCTCCCGGGTGCCCCTGGTTCTGCCGGCGCGGAATCCTTGTAACGCCCGCAACTGCAGACCAAAAGCGAGGGGGCTCTGGCTCCCTCGCCACCTCCCGCCTCACGAAGTGGAGGCTGGCCCGGCCTTAGGAGTTTCGAACATGCTGCAATTGCTGCGCTTCCTGGTGATGCGGATACTGGCAGCCGTGCCGATCCTTCTCGTGCTGAGCATCGTCACCTTCGCCATCATCCAGGCCCCGCCGGGCGACTACGGCGACTACATCCGCTCCATGCTGATCAATCAGGGTGGCGCTACGATGGAAGAGGCTGAAAAGCAGGCGGAGATCTACCGCGAGCAGAACGGTCTCAACGACCCGCTCCCGGTCCAGTACATCAACTGGATGGGCGGCATCGTCACCCGCTTCGATTTCGGCCACTCGCTGTATTACAACAAGCCGGTCGGCGACGTTGTGGCCGAGCGCCTGCCGCGCACCATTATGCTAGCGCTGACCTGTCACCTGTTCGCGTCTGTCATCGGCATCGGCATGGGCATCATCGCAGCCACGCGACAATATAGCTGGGTCGATACCGCCTTCGGCATCATCTCGTTCCTCGGCATGACCGTGCCACGCTTCCTCCTGGCGCTGATCATCATCTACATCCTCGCCTTCAAGCTGAACGTGCAGGAGATCGGCAGCTTCTTCTCGTCGAGATACGGCGGCGCGCCGTGGAGTTGGGACAAATTCGTCAACCTCGTCTCGCACGTCTGGCCGGTGGTCTTTATCGCCACCTTCGGCGGGCTCGCCTACAACATGCGCGTCATGCGCGCCAATCTGCTCGATGTGCTGAACTCGCAATATGTCGAGACGGCGCGAGCCAAGGGCATGTCTGAAGGCGCGGTGATCATGAAGCATGCCGTCCCCAATGCCCTGCATCCGCTTATCGCCTACCAGGGCGTGGCGCTGCCCTATATGCTCACCGGCGAAATTGAAGTTGCCATCGTCTTCGGCCTCGCCACCGTCGGCCCGGCGATCACCGGCTCGATGGCCGTGGGCGACGTGTACGTCACCGCCACCTTCGTCCTCGTGCTGGCCGTCACCCTGATGGTGGGCAACATCCTGTCTGATCTGCTGCTCGCTGCGGTCGATCCGCGCGTACGGCTCGGCGGGGAGAACCGCGAATGACCGATATCACCCACAAACCCATCCTGGCCGATACCGTCACCCCTCCCGCCGTCACGCCGCCGGCAGAGCCGGTCATCGCCGCCCGTTTCGCCCATGGCAACGAGACCTACATCACGCTGGTCTGGCGTCGCTTCCGCCGCTCTACCATGGGGATGATGGGCCTGACCCTGACCGTGGCGCTGCTGTTGATGGCTATCTTCGGCGATTTCTTCGCCCCGATGGACCCCAAGCGGGCCGAGATCGGTTTCGCACCACCCGACCATGTCGAGTTCAGTGCGCCCGATGGCAGCTTCAGCCCGATCCCGTTCGTCTACCCGATCATCGAGACCGGCGAGTTCGATCCGGTCACCTTCCAGCCGATGACCGGCCCGGACAAGACCAATCCCACGGCGCTCGGCTTCTTCGTCAAAGGCCACCGCTACAACCTGCTCGGCCTGATCCCGACCGATATCCACTTCTTCGGCGCCGTCGATGGTCGCCCCATCCACTTCCTCGGCACCGACAAGTTCGGTCGCGACATTCTTTCGCGCGGCATCGTCGGCTCCCAGATTTCGCTGACCATCGCGCTGGTGGTGGTGCTCCTGACCACGACGCTCGGCACGTTCGTCGGTATTGCCTCCGGCTATCTCGGCGGCAAGCTCGATACCTGGGTGCAACGCTTCGTCGAACTGGTGCTGGCCTTCCCTCAGCTCCCGCTCTACCTCGCACTCACCTCGCTGATCCCGGTGACGGCCCCGTCCAACGTCTTTATCGCCTTCGTCATCGGGGTCATGGCGGCGCTCGGCTGGGCCCAGCTCAGCCGTGAAGTCCGCTCCAAGACCCTGGCGCTGGCCCGTATCGAATACGTCCGCGCCGCCATTGCCGTCGGCTCCTCCGACATGCGGATCATCGGCCGGCATATCCTGCCTAACGTCTCCAGCCACCTGATCGTCGCGGTCACCATCGCGATCCCCAGCGTGGTGCTGCTCGAGAGCTTCCTCGGCTTCCTCGGCTTCGCCGTGAAGCCGCCGCTGATCTCCTGGGGCCTGATGCTGCAGGACACCGGCACCTTCTCGGTGATCGGCTCCTATCCCTGGATCCTCAGCCCCGTCGTCTTCGTCCTGATTACGGTCTTCGCCTTCAACGCGCTGGGCGATGGCCTGCGCGACGCGATCGACCCCTATTGAGTATGGCCATGAGCAACACCTCGAACGTCGATCTCGCTCCCCCTGAGCGCTATGACCTCGGCAGCCACGGCCGCGAGTTGATCCTCGATGCCCGCAACATCGCCGTCGACTTCAAGGTCGAGGGCGGCATCGTCAACGCCGTCCGCGACGTCTCCTTCCAGCTCCACAAGGGTGAGACCATCGCGCTGGTCGGAGAAAGCGGCTCGGGCAAATCCGTCACCGCCCGCACCGTCATGCGCCTCCTGACCCGGCGCGCCAAGATCGGCAAGCAGACCCGCATCAGCCTCGGCGGCAAGGACATCGTCAGCCTCAGCGATCCGCAGATGCGCAAGCTGCGCGGCAACGACCTGTCGATGATCTTCCAGGAGCCGATGAGCTCGCTGAACCCGGTCTACACCATCGGCCAGCAGCTCTGCGAAATCCTCCACCTGCACAACCGCATCAGCCGTCGCGAAGCCATGGACCGCGCCCGCGCGCTGCTCGAGGAGGTGCAGATCCCCGAGCCCGGCGCGCGCCTCCGCCAGTATCCGCACCAGCTCTCGGGCGGCCAGCGCCAGCGCGTCATGATCGCCATGGCACTCGCCAATCGCCCCGACGTGCTGATCGCCGACGAGCCGACCACCGCGCTCGACGTTACCGTGCAGGCCCAGATCCTCAATCTGATCAAGGATCTGAAGTCGAAGTACGGCATGGCGGTGATCCTGATCACCCACGACCTGACGATCGTCAAACAGTTCTCCGACTACGTCTATGTCATGCAGAACGGCCGGGTGCAGGAGCACAACACCACCGAGGCGCTGTTCGCCAATCCGCGCCACAGCTACACCAAGCACCTGCTCGCCTCCGAGCCGAAGGGCGCGGCGAAACCGATCGAGGCCAACTCCCCGACCGTGCTCGAAGGCAAGGACGTGAAGGTCGCCTTCACGCTCAAGCGCGGCGGCTTCTTCAATCCCGATTTCTTCGAGCTGGTCGCCGTCGACGAGCTCTCGCTCAACTTGAAAAAGCACGAGACCCTCGGCCTCGTCGGCGAATCCGGCTCGGGCAAGACCACCTTCGGCCAGGCCCTCATCCGCCTCATCGCCAACCAGGGCGGCGAGATCCTGTTCGATGGCGAGCGGATCGACACCAAGGATCGGCAGGCCATGCGCCCGCTGCGATCCCGCATGCAGATCGTCTTCCAGGACCCCTTCGCTTCGCTGAACCCCCGCATGTCGGTGCGCCAGATCATCGAGGAAGGGTTGATCGTCAACAACCTCGGCGGCAACAGCCGCGAGCGCGGCGAACGCGTCCGTCAGGCCCTGCGCGATGCCGGAATGCCCGACACCATTCTCAACCGCTTCCCGCATGAGTTCTCGGGCGGCCAGCGCCAGCGCCTCGCCATCGCCCGGGCCATCGCGCTTGAGCCCGAGTTCATCCTGCTCGACGAGCCGACTTCGGCACTCGACCTTTCGGTGCAGGCCCAGATCATCGAGCTGCTGCGCAAGCTGCAGGACGAGAAGGGTTTGAGCTACCTCTTCATTTCGCACGACCTCAAGGTCGTCAAAGCCCTCTGCCACAGGGTGATGGTCATGCAGTACGGCAAGATCGTCGAAGAGGGGCCGGTGAGCCAGGTGCTCGAAAACCCGCAAACCGAATACACCTCGCGGCTCGTTAGGGCCGCGTTTGAAATCGCGGCCTAGCCCGCCGACAGCCTTACGGAGACTCATTTCATGGCCAACCCAAAGATCACCTTCATCGGCGCCGGCTCGTCCGTGTTCATGAAGAACATTGTCGGCGACATCCTGCAGCGCGAGGCGTTGACCGGCGCCGAGATCCGCCTGATGGACATCAATCCGCAGCGCCTCGAAGAAAGCGCCATCATCGCCGGCAAGCTGGTGAACACCCTCGGCGTCCCCGCCACGGTCACCACCTATTCGAACCAGCGCGAAGCCCTCGACGGCACCAATTTCGTCGTCGTCTGCTTCCAGATCGGCGGCTATGAGCCCTCGACCGTCGTCGATTTCGAGGTCCCCAAGAAGTACAATCTGCGCCAGACCATCGCCGATACCCTCGGCGTCGGCGGCATCATGCGCGGTCTGCGCACCGTGCCGCACCTCTGGTCGATCTGCGAGGACATGCTCGAAGTCGCCCCCGAGGCGGTGATGCTGCAGTACGTCAACCCGATGGCCATCAACACCTGGGCCATCGCCGAGAAGTACCCGACCATCAAGCAGGTCGGCCTTTGCCACTCGGTGCAGGGCACCGCGATGGAATTGGCCCACGATCTCGATATCCCGTACTCCGAAATCCGCTACCGCTCGGCCGGTATCAACCACATGGCCTTCTACCTGAAGTTCGAGCACCGCCAGGCCGACGGCTCCTATCGCGATCTCTACCCGGATCTCGTTCGCGCCTATCGCGAGGGCAGGGCGCCCAAGCCGACCTGGAATCCGCGCTGCCCCAACAAGGTGCGCTACGAGATGCTGACCCGCCTCGGCTACTTCGTCACCGAGAGCTCGGAGCACTTCGCCGAGTACACCCCGTACTTCATCAAGGAAGGCCGCGAGGACATCATTGAGAAGTTCGGCATCCCGCTCGATGAGTACCCCAAGCGCTGCGTCGAGCAGATCGCCAAGTGGAAGACCACCTCCGAGGAGTACCGCAAGGCCAACACCATCGAGGTCAAGCAGTCCAAGGAGTATGCGTCGGAGATCGTCAACTCGGTCTGGACCGGCGAGCCCGGCGTCATCTACGGGAACGTGCGCAACAACGGCGTCATCACCAATCTGCCCTACAACGCCGCCGTCGAGGTCCCGTGCCTCGTCGATAGCTCGGGCATCCAGCCGACCTATATCGGCGACCTGCCGCCCCAGCTCACGGCTCTCATCCGCACCAACATCAACGTTCAGGAACTGACCGTTGCCGCGCTGATGACCGAGAACAAGGAGCACATCTATCACGCCGCGATGATGGATCCCCATACCGCTGCCGAACTCGACCTTGAGCAGATATGGAACCTCACCGACGACCTCCTCGCCGCCCACGGCGACTGGCTCCCGGAATGGGCGCGCCCGGCCAAGAAGCAGCGCGTGGCGTAAACCCAAAGCACCGGCCTGGATCCTCCCCCGCGTGGTGGGGAAGGGGATCGGCGAATCCGGTGCAGGGGCGACCCAACGTCCCGTCCACCACCAAAGCAAAACTATTTCTCCTCCCTGACTGAACCCGCGGGCGTCACCGCGGGTTTCCTTTTTCGATGGGGCGGCGACCGGTCGCCCTCCGTGAACGGGGAGAAGCACCATGAAAGTCAGCGAATGCATGAGCACCGACGTCGAGCTTTGCTCGCCCGATGACACCATCCGCTCCGTCGCGCGCACCATGCGTGAAATCGATGCCGGCGCACTGCCGGTAGGCGAGAACGATCGCCTCGTCGGCATGATCACCGACCGCGATATCTGCATCCGGGCGATCGCCGAGGGCATGGGCCCGGAAACCAAGGTCCGGCAGGTCATGAGCTCCAGTCCGCGTTGGTGCTACGAGGACGAGGAGATCAGCGATGTCTCCGACCAGATGGCCGAGTTCAAGGTCCGCCGCCTGCCGGTTCTCAGCCGCGAGAAGCGCCTCATCGGCATGATCTCGCTCGGCGACGTCGCCCTCGCCGACAGCGGCCAGGTCAGCGCCCGCGCCCTGCACGAAATCTCCGAACCCGGCGGCATGCACAGCCAGCACTAGGTTTGGCGAAGTAGTAGCGACGATAGTGTTTTGGTCTCCTCCCCCTTGCGGGGAGGGGATAGAGGTTTGGGTACGCATCCCGCACCGGTCTTCGCGAGGACTGCGGTTCCTCTAGATTTTCCAAGCCAGCGTCACCGCCCCAACCGCGATCAACCCCACGCCTACCCAGCTCTGCACCGTCAGCTTCTCGCCGAGGAACAACACCCCGAAGATCGCCACCAGCACCACGCTGAGCTTGTCGATCGGCGCCACCTCCGCTGCCTTCCCAAGCTTCAGCGCCCGGAAATAGGCGAGCCACGAAGCTCCGGTCGCCAGCCCCGACAGCACCAGGAACAGCCACGTCTTACCCGATATCGTATCGAGCGGCTGGAACTTGCCCAGCGCCAGCACGATCCCCGTCAGCACCACGATGATCACCGCGGTGCGGATCAGCGTGGCGAAATCGCTGTCGATGTTCTCGATGCCGATCTTGGCGAAGATCGCCGTCATCGCGGCGAACACCGCCGAGAGCAGTGCCCAGAACAGCCAGCTGTCGAGCGGCGAAGTCATGATGATCCTTCCTGTCGCGCGATGAACGCCCCCGGCGCCGCCCCCGTCAGCTTCTCGAACGCATGGTTGAACGCTGCCTGATCGAAATACCCAAGCCGGTGGGCCAGCTCCGTCAAGCTGTCCGGCGCCCCGGCGTTCAGCGTCTCCACCGCCTCGAGCATCCGATAACGGTCGATCACCCACTTCGGCGACACCCCGACATACTCGTCGAATAGCCGCTGCAGCGCCCGCAGCCCCAGCCCGAACGCCTGCGCCAATTCACCCGCCGAGACCAGCTCCAGGTTCGCTTCGGCAAACCTCACGATCCGTCGCGCCAGCCCCGCCTTCTCGTCCGGCTCCGGCAGTTGCGCCCTGAACATCTCCTCCATCCGCTCCGCCATCCCCACCGGATCGTTGAGCCCCTCCAACTCCGTCTCCAGTTCGGCCGATGTCCGACCAAATACCGTCTCGACCGGCACGTAGGTATCTGCAAGGGAGCTCACTGCCCGCCCGAAGAATGGCCGGAACGCCCCCGGCCAGAACTTCGTCGCAAATACACGCCCCGAACCGTCGAGCGTCGTCTCGAACACCCCGGTTGCCGCTCCGAAAATCCCGGTCTCGCCACGCGAGTCGACCACCACATGCTGGTTCGGATGGCTGAGGTTGCGCTGTGTGTAGGGCGGTCGCCCACCGAGATCGTACAGCACCATCCAGTGATGCTCGATCCACTCAGCCAGGTCCTCCGACGGCCCGAACCGCGTCAGCTTGAAATGCTCGAAACTTGTCTTTTTGTGCAGCAGCCCACGCGCCGGCTTCACCGCCGGGTCGATCGGCTTGGGATCGTCCTGTCGCATCTCGGGCCGCGTCAGCTCACGCCGCCCATCTGCGACGTCCGCACCACATGGTGCTGTACGAACTCCGTCCGCTCCACCAGGAACTCGTCGTCCTCGGGGTAGTATTGAGCCCGCTGATAGTCCTCGCCGGCAAAGCGCTTTACCGCCTCGATATCGGTCCACCAGCTCAGCGTAGTCACCGTGCTGAGGCCGCCGGGCTCCGCGCTGGTCAGGATCTGAAAGCCGAGATTGCCTTCAGTCGCGGCGTAATGAGCCCCGCCGGTTTCCTCGATATAGGCCACGTAGCGCACCTCGTCCGCGGTGCGGATGCGGGCCGACCATTGCCGCAGGATCATCCGTCGATCTCCTCTGTCGCGAAACTACAATTCCCGGCGGGCTGTGCTCCGCTAGCTTCCCGGTCCAACCAAGGAGCACCCGATGACCACCGCCAAAGGCGCGATTCTGCACAACAACTGGGACGAACAGCCCTATCACGAAGCCGCCCCGCTGAAATCGACCGAGGCGAAGATCGACATCGTCATGCACGGCGCCATCGAAGCCACCGGCCCCGGCCGCTACCTGATGCAATATCCCACCGCCGAGACCTGCCACTATTCCGGCTACCTCGTCATGGACGGCACGGTCGACGGCAAGGCCGGCCAGTTCATCATCTACGAAATCGGCGACTGGACCAACGGCGTCGCCGCCAGCAAATGGCAGATCGTCGAAGGCTCCGGCACCGGCGAGTTGAAGGGCATCACGGGGCAGGGCAGCTACGCCGCCGAACACGACAAGACCGTACATTACGAGCTGAACTACGAGTTGAAGTAGGTCTCGTTCGCCCACCCCTCTGGCCGTCATCCCGGCTTTCGTCGGGGTGACGGCCAGTGGCCGTGTAGGGCACGGTGCCCATCAACCCATCCCGCGCACAATCTCCAGAAACTCCGCATGCCCCAGCGCCTTGCTGGCCGCCTGCTTGTATTCCTTCACCAGCCCCGCATGCGTCTCCCGCGCGAACTTCCGCAATTTCGGATCGCGCGCCATCTCCGCCTTCGCCACCGCCGGATCGAGCAGCCCGAGCCCGTCCAGCACCGGATAGTGCAGTTGCGTCTCTACGTGCGGCAGCCCGAACAGATAGTCCGGGAAATGCTCCCGCCGCGGCATTTCCGTCCGCCACCGCGCCAGCCGCTCCTTCGTCTCCGGATGAATCCGGTGCTCCCGCACCTCGCGCCAGAACGGCGTGTCGTCCCGCTCGGTCATGTAGTGCGTGTTGACGAACGTGCGGAAGTCATCGACCTGCCGCCCGACCCGCTTGTTGTAGTCGTCGCGCAGCGCCTGGGTCATCTTTCCGGGCTCGCGCAGGTACTGCCCCGCGAACATCATCATCTGGACGATTGTGCCGTGGATCGAGGTCGACTCGAGCGGCTCGAGGAAGCTCGAGCTCAGTCCCACGGCCACGACATTGTTGATCCAGGCCCTCTCGAGCCGCCCGATCTTGAACTGGATGTCGCCGCGCACCTCGATCTTGCGGCCCAGCACCCGCTCCACCTCGGCATGTGCCTCATCGGGCGTCCGGAACTCGTCCGAGTACACGTACCCGCAGCCATACCGGTACTGCGTTGGGATCTGCCACATCCACCCGGCTTCCTGCGCCCAGGCGCGGGTGTAGTTGGCAATCTCCTCGCCCGGCTCCACCGGTAGCCAGAAGGGCAGGGCCCGGTTCACCGGCAGCTCGTGCTGGTACGAAATCCACGGCGCCTGCATCTCGCCGACGATCAGGCGCTTCCGGAACCCCGTCGCGTCGATGAAGAAATCGCCCTGGAGCTTCTGTCCGTCCTCGAACACCAGCGCCGTGACATCTCCGGTCTCGCCATGCCGCTCGACGCCCATCAGCACGTTGTCGACGATCTCGACGCCCTGCGACTTCTCCTTGAGGAACTTCCCCACCAGCGACTGGTCGAAGTGATAGGCCGGCAGGAACGGTCCCAGCGGCTGCAGCGATCCGTCCGCCTTCTGCGCCCACGGCGCCTTCTTCTGCTTCAGGAGCGGCCCGAACAGATGCATGTCCTGCACCGGCTCGTTCACCGACACGGCATAGACGTTGAGATAATCCGACGGCGCTCCAGGCGGGGGCCTCACGACCGCGTGCGGATCATCGATCGGCCCGTAATAGGTGTAGCCCTTCCGCCGCCAGTCCTCGTGCCGGATGCCGAGCTTGTAGGTCGCCTCGGTCTTCCTGAAGAACTCGAAGATATCGATGCCGAAATGCGTCAGGAACACGTGGAAGGCGGCCGTCGTCGCCTCACCCACCCCCACGGTCGGGATCTTGCTGGACTCGACGACGCTGAGCTTTGCATCGAGCTTCAGCCGCTTGATCGAGTCCTGAATGATGAAGGCCGCGATCCACCCCGCCGTGCCGCCGCCCACGATAACGAAATGCGGTTGCCCCGCCATGATTGTAGTCCTCCCTGGCCGCAGGAAAGACGATGCGAGAGAGGCGAGCAAGGGGCTGTGTTCGGACGAAAGTCCGGAAACTACAGGTCGGCGCGTCGACCCATACGCTCACCGGTAAGTTATTGCGGCGCGCCGGTCTGTTGCTGGCCGATCCCGATGTCGCTGTCATCCTCGAGTGGCACGTAAATCGACGCGACCAGCGTCAGGACGACAAGACATGCGCCTACCAGGACCAACGCTGCGATAAGAATGCGGCGCCGGTGTACGGCGTCGGCAGGCGGTCGACTGCTGGGCGTCATAGTCCCCTCGACGAACACTGGACCATCTTGCCGCAGTGAACGTCAAATCACAGTAGTACGTTCGAGTGGGTAAGCCGTTAAAGTCGGTAGACCCGCTCCGCGTTTCGCCAGAACAGCTTCTCGCGTTCCGCCTCGCTCGCTCCGCTTACGATCTCCGTCGTGGCGTTCACCCACTTCGTCAAGTCCGCGAATAACGTCACCACAGGATGGTCGCTCCCCCACACCACGCGATCCCAGCCGAACGTTTCGATGACGAACTCGACATACGGCCGGATCGTATCCACCGTCCAAGTGTCGTCCACGTTGGCCAGAATCCCCGAAACCTTGCACACCACGTTCGGCAGCTCGGCCACCCGCTCGAGCCTCGTGGTCCAGCTCTCCCATTCCGCCTCGGCAATCTTGGGGTTGCCGCAGTGGTCGAGCACGAACTGCGTCCCGGGACACGCCTGGATCAGCGGCGGCGCCAGCATCAGCTCATGCGACTTCACGCAGATGTCGAAGGCCATGCCGTAGCGTGGCAGCTGCCGCACATTGTCGATGAACGTCTGCGTCTGGCTGAGCTCCGCCGGCTGCCCCTGCAGCAGACGCCGGATGCCTTTCACCCTGCCGAGCGCCTGCATCCTCTCGAGATGCGCCTCGAACCCCGAATGCTCGGGCCGTCCACTGGCAATCGCCCCGACCACCCGGTCGAGCCCCAGCACGAACTCGGTCTCATCAGCGATCTGCGGCTCGGCGACATCCACCTCCATATGCAACGCCGCCTCGATCCCAAGCGGCGCCGCTTCCTGCCAATAGCTCTCGACATGCCACGGCCTGTCGATCGCTGGCGCCCCGCTGAGCCACGGATAGGAGAATCTGTCGGGATAAATGAGGTGCAGGTGCGTATCGATAATGCGCATGAATCGCCATGATGAATGAGTGTTTGCGGCCGCAAGCTAGCACGGGGCCGGCGACGGAACGCTAGTACCAAGGGCGATGTGGCAATTGTGGCTAGCGCGGCGACGTCAGGCTGTCCTCGATGCGCTCGACCAGGTCGTCGAACCGCGCTCGTTCAGCTTCCGGATAACTGATCTCGAAAGCCGAAACCGCCGTTCCGTCCCGGCTCAGCATGAATTTGGCGTAAAAAATCGTGGGCACTGTCTCATTCTCGAGATAGCCCGAAAGCACAAACCACGACCGACCACCCGCTCGATAGGTGATGCGGCGCGACGGGTCCGCCGTTTCCATCATTGCCCGGAACTCCGCCGCCGAAAGCGCCTCCGGGTTCTTCACGCCGAACACGTCGAGCTGAGCCTCGCCGCCCACCTCCGACAGTTCCAACCGATCCGTCGCGTTCTCGTCCACCTCGAACAAACCGATCGGCAGCGAAACCGAGAACCCAAGCTGAGGATGGACATAACGCCGCCAGCTTTCGGCTTGCGCCGGAACTGCGCCAAACAGCAAAACGAGCAGTGTGAAGGCGCGCAACAGCAGCATGTCATCCTCCCCATGAAGAACGAGCCATCGCCCCTCAGCGTTCCGCTCCCCACGGCTGCTCACAGTTCGTCGGATTGTCCGGCAACAAGCAGGCGGTTCTTGCCGAGAAAGCTGGTGAAGTCGTCGGCGAGCGCCGCGGCACCAACCGCGTTCAGGTGGTCCCTATCGCGGAACAGAGCCAGCCCGTCGCGCTTGGGCGAGCAAACATCCTGCGCTGGCGGACAAAGCACCTCGAAGCTGTCGTACACAAACAGGTTGTCGTGAGCCGCCGCTGCCGGTCGCAGCATGCCCAGGACCTCGTCCACATGTCCCGCAAGTTGCTCCCGATTGACCTCACAGGGGGATAACAGGACGCACGCATTGATCACGTCGAAGCCGAACATTGGCGGCGGCCCCATCACGACGACCTTCGCACCGCGCACCGCCACCTGCTGCGCAAGGGCGCCTACATCGTCCACCCATCGGTTCAGTCCAGGCAGCGGGGCATGTTCGCCCTGCCTGTTGAGCATCAGCCGCGAGACCAGCAGGATGTCTCCCGGCTGGAGCCGCTTGAGAATCTCATTGTAGATGCGCTGTCGCGGCTTGAACTCCTCGCCGCGGGACATCGGGAAGCTGACACCCACCGTCTCGATCAGGTGAACCCCGACGCCGGTCCTCTCGTGCATGGTGCGCAACAGCCCCTGCAGATGGCCGGCGTGGCTGTCTCCCAGTGTCCAGATCGTTGGCAGTCCGGCCGCCGTCGGCGGTACTGTGCACCGCTCGAACATATCGTCAGTCAACGGCCGCTTCTTGGCATCCACGACGCAGTTAGGCGTGCCGGAACCCGCCAACGCAACGAAGGCTGTAGGTATGTTTCTGGCTCCCAGCGTCTCGATGCCAAGCGTATTTCTCGCCACCAGCAATCCCAGCACCAGCGTTGCGCAAACACCCGAGGCCACAAGGCCGGCTCCGACGGTACGCCACTTCATTCCGCCCCAAGGCGCGTGCCGCAGCGGCCGTTCGATCAGCGTGTACGACAGCATCGACAGCAGGAAGATGGCGAGGATCTGGAGGGGCACGGTCCAGGGATGGATGCCCACGACCCATCGGCTCAGGCTAAGGACACTCCAATGCCAGAGATAAAGTGAGTACGAGATCTTGCCGACATAGACCACCGCGGGGTGGGAGAGCACCGAGTAGGTCTTCCCGCCCGGACGCACGCAGGCCAGAAGCCCGAGGGTGATAGCCACCACACTGATCGTCACCAGCGCCTGGTGGTCGCGCGACGCGAACAGCAGCGCCAGCGCTGCCCCGAGAAAAACCGGCGCCAGCGGCACGGGCGCCTCGACGGCGCCCTGCTTGCGGCTACTCATCCATTCGTAGAGCAGCGCACCCGCCGCCAGTTCCCAAAACCGAGCCGGCATAGAAAAATAGGTCAGCTTCGCCGCCGGAGAATTCGTCCCAACGACGAATGCGGCCAGCGAGGCGGCGGACAGCAGCAATATCGCGACAGGATACAGCGTCCCAGCCCATCTTGACTTCAAGCCGATCCAGAACAGCACCGGGAAGACCAGATAGAACTGCTCCTCCACGCCCAGCGACCAGGTCTGAGCGAAGGCATTGAGGTCCGTCGATCGCGAGAAATAGTCCGTCTCTTCCAGCGCGAGCGTGATGTTGGAGATGCCGAACAGCGCCGCGCCGCCGGTACTCAGCGAGTTCATCGGGCTCGCGTCGACTGCAAGCACAAGGACACCGGTCAGCAACACGCAGGCGATGAGCGCGGGCAGGATCCGCTTCACCCGCCGGACATAAAAGTCCCGCAGGAACCCCGATAGGTTGGCCCCGCCATGGGCAGCCAGCGAACCGCTGATCACGTATCCGGAAATGACGAAGAAGATGTCGACCCCGAGAAATCCGCTCGGCAGCAAGTCGCGATCGAAGTGATGCACGATCACAGCAAGTACGGCGAACGCCCGCAGCCCGTCGATGTCCGGCCGGTAAGCGGCAATCCCTCGCGCCGGCCGCTCAGCCAGCACCGTTCTGCCCTCTGCAAGAGATGCGCTCATCGCTTCCTACTGGAGTGCGTGCGGGCTGCAACGTGCCAGCAGTTGCTTGCGATTCTGTTGATGTGTGGGGTCGGCGCTTACCAATCGTTGTTGGCTTTACTGCTATGCCGCCACCAGCAAACACGTGATGATGCACCACCTGTTCGTCTTCGCCCTGGTGAACTTCGCCTTCGTGGCGGCCGGCCTCATGACGCGGGAGCAGATCACCGGCGTCTACACCAAGTTCAACCTGCCCGCGACCTGGCTTGTCTACATCACCTTCGGCGTCGCGTTGCCCTGGCTCGGCATCGTTCTGTGGCACCGGCTGCGCAAACCCGCCCACCCGGTCCAGGCACCCGTCACGACCACCTGACCTACAGCTTTACCGCGAGCCCCGTCCGGATGCTTTCGTCCGCCGCGATGCAAATCCGGAGCGACTGCACGGCATCGTTCATGTGCCGGCTGAGGTCGATATTCTCGACAATCGCACGATACACATAATCCTGCTCCCGCGCGCAGAGCGCATCGTGATGCGGCTCGCCCTGCATCGAGATGTACTCGTCGGCCCGCGCAAATGCCCCATCGGCGCCCAGCTCCGCCCGGTGCACGCGGATCTGGTCGGTCCGGGTATGCGTATCGAGATCGTCCGATTTCGCGCCCGGCTCCATGACGATCGACACCGCGCCATTCGGGGTCATCACGTCCTTGATGAAGAACGCCGTCTCCGAGACCATCGGTCCCCAAGCCGCCTCGTACCAGCCACGCGAGCCATCCTCGAACAGCACCTGCAGCGCCCCATAGTTGTACATGTCCGGCGCAATCTCGTCCGACAGCCGCACCCCCATGCCGCGCACCTCGACCGGCCGCGCATCGGTGATCTGGCACATCACGTCCACATAGTGCACGCCGCAATCGACGATCGGCGATGTCGTCTCCATCAGCGTCTTGTGCGTCCGCCAGTTCTCCCCGCTCGATTGCTGGTTGAGGTTCAGCCGGAACGCATAGGGACCGCCGAGCTTCCGCGCTTCCTCGATGAAGCGGATCCAGCTCGGGTGATGCCGCAGGATATAGCCCACCACCAGCTTCCGCCCATTGGCCTGCGCGGCCGCAACCACCCGCTCGGCATCCGCCACTGTCATCGCCAGCGGCTTTTCTACGAACACATGCGCGCCTTGTTCCAGCGCCATCACCGCGTAGTCGGCATGCGTGTCGGTATAGGTATTGACCGAAACCAGGTCCGGCTTCAGCTCCCGCAGCGCTCCGTCAAAGTCCGGCCGCACTGCGTAACCCGCCAGCTCCGACTCGAGCTTCGGCGCCCGCCGGTTCACCAGCCCGACAATCTCGAACCCCGGATGCCGATGATAAGCCAGCGCATGACTGCGCCCCATGTTGCCCAACCCGGCGACGAGAACACGCACAGTCATTCCTCTTGGCTCCAAACACAGGTATCTCGGCGATCCTCCCCCGCGTGGCGGGGGAGGGGGACTATGCGAAGCATGGTGGAGGGGGCGGCCAGACTCACGATCTCACGCCATCCAGCCCGGCATTCAGCTCCACCGCCAAGCCCTCGATCCGCTCCGCCGATCCAGCCGCAAAGGCCGCCGGCATCCCATAATACCGGTGCGCCTCCAGCACCTCGTATCCCCCGAACGGATACTCGGCCGCCGGCGGAATATACCCAGGCACCCCATCGGCAAAGCTGTTGACGAAATGCACCCGCTTGCCGTTCCCGCGCACGTTCAGCGCCGATTGCGCGAACATCTCGCCCGGCATGAAGCTGAGCCGCACACCAGCCCAGTCCAGCACCGTCACCCGCCCGCTCCACGGCGAAGCAGGCTCCAACGCAATCGTCTGCGCCCAGTCGGCCCAGCAGTCGTAGAGCGTCGCCCAGGCGGGGTCCGATTCCCTCGCTTTGGCCCGCCATTCCGCCGCCAGCTGCGGGAGGGGCGCCGTCTCGTTGCGCATAAGATCGAGGCTCACCGTCCCGCTCGCCGCGTGAACCGGCCCGTCGAGCCGCATGAGCTTCGCCGCCGCGGCACTCTCCGCGATCCGCCGGCCTAGCCGCTCTGCTTCGGCATAGGTACGATCCGGCGTCGGCGTTGTGCTGATCGACGAATGCGGTGAGTGCCCGGTGCTGATATCGCCCGCACACCCGGTCATGAACACCGCTACGATACCCGGCTCGGCCACCTCCAGCGCCTCGCGCACATAGTGTGGAAAGTCGGCCGTGTACTGCCGGTTGTATGCGGCCAGCACCACTGGGTGGCACGCATGCGAGGTGAGAATGGCGATCGGCCGCCCATCCACCCCATCGATCCGCAGCACCGGCACCGCCGGGTCGATCACCCCGCCTTCGTGCCGCCGGTTGAACGCAATCCCGGGATTGTCCCCAACCCCAGCCGAGAGGACAGCGGGCCGCTGCGCCGCGACGGCCCGGTCGATCGCCTCAACGCAGCCGTCCTCCAGCCGCGCCAGGTAGCCCGCATCGAAGTCCGTCCCGCCGCGACCAGCCATGCTCACCGGCCCGCCATGGGTATGCGTAGCGATCACCGAAACCCGGTCGTCCGGCAGCACGCAGCGTGACCGGATGCGCGCACAGCTGTCCTCGTGCAGGCCGATCACGTCGACCACCACGATGGCCGTGTCGCCGACCGCGATGGCCCGCGCCGTCAGCGGATCATGGCTGCCGGTCGCCGGCTCTGTCCGCGCGGCGTAGCCCGACATCATCAGCCCGGCAGGCGGCGTGATGTCGACGATCGCTGCACCGGCCAGCAACTGGGGCATATCCGTCATTTGTTTCTGCCCTGCGTGTGGTGGGATCGTCTGGCGATCGCCATTAATGCCAAAAACATACCACTTGTCGAGCGAGACCCTGCGAAAGTCGACGGGTTGAAGTCAGCTGGGCAAGGTGGGCAGGGAAGTAGCTTGCAGCTCTTGGGGTTGACCTTGCGGAGGTTACGAGAATCAGCTTGGTAAATGGTCTTTTATTGGTATTATACGACGATTATGGGACGCCAAGGGCTCGGCGCTGATCGATCAGCGTTGGGTCGGTCCGGGACAGGCAATTGACCAGCAACAGCAACGCCATTTTCAGCGCCGAAACCATCATCCTGCCGCAGGGTGGGCCGCTTTACCTGCAGCTGAAGCGCTGGATCGAGAACGCCGTCGCCCGTGGCGTCATCAAGCCCGGCGATGCGCTGCCATCCGAGCGCGATCTCGCCGCCAAGGTCGAGGTCTCCCGCGTCACCGTGCGGAAGGCCGTGCAGCACCTGGTGCGCGACGGCGTGCTGATCCAGCGCCACGGCTCGGGCACATTCGTCGCTCCGCAGCAGAGCCGTGTCGAGCAGTCGCTGAGCCAGCTCACCTCCTTCACCGAGGATATGGCGCGCCGCGGCATGGCCGTCCGCGCCATCTGGCTCGATCGCGGCATTTACGATCCATCGCCGGACGAAACCGTGATCCTCGGCCTGTCACCCGGCGAGCGCGTCGCCCGGGTCGCGCGCCTCCGCCTCTCCGGCGACATGCCGCTAGCAATCGAACGGGCGGCCCTCTCGTCGGAAACGCTGCCCGATCCCGGCATGGTCGGCTCGTCGCTCTATTCTCATCTCGACAAGACCGGCAACCGCCCGGTCCGAGCCATACAGCGCATCCGCGCCGCCAATCTCGAGGAAGCCGACGCGCGTCTCCTCGAAATCCCCGTGGGCGCCGCCGCGCTCCACATCGAGCGTATCGCCTACCTCCCCTCCGGAAAGGTTGTGGAACTCACGCGCTCGGTCTATCGCGGCGACACCTACGATTTCGTCGCCGAATTGAGAGTGGGGGAGTCCCCCCGCAAGTGAACCCGAAGCCGTGAGTGGAACCGTGACCAGACCCGACGCCAACGCCAGCTACATGCGCCAGGAAGTGGAGGAGACCCCGGCCGCCATCGCCCGTCTGCTCTCCGAGGGCAAAGCCGATTTCGCCGCCGCCGGCAAGGCCCTCCGCGCCGCCGACCCGACGGCCATCGTCACCATCGCCCGCGGTTCCTCCGACCACGCCTCGTCGTTCCTCAAGTACGCCATCGAGTTGCTCGCCGGCGTGCCGGTCGCTTCCGTCGGTCCCTCGATCGTCTCGATCTACGGCCGCGAGTTGAAGCTCAAGGGCACAGCCGCCATCGCCATCTCCCAGTCGGGCAAGAGTCCCGACATCGTCGGCATGACTCAGTCGGCCAAGAGGAATGGCGCGCTCACCTTCGCGCTGACCAACACGCCGGATTCGCCACTGGCGCAGGCGTCCGACCAGACCATCGCGCTCCGCTCGGGTGAAGAGAAATCCGTCGCCGCCACCAAGACCTTCGTCGCCTCGGTCGTCGCCGGCCTCGGCCTTGTCGGAAACTGGTTGGAAGACAAGGCGCTGCTCGCGGCTCTGGAATCACTTCCTGAGGTACTCGAAGAGGCCGTCCACTGCGATTGGTCACCGCTGCTCGGCGCGCTCGACAAGCACCAGTCGCTCTATGTCCTGGGTCGCGGCCCGGCACTCGCCATCGCCAACGAAGCGGCGCTGAAGTTCAAGGAAACCTGTGGCATCCACGCCGAGGCCTATAGCGCCGCCGAGGTCATCCACGGCCCGGCCCGCATCGTGGAGCACCACTTCCCGGTGCTGGCGCTCGCCGCCCGCGACGCCGCCGAAGCGTCTGTCGCCGAGGTCGCCGAGCGGCTGGCGGGGCAGGGCGCCCGCGTCTTCATCACCTCGATCAACGCCCGCAACGCCGAACGCCTCCCGTTCGCCGCCTCCGGCCACGCCATCACCGACGCCCTGGCCCTGATCGTCAGCTTCTATGGCTTCGTCGAGGCCCTAAGCCGCCGCCGCGGCTTCGACCCCGACCGCCCGCCGCACCTCAAGAAGGTGACCGAGACGATCTAGGTCCACGCCGAAGCAGATGCTCGTCTCCCTCCCCCTTGCGGGGAGGGGACAGGGGTGGGGGTCCACAGCCACCAGCCGTCGAGTTCGTAATGTCAGGAATCGCCGAATGACCACCAAACAAGCCTTCACCGGAGCCCGCATCTTCGACGGCGCCGAGTGGCACGACCACATGGCGCTGGTTGTCGCCGACGGCGAGGTCGAGGGCCTGATCGCCGCCGACTCGCCCACCGACGCCATTCGCGTCCCCGTCGACGGCGCGATGCTTGTCCCCGGCTTCCTCGACCTGCAGGTCAACGGAGCCGGTGGCGCGCTGCTCAACGATACGCCGACGCTCGATGCCATCCGCACCATCTGCGCAACCCTGACGCAGTTCGGCTGCACCGCGTGCCTGCCGACGCTGATCACCGACACCGTGCCCAAGAACGAAGCCGTTATCGCCGCCGGCACCGCCGCGACCGAGCAGCACGTCCCCGGCTTCCTCGGCCTCCACCTCGAGGGCCCGCATCTGTCGGTGGCGCGCAAGGGCGCCCATGATCCCAACCTGATCCGCCCGATGGACGAGTCGGACCTGCAGCGGCTGCTCGCCGCAAAGCGCGCGCTCCCGACTCTTCTCATTACCGTCGCCGCCGAAACCGTTGGTCCGGAACAGATTTCCCGCCTCGCGGCAGCCGGCATCATCGTCAGCATCGGCCATTCCGACGCGACCTACGTGCAGGTCGCTGCCGCTGCCGAAGCCGGCGCGTCGATGGCTACGCACCTGTTCAACGCTCAGAGCCAGATCGGCAACCGCGAGCCGGGCGTCGTCGGCGCTGTGCTCGACCTGCCGGGCCTCGATGCCGGCCTCATCGCCGATGGCATCCACGTCCACCCGACATCGATCGGCATCGCGCTCCGTTCAAAGCGCGCCCCGGGCCAGATCTTCCTCGTCTCCGACGCAATGTCGATCACCGGCACGGACTGGACCGAGTTCGAGCTCACCGGCCGCACCGTCTATCGCAAGGACGGCGCCCTCCGCCTCGCCGACGGCACCCTCGCCGGCGCTGACCTGACCATGATCAACGCCGTCAAGTACATGCACGAAACGATCGGCGTCCCTCTCGACGAAGCCCTCCGCATGGCCAGCCTCTACCCCGCCCGCGCCATCCACGCCGCCGACCGCGGCCACCTGACCCAAGGCGCCCGAGCCGACTTCGCCGTACTGACGGATGATCTCACGATCCACTCAACCTGGATCGGCGGCGAGAAGGTGTTCGGGCCTGAGATATGAATGCGAGCGTGTCCCTCCCCCTTGCGGGGAGGGACAGGGGTGGGCGGATGAGGGGTATCGCATCGCTCGCGATGCGCGATCGGAGCGAAGCGACGGGCGACTGTCGGCACAAGAACTCACCACCGGCAGAAGTTCACAACCTACCGCCAGACTTTCACCGCCCCCGGCCTAGTCGAAAGCATCGATTTCCGTTCAGCCAGCGTTCATCAACGTGGTTTACCCGCGGCCGATATAAGGCATCGTCGTTGCCATCACCGTCATGAACTGCACATTCGCCTCGAGCGGCAGCCCGGCCATATAGAGAATCGCATCCACCACATGCTGCACGTCGAACGTCGGCTCCGGCTCCATCGTGCCGTTGGCCTGCAGCGATCCGGTGGTCATCCTGGCCGTCATGTCGGTGGCCGTATTGCCGATATCTATCTGCCCGCAAGCAATGCTAAAGGCCCGTCCGTCCAGCGAAATCGCCTTCGTCAGCCCGGTGATCGCATGCTTGGTGGCGGTGTAGGCGGCAGCCCCCGGCCGCGGCGCGTAGGCTGAAATCGAGCCGTTGTTGATGATCCGCCCACCCTGCGGCGACTGGTCCCGCATAGCCCTGAACGCCTCCCGGGCCACATAGAACGCCCCGTTGAGGTTCACATCCACCATGCCCTGCCAGGTCCCGATGTCGGTATCCCCAAAGCTGGCTTGCGGCGCAAACCGCCCGGCATTGTTGAACACCACATCGACGCGACCCAATTTCGCTTTGAGATCAGTGAAGTAGCGGTGCACCGCCGCGGGGTCAGTGACGTCGCAAGTGCCGCTATACCGGGCGCCGCTGAGCCGCGCTGTCTCGGCCAGCTCCACCTCGCGCCGCCCCAGAATCGCCACCCGATACCCGGCTTTCCCCAGCCCGATCGCCGTCGCCCGCCCAATTCCCGAGGTCGCGCCGGTCACCACCGCCACCTTGCCGTCTGTCATTTTAGTGTTACCCGCCCTTGTTTGCGCTCATATGGGCGACTACTTGCGGCATAGGCAAGGCAGCCATGTGCCGACACCCGCCCACCATCTAGACGGCCCCCAATGTCCTCACCGCGTCAGCCCTCGCCGAAAGGCGGGCAGAATCAGGCGATCTCGGATTTGCTGCAGAAGGGGCTGGCGCTGCACCAGTCCGGCCGCGCTGGCGAGGCTGCCAAGCTCTATGAGCAGGTACTGGCCCGCGACTCGAAGCAGCCGGCGGCCAACCACCTGCTGGGTCTGTTCCATCTTCAACAGGGACGCGCGGCCGACGCGGTGGAGCGGATTTCGCGCGCCGTAAAGGCCCGCCCCGATGACGCGCAGTATCTCGGTAACCTCGGCGTCGCGCTGAATGCTGCCGGCCGGAGCGCCGAGGCTGTCGATGTGCTGCAACGCGCCATTATGAAGAACATCGAGTTTGCCGAAGCCTTTTCCAATCTCGGCATGGCCTTCCGAAACCTCGGCCGGTTTGACGACGCGGTGACAGTCTATCGTCGCGCCGTCCGTCTGAAGCCGAACGAGGCCGGCTTCCATTTCAACCTCGCAAACTCGCTGCGCGACGCCGGCTATTTGTTCGACGCCGAATCCGCTTACCGCCGCGCTGTCCATCTGCGGCCGAACTACAGCGCCGCGATCAATGGCCTCGCCGTCATGCTGGATGGCCAGGGGCGGGCAAGCGAAGCTCTGAGCCTGGTCGAGGACGCGTTGCGCGTCCAGCCGAAGGACGCGCAGCTCCACCTCCGGCGCGCCCGTGCCCTCTATCATCAGAACCGCCTCGAGGACGCCGTCGAGAGCTTCGACCAGACCATCGCCCTGAACCCGGCCTTCGGTGAGGCACACCTGCATCGCTCATATGTCGTTCGGCACGAAACGCACGACGCTTCTGTAGACGCCATGCAGGCCCTCTTTCACGCCGACAGCGCTCCGGTTGAGGATCGCGTGTTTGCGGGTTTTGGCCTCGGCAAGGCACTCAGCGACCTGGGCGAGCACCACCAAGCGATCACCGTGTTCACCGAAGCTAACCGGATGAACCGGCAGGGCCTCACGTTCTCGCTCGATCGGGCCATCGGTGACCTGAAGCGCGATGTCGATCGGTTCGACGGCGTGGCAGGTCCACACAATAATGGCGGGTTTCGCGAGGCGATGCCGATCTTCGTCGTTGGCCTGCCGCGTGCCGGCAAGACCACGGTCGAGACGATTCTCTCTCGCCATCCGTCGGTGGCGGGAGCAGGGGAGCTGCCAACCATGACTCGGCTGGTGCGCGAGCTTCTGCTCCAGCAGCCCGACGTGGCGGTGGCTGATATCCCGCCCGACCGCTTCACCGAACTCGGGCGCGCCTACATGCGCGAGGCTCAGAGCCTCGTGCCGCCGGGGAAGACGGTGGTGGACACCATGCCGTCAAACTACCGCCACATCGGCTTCATCCGTCTCGCCATGCCCTATGCCCGGATCATCCGCTGCGTGCGGCCGCCCGCCGACCACAGCGTCGCGATCTTCGAAAAGCACCTGACCGGCAACGGGTATGAGTACTCGAGCGATATGGATGAACTCCAATCGTACCATGCTGCCTTCCGGGAGATGATGGATAGCTGGCACGCACGCTTCCCGGGCGGCATCTATGATATCGACCTGGGCAACCTGTCGCTCGATCGCCAGGGCGAAATCCGCAAACTGCTGGAATTCTGCGGGCTTCCCTGGAATGACGCGTGCATGGCCGAGGCGCGTTCCGAGCCTCAATACCGCGACTGGTCTCGCGACCGCATCGCCGCCAATCGAGCCGAACACATGGCGGCGTGGCGCGAGGTTCGTCCGCAGCTCTGGGGTTGAGACCCTTCCGAACCTCTCCGCGCCGGGCCTGGGGACTGCGCCCGGCGCCTCCGGTTCATAAGAGTTAAGGGTTGGTTTCCAAAGCTGTGCTGAATCTGCAACAGCCAGTCTGCAACCACCTTGGCGCTGCCCCAATTCAGCCATTCTGCGATTGCGCCTCCCAAACTCCTGCGTAGAGTGGGTAATGCGAATCCATGCATGGGATCGTTTGTCGGTCGCAAACGCGACGACAACACACACAAGAGTGTGGTCGCGTTTCGACAAACCGCCGGGCAACTGGCAAAAACGAATGACTGACTTTGGAGGTCAATAATGAAAATCAGGAGCCTTCTTCTGGGTTCTTTGGCGGTTGCGGGTCTCTCGACCGGCGGTGCCTACGCGGCCGATCTCGGCGTTCTGACGTCGCTTGACGTTTGCGACGCTCTGGGCCTGTCGGGTCTGACGATCTCGTCCGACACCAACTGCCTGCAGATCACCGGCGAAGTGAAGTACAAGTTCACCTGGGGTGACTATCGCCTCGGCTTCCCGGGCTACCGCGTCGACGTCGAGACGATGGCCGGCGACTTCAACCTTCCCGAGGGCAACGGTTCGAACGACTGGCAGTCGCGCTTTGACGCCTGGATCAAGTTCGTTGCTACCGCCGACTCCGACTTTGGTCCGGCCAAGGCCGTCCTGAAGCTCAAGGAAGTGGACCACGCGCGCACCGACAACGAGGTCGACGTGTCCCCGGGTAGTTCTGATACGGGCGGCGTCGTTCTCGATGAAGCCTACGTCTCGATCGGCGACACCACTGTCATCATGGCGGGCAAGAAGGGCTCGATCATGAAGAAGGGCGACGACGAGCCGCTGAACTGGCTTGGTCTGTTCAACTCCGAGAAGGTTGACCTCGGCGTGAACTGGAAGGGTGAATCTGCGGGCGCCGATCTCGCCGACGGTGGTCATGTCATCCAGGTCGTTTCCGATCTCGGCAATGGCGTCTCCATCGGTGCTGGTCTCGAAAAGCTCGACAACAGCGTCGCGTCGCGTGCTGGCACTGCTGTTGGTGTGATTTCGTATGCCGGTGAAGGCATCTCGGCTCACTTGACCGTTGCTGCTGAAGGTGTGCTCGATGGCGACGTCGAGGCTTGGGGTGCGCACGCTGGCTTTGCCGGTACGTTCGACAACTTCAAGGTCGTGCTCGCTGGTGCCTACGGTCACGATGACGACCGTCCGGCCGCTCTCGAGGACTACTGGAACGTGCTGGCGTCGGCTTCGGCCACGTTCGACATGTTCACGATCGCTGCCTCGTTCGAAGCAGCTGATGACGGCGTGGGCACCGACTACGGTGCGGGTGCGTCGCTGTCTGCCGCTGTCACCGACGGCGTGACCCTGAACCTCGGCGCTCGCTGGTACCACGAAGACGTGGCCGACGACGACAACTACCAGGTTGCGGCTTCTGTCGCTGCCGCGGTTACCGAGACGATCACCCTCACCGGCGAAGTTGGCTACCTGAACGACGATACCGGCGATGGCCCGGTGGACGATCTGTTCTACGGTTCGGCCAAGCTGGCTTGGGCTCCGGGCGGTGGTTACACCTCCTCGATCAAGGGCACCGTCACTTCGGAAGACGGCTACAAGATCGAGTCCGAGTTCAAGAAGACCTTCGAGTAAGCCTTACGGCCCAATCGGAATGGAAAGGCCCGGCGTCAGCCGGGCCTTTCTGCTTTTTGAGGCGTTCACAATGTGGTCAGCCCCCGTTCATCTGGCCTCAATTATCCGTTCATCTGAGCATTCGGAAATCGTCAGTGGCGTTGTCGCACTTCTCCGATTCACTGATTGACGCTATGGCTCATCGTCGGCATGGCGCCGGCATTATTCTTCTTCCGGGGGCGGTATGAGCGGCATTTTCCTGCGCTGGGGTGTTCCAGCTTTCGTCACGGTGATCGGCGGCACGATCGCCGCCATCGCGACGAGCGGCAGCGCCATCCCGCCGGATCTCGCCACCCGCGCCGCAGCCGTCATTGCCGCACCCGAATACGACTGGGCCAAGATCAGTTTCGACATGCGCGATGCGACACTCACCGGCACGGCGACCACCCAGGCTATGATCGACGAGGTGGTTGCGAGGGTCGCCGCCGTGCATGGCGTCCGCGCGGTCACCTCGAATGTCGTGTTAGCTGAGTATGTTAGCCCATTTCCTTTCATCGCCACGGTAGAAGCCGGCACGATTACCCTGTCCGGCGGTCTGCCCGACGAAGAGGCGCGCACCGAACTCCTGGCCGCGGCGGGAGAGGGTGCTCGCGACAAGACCCGGCTGATGTCGGGAGCCCCAAATCGCGCGAGTTGGATCGCCGCGGTCGACTACGCTCTGGACTATGCCACGCAGCTCGACGAAGGCGAGGTGGCGCTGGCCGACCTCGATCTTACGATTACTGGACGTGCGAAGTCTGCCGAAGCCTACGACGCGCTCATGAAAGTTGGCGCGAAGGCGGCGCCGCCCGCCGTGAACGTGTCGTTCCGCGATGTACAGCCGGCACTGCAGTCGCCATTCGAGTGGCGCGCGGAATATGACGGGCGGCGCGTTACCCTGTCGGGTGCCACACCCAGCGAGCAGCTCGTTGCGGAGCTGGAGGCGCTTGTTCCGTCGGGCATGGGCGTCTCAACCAGCCTCGTCCTGGCCTCCGGGGCGCCGGCCGAGTTCGCGCCATCGGCGAAGGTGCTGTTGGAGAATCTGCTGAAGCTGGAGAGTGGTAGCGCCACAATCTCCGATTCTACGTCAGCGCTGTCGGGCTCCCCAGCGGACCCCGCTACGGCGGAGGCGGTGCGTGTGGCCATGACCCCGTCGGGCGCCACGGTCAACCTGGGGCCGCCGCATGTCGGGGAGTATTGGCTCAGCGCCGAGCGCGGCGCCGGTGGCATCGTGCTGGACGGGTTTGTCCCGGACGCCGCCATGCGTGACCGGCTCGAGGCGCTAGACGGCATCGATGCGGCTGGCCTCGATCTCGGACGGGGAGCACCCGAGCGGTTCGAGTCCGGCGTCGATTTCGTCATCAATGCGCTTCGTCAAATGAGCGAGGGTCATGCCGCGATCCAGGGCACGATCATCACGCTCGAAGGCCGGGCTGCGACCGTGGCGGATTTCACGGCGATCGAAACCACGCTCGAGCTCGGGGCGCCACAGGGGCTGATCCTGGCTACGGCCACCGTCAAGCCGCCGCTCGCAACGCCCTTCACGTTTGCGGCCGAGAAGTCGGCCGATGGCCAGCTTTCTCTAACGGGATATGTCCCGAGCACGGCTGTTCGCAAGGTGCTGCTCGGCAAATTGCCCTCAGCGAAAGATGCGACGATCATCGCCGACGGTAACCCCGCCGATTTCGAGGCGGCGGCGCTCAAGGCGCTCAGCGTCCTGCCGCTGCTCGATAGCGGCAAGGTCAGCTACGACGGGGCAAGCTGGAGCCTGACCGGCGCAGTGGATACGCCGCAGAAGGCGTTCGCGGCCGAGTCGGCCTTCGCGGACACCGGTTTGCGGGCCGCTGGCTGGACCTACACCGTCAACCTGCCAGGGGCCGCGGATGTTGCCGCGCTTCCGGTTGTGGATCCTTACATCTGGCGTGCCCAGAAGTCGGCCAACGGCAGCATCACATTTGCAGGGTTCGTGCCGACCGAACAACTAAAGCGCTACCTCGCCGGCCATGCCGGCACGAGCGTCGTCGATGGGACCGCGCTTGGGGCCGGCGCGCCGGAAGGTTTCATTCCCGCCGCGATAGGCGGGCTCGATGCCTTGCTGGCGATGGACGAGGGAACTTTCGCGCTTTCCGCCGGCAACTGGTCGCTGATCGGCAAAGTTCCCACCACCGCCGACCGTCACGGCATCGAGAAGTCGCTCCGTGGCGCAGCAGATATCTCGGCTTGGCATGTGGCGATCCAGGCCGCGGATGCGGCTTCGGTTGTCGCGCCGTTTGTCTGGTCGGCGGTCAAGGCGGCCGACGGCAGCTTCACCCTGTCCGGCTATGTGCCAACCGAGCAGCTGCGCAGCTTCGCGACGGTGCGCGCCGGCAAGGTCGCCAAGGACACCACGCTGGTCGGTTCGGGCGAGCCGGAGGGGTTCATCGCCGATGCACTGGCGGGGCTTGATGCGCTACTGAGCCTCGAAAGCGGCGAGGTCAAATATGACGGGAGCACGTGGTCGATTTCGGGCCAGCCGGTGACGACTGCTGCCCTTGATGCTGCCAAGGCTGCCCTGGCGACGACCTCGAACGGTGGTGCCGGATGGAAGCAGGCGTTTGCCGAGCCGACCCAGCCCGCTTTGCCCGAGCCCGCCGTGGCCGAGCCGGTGCCTGCGGTCGCTGAGACGCCTGCTGAGGCCGAGCAGTCCGCGGAACCCGAGGTCGCGGTAGAGCCGGCGCCCGAGGCCGAAATTGCAGCGGCTCCCGCTGAGCAAGCGCCCGCAGCAGAGCCGGAGCCCGAAGCGGCGCCGGCGGAGACCGACGTCGCCGCAGCCGAGCCAGTTCCGGCCACGCCCGAGGTTGCGCCGACGGTTCGCAACTTCGTATTCGACGCCAAGAAGCCGCTCGGCGGGCCGATCACCTTCACCGGATCCGTGCCAGCCGAGCCGATGCGCCGGCACCTTGCGGTGATCACCGGTGGGGAGCCGTCTGAGGCTCTCACTATCGGTAGCGGCTTGCCCGCCGATTTCGTCGGCAGCGCCGATGCCGGCAGCCGCGCACTGGCGCTGCTCGCAGACGGCGAGTTCGGGCTGGACGGTGATAAGTGGGTGTTCGCAGGACGCGCCGAGACCGAAGCGGACCGGCAGGCTGCCCTCAGTGCCCTGGCTGCTGTGCCGACGCTGGACCAGTGGGAGACCAACGTCACGCTGCTGCCGCCGCTCGCCGTCTGCCAGGAGAAGGTCGGAGCGTTTGCCGCTCGCAACGCCATCCTGTTCCAGTCGGGCAGCGCCCGGATCGCCGATCAATCGCTGCCGGCCGTCGATGAGCTGGCGGGGTATTTGGCCATCTGCCCGGAGGCGACCGTGAACGTCGAAGGACACACCGACGCCGACGGCGATGATGAGGCGAACCTGGCGCTCTCCGTCTCGCGCGCCGAGGCCGTGGTCGATGCGCTGATTCTGCGCGGTATTGGCCCCGAGCGCCTGTATGCCATCGGCTATGGCGAGAGCCTGCCGATTGCCAGCAATGAGACGCGCGCCGGCAAGCAGGCCAACCGCCGCATCGCCTTCACTCTCGCTGACGAGTAACGGCCGCACGATGACCCTCGATTCGCTGATCTATCTGCTCGAAGTGTATTGGCCGTTCGTCCTCGGGGCGGGGGCGATCGGCCTGGGTACCGGCTGGCTGTCTGTCGGCGGACGGAAGGGCTGAGCTGCATGCTGAATCCGGCCCACATCCTTGAAATCGCGTTGCTTCTGCTGGTCGCCTTCCTGCTCGGCGCCAGCATCGGCTCCGTTGCGCGATTGGCTGTTCTGCGGCTGACCCACCCCAAGGTGGCAGTGCCATCGCCGGTGGTGGGCGTCGCCCCCGTCGAGGCGGCGGCACCCGCACTGGTCGCTACTCCCGTAATCGAGCCGATGTCGAAGCCAGCAGCCCCGGCCGTACCAGCTGACACCCCGGCGGTCGATTTCACCGAGGCGTTGCTGGCCTTGGCCGGAGACAAACCCGGTAGCGCGGCCCCTCTGCGGGCGATCAGGATGCCGACGCTCGCACCGTTGCCCGGCTCCGAGGCTGCCAAGCCGGTAGCAGAGATGGCGCCGGCGCGTGCCGCTGGCGCCACGACGTCCGGACGTCTGATTGCGCATCCGCACGTGGCGGCTGAGCCTGCGCGCACGGAGACAGCCAGCGGTGCCGGGGCGGACGTGATCCCGTTCCCGGTTGAGAAGCAGGTCGGCGAGAAGGCAGAAGAGCCGTCCGCTTCGGTGGCTGCGGAGCCGGAGCCTCAAGTCGAAGCTCCGGTCGAGCAGGTCCATGCCGTCGCGGAACCGGAGGTGGTGGTCGCCCAAGATCTTACCGATGTCCCTGAGATTCCGGGCACGCAAGCACAGGCCGTCGTCGCCGCGATCCCGGAGACTACGGCGGAGCCAGCGCCTACGATTGTTGCGCCGATTGCCGCCGAGCCGTCCGAGCCCGAGCCGGTGGCTGCTGCGCCCATTTCCGTTGAACAACCAGTCCCTGAGCCTGCCGCGCCGGATGCCGCTGCGGAGGATGATGAGGCGGCGGCTATGCGGGCTATCGAGGGCAACTGGTCGCCACGTCGGAGCACCGCCGGCAGGGCACGCAAAGCCGCGCTTCCGGAAACGTCCGGCGATGAAGCGGTTGCTGCATCCGGCGTTGCCGTTGACGCAGCCACTCAGGCGGTAAGCGCGGCGATCATATCCGAGCCGCAAGAGATGCCGGGCAAGCCAATCGGCCTCGCCGCTCCCCGACACGGCGTGAAGGACGATTTGACTCATGTCATCGGTATCCTGCCGATCATCGAGACGGCGCTGAATCGGCTGGGGCTGTACCACTTCGATCAGGTGGCGGAGTTGACCGATGAGAACGCCGGCTGGATCGAGGTGCATCTTGGCATTGCCGGGCGGATAGGCCGCGAGCACTGGCGCGAGCAGTCACGGGAGCTTGCGGTGGCCGCAGCCACCTCAAAGAAAGCAGCAGGGCGGTAGGTTCAGGCCGCCTTGGCTCGCCGCTTGACCAGCCGGCGCACGAATTCGGCGATCGGCCCGACATCTTCGGGCGTGTTGAGCAGGGCAGGGGATCCCGACCCCTCAATCACATAGCCCTCGGCATCACGGCGGCGGCGCAGCATTTCTTCGAACGTCTCACGCCGTACCTGCTCCGTCAGCTGCGTGCGCATCAGCATCAGTGGCGCACTTCCCAGGGCATCGTAGAGCTTCCACTGCGGCACGAGGATATCGTCGTGCTCGAACGCCTCGAGCAGGCCCATCAGGTGCGGATCGAAGAGCGCGTGGACCCGGTTGCGCTTGTCGAGATAGTGGGTCCGAGCCGCCAGCACATCCAGCAGCCCTTCCGTAGCCGCCGGGTAGTCTGGCGCCAGCATGCGGCGAGACATGGCGCGGAAACCCGCCTCGGAGCGGTTGCCCTGCAAATCCTTGAGGTTGTTGCGCAGTCGAACCAGGCCGCGCGGATCGGAGACCGGGCCGGCGTCGATCAGCACGGCGCCTGCGACCAGGTTGGGGCGCTCCGCAGCGAGCGCCATCACCACTTGGCCGCCATAGCCATGGCCGACAAAGATGCCTCCGTCGACGGCGAGGGCGGCCATGACCTGGATCAGATCGAGCGCATCGACGGTCGAGATGTAGCGGGACTTGTCCGTGCGATCGCTGGAGCGGCCGCGCCCCTTGAGGTCGACCAAGACCACCGGCCAGTCGTCGCCGAATACGCGGTGGAAATGGTTCGCGAAATCGCTGAAGTCCGTCATGTTGCGCTGGTAGCCGGGCACGCAGACCAGCGGGATGCGTCCCGTCGCGAGGCGACCCGAGACGTGCACCGCCATCAGCTCATCGGCCGGCCCGACCGCGTAGCGTGTCACCGGCAGGGTCGCAAAGCTGCGGTAGTCTTCGGGCGTGGTGCGCGGGCTGGAGAACATCATCGACAGAGAGATAGCAGACTTTCGAGGCACCCCAAGCAGGGCCGTGAGCTCTTCCACGTCTTGCTGTGGCTAGCCGGGGATCTTTCGGAGCGCGCTATCGATGCCGAGGTCGTCCTTGCCCAATCGCGCGCGGTAGACCAGGTAGTTGCCGAGCACCCGCTGCACGTATTTGCGGGTTTCCTGCACCGGGATCAGTTCCACCCAGACTACCGGGTCGATGGCATCCGAGCGCGGGTCGCCGAAGGTGGCGATCCACTTGCGGGCATTGCCGGCGCCGGCGTTGTAGGCGGCCGCGGCGAGGAGGAGCGAGCCGTCGAAGCGCTCGAGCTGCGCCTTGAGATAGGTCGAGCCGAGCAGGGCATTGTATTCGCCGTCGCTGGTGAGGCGGCTCGCTGAGTATTTGACCCCCAGCTTGCCTGCGGTTTCCTTGGCGGTAGCGGGCATCAGCTGCATGAGGCCGCGGGCGCCAGCTGACGATATGGCGTCGACCTGGAAGCGGCTTTCCTGGCGGGTGATCGCGTAGATGGCGGCATGGTCCATCGAGGCGAGCTTGGTGCTGGGCAAGCCGTCCTTGGGGAAGTTGAACAGATCCAGCGGCGTGCCGCGGCGTTCGGCAGCGTCCGCGATGGCGATGGCCACGTGATGCGAGCCGAGTGCCTGCGCCAGGCGGGCGGCGAGCAGCATGCTGGCGCCGTCCTCGAGACCGGGGGCAAAGCTGTCGAGTAGCGGGATCGCCATGTCCTTGTGGCCGTTATCGGCAAGGAGGCGGACCGCGCGCACCAGCTCGCGGCTCTCGAAACCGGCCTCGGCTTCCTTCCAGGCTGGCATGTCGCGGATCTCGACGGGCTTGAGGCCGAGCGCCGAGCGAGCTAGCTGGCCGTAGTAGATGGTGCCGTACGCGGCGGCTCTGCCGTAGGCGGCCTTGGCGCCCTTGTCGTCGCCGAGCGCCGTCAGGGCACGGCCCAGCCAGTAGTTGGCCTGGGTGACGGAGTCGGGCAGGGTCGCATTTTCGGCCATCGCCGCGAAGTGCGGGGCGGCGGCCTTGGCGTCGCGGAGGAACGACAGCGCGATCCAGCCGGCATGGAAATGCGCTTCCACCAGCCGGCCGTCCGGACCTTCGCGATATCCGTCGGCGGCGCGATAGGCCCGCTTCACTTCGCCCAGCGCCAGCAGCTGGCGGCTCAGGGTGCGGCGTTCGTACCAGAATTCCTCGGAATCGGGTGGGACCCCCTTGGCCTTGTCGAGCCACTTGATGGCGTCGTCCCACAGTTCGAACTGCCGGGCGCGCTGGGCGCGGCTGAACAGGTAGACCGGGTTCGAGTGCATCGACGGATCGACCGCGTCGAGCAGCTTCTTGGCGGTCTTGGCGTTGCGGGAAACGGCGTTGCGGGCGAGGGCCAGCGACTTCTGCGCCGGGGTCATGAACTTGATCAGCCGTTCGACGCCGGTGGCGCGGTCGTGCATCATCAGGTGGACGGCACGGGCCCAGTGCGCATCGCGATCGATGAGGCTGCCGAGCTTGTCGAGCACCCGGGCCTCGGTGGCCTTGTCGAGGAAGTTCTCGGTCCAGATAGCGCGGGCGATGCGCGCCGCGCGGTCCTTCTGGCCATCGGCGACATAGGCCTGGGCAAGAGCGATCTGCGCGGACAGCGTGGTGGGCATGGCGCCGCCGAGCTGCTTGATTAGCGTCGCGTTGTCGGCCTTTTCCCTGATCAGCGCCTGCTCGAGACGGGTCTTGAACACGGGGGCGGTGGCGAAATCCGGTGCGTCGGCAATGAAGCTCTGAACTGCGGCGGCGGGAACATCGCCTTCGCCGTTATAGATCGCGGCCCACTGGATGGCGTGACGCTCGGCCGTGTTGGTGAAGCTGCGGGCGAGCTCATAGGCGTCGGCATGCTTGCCGTCGGCGAGGAGTTCGAGGGCCTGCTTGAACGGGGTCGAGCTGTCGGTGGTGGCGGCGGGCACCTTGGCTTCGATCGAGCCGGTGGTGACGGGGTCGAGCAGCGACGCTTCAACGGCGGGCTGCAGGGCATGGCGCGCAACCGGCACGACGACGTCGGCGGTGGGCTTGTCATTGGCGCGTGACAACAGGATCGGCAGCAATGCAGCGCCGATCACGCCTACGGCGAGAATACCTGCGGCGGCTAGGCGACGAGCGCCCCGCGCAACGACCATGGTAACCGTCCTGTTGGTCCTCGGTACACGTCCAACAAGGTGCCCCCACCCTTGCAGCAGCCATAGGTTCGCACGGTGCCCGTGAACTTTTGGTTAGCCACTCGGTCCTTGTGGGTGTGCGTCGCGCCCTCTGTCGACAGCTTGCTTGTCGCGCCGCACGAGAAAAACTATGGTGCGCGACTGTGGCTCCCCGATGATCGGGATGTGGCCACATTCTGGCCAGCGATGTAGTCGATTGGCCGTTCATCACAGCCGCGACCGCCCGGGGCGGCGCCCATACCGACGAGGAATTGCCTGAAATGTTGCGAGGCTCGATCACAGCGCTCATCACTCCGTTCGCGAACGGGGCGCTGGACGAGAAAGCCTTCAGCCATTTCGTCGACTGGCAAATCAATGAGGGTTCGCACGGCCTTGTACCGGTCGGTACCACCGGCGAGAGCCCGACCGTCAGCCACGAGGAGCACCGCCGGGTCATCGAAATCTGCGTCGAGGTGACGGCCAAGCGCGTTCCGGTGATCGCCGGCGCGGGCTCGAACTCGACGGCGGAGGCAGTGTCGCTCGCCCGCTTTGCCGAGGAAGTCGGCGCCGATGCGGTGCTCTCGGTCGTGCCGTACTACAACAAGCCGACCCAGGAGGGGATGTTCCAGCACTTCTCCGCCGTGGCTTCGGCGACCTCGCTGCCGATCGTTCTCTACTCCGTCCCCGGCCGGACCGTGGTCGACCTGAGCGTCGACACCATCGTCCGCCTGCGCGAAGCTCATCCCAACATCATCGGGGTGAAGGACGCCACGGCGAACATGGAACGCGCCAGCATGCAGCGAATGCGGCTCGGCGCCGATTTCATCCTGCTCTCGGGCGAGGACATGACGGCGCTCGGCTTTAACGCGCATGGCGGGCACGGCTGCATTTCGGTGACGTCGAACGTCGCGCCGCGGCTCAGCGCGCTGTTCCAGAATGCCTGCCAGCAGGGCAACTTCGCCGAGGCGCTGGCGCTCCAGGACAAGCTGGTGCCGCTGCACCGCGCGCTGTTCCTCGAGAACAATCCCGGCGGCGTGAAGTACGCGGCCTTCAAGCTCGGGCTCTGCCAGAACGAGTTCCGCCTGCCAGTGGTGCCGGTGTCGAGGGACAACGAGAAGGCGATCGATCTCGCCTTGTCGCATGCGGGGTTGCTCCCCAACTAACTCCCTATGGCAAAGACACCCAACAAACCGGCGATGATCGTCACCGGCCCGATCGCGGAGAACCGCAGGGCCCGGTATGACTATGAGATCACCGACACGCTCGAGGCCGGCATCGTCCTGACCGGCACCGAGGTGAAGTCGCTGCGCATCGGCAAGGCCCAGATCACCGAGGCCTACGCCTCGCCGGAGCGCGGTGAGTTGTGGCTGATCAACGCGCATATCCCGGAATACCTGCAGGCCAACCGCTTCAACCATGAGGAGAAGCGGCCGCGGAAACTGCTGGTGAAGAAGAAGGACCTGGCCCGACTGAGCCAGGACGTCGAGCGTGCCGGCAACACCATCGTGCCGATGAAGCTCTATTTCAACGAGCAGGGCCGGGCGAAGCTGCTGATCGGCGTCGGCAAGGGCAAGAAGAGCTTCGACAAGCGCGAGACCGAGCGCAATCGGGATTGGAACCGCGATAAGTCGCGCATCATGAAAGAGGGCGGGCGCGGGTAGAAGACTGCGGGCGCTTGCATAAGCTCCACCCTCACCGGCCGTCATCCCGGCGAAAGCCGGGACCCAGTTACAGCACGTTCCAATTGCTCGGAACTCGCCGACCTTGCCACCTCGCCGCGAAAGACCGGCGCGGCCCGTACCAACCCAGCCGTCTGAGCAGTGGGTCCCGGCTTTCGCCGGGATGACGGCTGGTGCGGTGGAGTGACTGAGGCACACTGATGCATCCGACAGCCCACCGGGCTTCGGAGGTTTCAAAGAGCCGTTCCCGGGAGGGAACGAAGCGGGACCGGCGAGGCGTTTGCCCCGTAGCGGTAGTCCGCGAATGAATGAGGCTCACGCCTCGCCGGCCGGCCGGGGTTTTGGGCCTATGCCACCAGTGCCGGGGCGCATCCCCTGCCGCATCGCGAGAACGTGGGACC